>NZ_LJJB01000010.1:474139-609679 GCF_001420695.1 Brevibacillus choshinensis | reverse complement strand
GACTCCAAAACAACCGGAGGTTGTTTACTAGTTATACTTTCTACATTCTTGAGAAAGTGAAGAAAAGTATCTAGTCCCTCGCGAGTATGCGAAATGCTAAAGCTTTTTCCGTATGGCTGACCCTTGTCTAAAAATGCTTGAACTTGACTTTCCCCTTTAGATACATCCAGACCAACGACTGGATTCATTGTATCGCTCCTTTTCCAAGATAATTTGCCGGTAACCCCTAGTCCTGCTTGTAGTATCATAGCTTCGCTTGTTATACGAGATCTAAGTCCCAACCAGCCTCAAACATGTTTCTACAAGTAGGGGGTGAACAGTTTAGCGGACGGGGTCAATGCCCCACGGGCAGGGACGTTCTACCCCGGCTACCGTAATCGTAGAACTATATAAAAAATGGTCAACCAGTAAAAACTGGCTGACCTCATAATACGAACGGGCAGGATAGCAGGATTATATCGCGAATCATGGTAGGAGTAATAATGTTTATTATTACAGGAGGCTGCGACATCGAGTATAACTGGCAAGTTCGCAAAGATTAGTTTGACTGGTGCGATACGGTGAGCGAGGAAGAGTTGTTGAAATTGCGCACCGGCGGCTTAGGATACATCCTTCCCACGCTGTATCACATTGTGGCAGTCGAGTATGGGTGGATATGCGGTGGAATACAAGTTAAAGCGATTGAAATCCCTCCGTTCGAGGAAGTGGCCAGCTTGCAGCAAATAAAGGATTTTTCCGCCCGTTGCCACGTGGAACTCGCTCCATTTGTCTATGATTGGAATGATAGTCTGGAAGACCGCATTATGATTGATATCACGGATGAAGGGAAACGGGAAGCCCATAAATACGGCGAAGTGATGCGGCACGTGATCGCCCACGAGATCCACCATAACGGTCAATTGTCTATTTGGTCACGAGATATCGGAAAGAAGCCGGTTACTGCAAACTTGATTGGCAGAGGGATATTCGATATTTCACGTTGATATATCCTATTGAAATAACGGGTTCAATAGCTTAATAAAAGCAGCGGCAGTCTAAGATGATATTATCCCCTTTGAGTAGACAAGTGCTAATAAAGCGCAATAAAGTCTACTTGGAGGGGATTTTTTTTGGGAGATTTGCGAAGGACACATTCCATTGAATTTAAGCAGAAAGCTGTAGATATGTATCTCAAAGAAGGGAAAGGGTATCAAACCGTGGCCAAGGAATTAGGCGTCCGTCATTCCTCGGTACAATTGTGGGTTAAACGCTTCCGTTAGGAAGGGGTACAGGGGCTAGAGGAGAAACGTGGAAGGGGCTCGGGATCAACAAAAGGTAGACCCAAAACCAAGCAACTAAGCCTGGACGCGGAACTTCATCGGTTACGTGCGGAGAATGCATACCTAAAAAAGCTATGGGAGCTGCAAAGGGGGCGGACAACCGACAGCAAGCGTTCGTAATTATCGCCGAGCTATCTGCACAATACTCGGTTTCTTTGCTTTGCCGCTTAGCAGGTGTATCCCGAAGTGGCTACTACAAATGGTACGAACGTCAATGGAAGATGACGACCAGACAGCGTGAAAACGAGTGGTTAAAAACGCGGATCATTGTGTGCCGGAAGCAGACGCGTGGTATTTATGGTTATCTGCGTACCCGTGCTTGGCTGGTGAAGACATATGGCATACGAGTGAATCACAAGCGTGTTTACCGTTTCATGAAAGAGCTTGGCATAAGTTCGGTCATCCGGCGTAAGAAACGGAATTACGGTTTGAAAGAAGCCTTTGTTATTACAGACAACAAACTCAATCGGGAATTCCAAGCTACGCGTCCTCTTGAGAAGTGGGTAACAGACATCACCTTCCTACCCTTTGGTAGCTCTTTCCTATATCTCTCGACGATTTTTGACCTGTATAACAACGAAGTTGTAGCATACAAGCTCAGTAAACGTAATGATCTCCGCTTGGTTCTTGATACCGTCAAAAAGGCAATCCGCAAGCGAAAAACAAGAGGGATTCTTTTGCACAGCGATCGAGGGTTTCAGTACACCTCAAGAGCGTATAATTTCCTCCTTAAACGGCATGGCATTCAAGCCAGTATGTCACGCAAGGGGAATTGTCTCGACAATGCTTGCATCGAGAGCTTTATCGGCCATCTAAAGTGTAAGTCCCTTCGAATACGAAAGTTCACTAGTCCGAAAGAGCTCAGGGATGAGATTCATCGTTACATTCATTTTTATAACCACAAATGTCTTCAAAAGAAATTAAACAACCTTAGTCCGGTCGACTACCGAACTAAGGTTGCTTAATATGCCTTTTTCATATCTGTCTACTTGACTGGGGTAACTTCAAGACTTTATTTTCAGGTCTTAGCTAGCCGCTGTTTCATTTATTGGGTTCAGTCTAAAACTTTATTTTCAAAGAACATTAAGAATTAATAAGAAAAGATTACTGTCAAAAAAGAATCAAGTAGAGGTGATAGACTTGCTCCCTCAAACTGGATTCTTTTTCTTTTTATTTGATTTTATGTAAGGTTCCTTTTTCGGCCAAGTCAATCGAATCAACACATAACCCACATATATTTTTTCCGCTTTCATAGGATTACTTTATACGAGATATTAAATAATCGAATTTGTTAAAAAACATTGCACAATCTATCATAACAATATATTTTTCTGATTAGTATAAAAATTTAAAAAAGTGTAACAAAAATTCACTTCTACTTCCAAAGCAGCTGCCGTTGAAACAAAAAGAGAGGAGATAGAAACAGGTAAATACGCACAAATGAGAGTGAAAAGGAAAGAGGGGGTTCATATGATACGCGTACAGCACTATGTGAAAAAAAGCTTTCTTAGTGTGATCGCATTCTTATTGGTGTTGGGGACAGTCGCTTGCTCTTCTACACCAGAAAGCAGTCAAGGAAATTCCAGTGGTCAATCAGGAAATGCTCCCCAACCTGCAGCTGCTCCAGCACCCGGCAACGCCGGTGATGACAACACACCAAAGCCGGGTGGAATCTTGAAGCTCGCACGCGCCCAAGACTTGTCCAATCTGGATCCGATCGTTCCAGGTGACAACATGACGATTTGGACGCTGCTCTTGATGTACGATCAGTTGGTTCGTGTCTCTGCGGATGGCAATGGGATCGAGCCTGCTCTGGCAACTGATTGGAAAATCTCTGATGACAACAAAACATATACGTTCAACCTGCGAAAAGATGTGAAGTTCCACGATGGCTCCGTCATGACGCCAGCTGACGTCAAATTCTCACTCGATCGCGCGCGAGCAGAGGGATCAAACTGGAGCTGGATTTACACTGGCATTGAATCAGTAAAGGTGTCGGGCGAAAACCAAGTGACGATTAAAACCAAAACACCGTACGCTCCGTTGCTTTCTTCACTCGCCTTGTTCAGCAGCTCAATCGTGTCTGAGAAGGTGGTTAAGGAGAAGGGAAAGGATTTTCTGAGTGATAAGGAAATGGGAACCGGACCGTTCCGCTTGGCAAACTGGCAGCGTGGTCAAAAGGTAGAGCTGGAAAAAAATCCGGACTACTGGCAAACGGGTAAGCCGTATTTGGATGGCGTAGAGCTGGTTCAAGTACCAGAAGATACGACCCGACTGTTCCAGCTGCGTGCTGGAGATATTGATATCGCTTCAAACGTTCCGTTCAACACCATGGAAGAATTAAAAGCAGATCCCGCATTGACTGTCATGGCTCCACAAGTATCTCGGGTGGACGTCATCAATATCAACCATACGCATGAGCCATTTGGCGATGTGAAAATACGTCAAGCCATTAACTACGCGGTAGATAAAGAGCTGATCATCAAAACCGTTCTGATGGGGAATGGCGAACCCGCGACCTCCTATCTGCCAAAAATGAAGTTCTTCAACGATCAGCTCGAAGGGTATAAATTCAATCTGGAAAAGGCCAAGCAATTGATGGCCGAATCCTCGAAACCACAAGGTTTTAAGACAAAGCTTCTGATCAGCTCTGGTGACGAGACAGACCGTCAAATCGCCGTGATCGTCAAAGACCAACTGGCTGCTCTTGGAATTGACGTAGAGATCCAGATGATGGAGCCGGGTGCAGCATACGAAGCCGTCAACTCGATGAATTACGATTTGGCGACGACCTACTTCTCGACGGATATTATTGACCCGGATGAATTGACCAGCTTTGAAGTTGTTTCCACAGGTGGTACAGATGCGTATCATACTGGCTACAAAAACCCGAAAGTAGATGAGCTGGCAGAAAAGGCACGGGCCGAATTGGACGAAGCCAAGCGTAAAGAAATGTACATGGAAATACAAAAGCAGGTCAGCGAAGACGCGACGTTCCTTTTCCTCTATTACAAACCAGCTTCTTATGCGGTACAAAACTACGTCAAAGGCTTCAACGTTTTGTCGACTGGAAACTATCGACTTGAGGATGTATGGCTCAATAAGTAAAGGAGGTGATGGGAGATCTTACGCGTACACTTTGTCCTCCAACGCTTGATCCAGTTGATTCCGATTGTTTTTGGGATCTCGGTCGTCTCGTTTCTGATCATCCATCTTATTCCTGGGGACCCGGCTACGATCATGCTGGGCCCCCGGGCCACTCCAGAAAATGTTCAGCAGATTACGGCACAAATGGGACTGGACAAGCCACTGTATGATCAATATCTGATCTTTGTGAAAAACATGGTTCAAGGTGACTTGGGCACATCCATTTTGTTAAAGAAATCCGTCAATACGCTGATCGGTGAACGCTTAGGAACGACATTTTTCCTCGTGATCTATGCTTCGGTCTTGAGTCTCTTGGTGAGCATTCCGATCGCCTTGTGGTCTGCGATGCGAAAGGATTCGCTCATAGATAACGGATTTCGAACCATCTCTATCATTGGATTGGCGATGCCTTCCTTCTGGATCGGTATTTTGTTGATGTTGCTGCTGAGTATCAAATTAAAGCTGTTCCCTGTTTCCGGATACGGGAAGAACTTTTTCGCCCATATCTACTACTTGTTCTTGCCTTCGCTGACGATTGCCTGTTCCTTGGCACCGGTGCTGATCCGGCCCCTGCGTAGCAAAATCATCAACGTGTTTTCTTCGGAATACATCGAGGCGGCTAGAGCGAGAGGACTCGGCGAGAACAAAATCATCATCAACCACGTCCTGCGTAATGCGATTAGCGGGACAGTGACCATTCTCGGTGTGAATATTGGCTGGTTGTTGGGGGGCTCGATCGTGATCGAGACGGTTTTCTCGGTCCCTGGTCTCGGGCAATTACTGATCAATTCGATCTTGGCGAGGGACTATCCGATTATTCAAGGATTGGTACTCGTTTTTGCGATACTTGTCATTGTGGTCAATCTGCTGACGGACTTGTGCTATGCGATACTCGATCCGCGCGTTGATCTGGAATAGGGGGCGAACATGGCACAAATACAGCAAACAGCAATGAAGAGGCCAGTCAGAGCCTATCGACTCGGATTGTTTTCACGCCTTCCCGTGAATACGAAAATCAGTGTTGGGTCAGCACTGGTACTCATCGTCATCCTCCTTTCCATTTGCGCACCGTGGCTGACCCCGTACGACCCCAATAGCAACGACCTGATGAATGTGTTGCAAAAGCCGAGTGCCCAGCATTGGTTTGGCACGGATAATTTCGGGCGCGATATCTTTACTCGCATGCTTTACGCGGGGCGGATCGATTTGCAGATCGGCGTCATTGCAGTGATTGTTCCTTTCATCGTGGGAACAGTAATCGGTCTGCTCGCAGGTTATTTCGGTGGATGGTTCAATATGCTGACCATGCGACTCGTGGATGTGGTCATCAGCTTTCCATTTATGGTGCTGATCATTGCCATCATTTCGATTCTCGGGCCGGGTCTTACGAATATGTATATCGCGATCTTTATCGTCGGATGGAGTGCGTACGCGCGCATTATTCGCGGTGAGGTGCTGGTTGTAAAGCAGCAGGAGTATATCTTGGCTGCACGCAGTATCGGCTATGGACACGGCAGGATCATTTTCCGGCACATCTTGCCGAATGTCATCTCGCCTGCGATTGTGTTTGCCATGTCTGATGTTGTACTGTGCATCTTGCTCGGTGCGTCCCTCAGCTTTTTAGGTCTGGGAGTACAGCCACCTACAGCAGAATGGGGGTCCATGATTGCGGAGGGGCGCAGCTACATCATCAATGCTTGGTGGATCTCTACGCTTCCCGGTTTGGGGATTATTGTGACAGGCCTGGGCTTTAGCCTGCTAGGGGATGGCCTGGCAGAAAAAATCGAGAATCAATAATAGGGATAAGGAGAGGTTCGCGATGAAGCCAATACTCGAGATTGACTCTCTGGAGGTCGTACTCAAGACGAAGCAGCGGACCATCCATGCAGTCAATGATGTCACCTTTCACGTGAATCAGGGGGAAACGGTAGGGCTGGTAGGAGAAAGCGGAAGTGGGAAGAGCATCACCTGTCGCTCGATTCTGCAGCTGCTGCCGACTCCACAGGGAAAGGTCGTAAAAGGGTCCATCCGTTTTGCTGGAACGGATTTGCTGAGCTATTCCAAAAAGCAGATGCAGCAAGTGCGGGGCAAAGAGATCGGGATGGTGCTGCAAGATCCGATGAGCTCGCTGGACCCGGTTTATCGGGTAGGAGATCAGCTCGTGGAGACGTTTAGAACCCATCAAAAGCTCAGCAAAAAAGACGCGTGGAACAAAGCGGTGGAGCTTCTTCGTTTGGTCGGAATTCCTTCGCCAGAAAAACGTGTATACGATTATCCTCATCAAATGAGCGGAGGGATGCGGCAGCGGGTGATGATTGCTTTAGCGATCTGCTGTGATCCTCAGCTCTTGCTTGCCGATGAGCCGACTACAGCCCTCGATGTGACCGTTCAGGATCAGGTGCTGGGGCTGATGAAAGACATCCAGCAGCGTCTTGGCATGGGAATCTTGATCGTCACGCACAATCTGGGTGTTGTAGCTGAAATGTGTGACCGTGTCGTAGTCCTGTATGCGGGGAAAGTCATGGAAACCGCGACAACGGCAGAGTTGTTCCAGTCGCCACGCCATGCGTATACGCTGGGGCTGATTCGCTCAGTGCCACGCATTGAATCCGATGAAAAACTGGAAGGAATACCTGGGACGCTTCCGGATATGTCGCAAGCGGTGGAAGGCTGTCCTTTTCGGGAGCGCTGTTTCTTTGCGACGGAGGAGTGCTCCCGCAATGAACATACACAATTGAGGGAAGTTGCCACCGGGCATTTGTCGGCTTGCTTTCATCATGAAAGGGTGTGTGCGCAGGCATGATGACGACCATTCTTCAGGTAGATGGATTGCGAAAAGAATACCGCAAATCGGCAGGCTTGCTAGGAAAATTATTTGGGCAGAGCAGCACTTCGCTCTATGCGGTGGAGGATGTAACTTTCTCTTTGCAAGCGGGAGAAACGTTGGGACTGGTCGGAGAGAGCGGATGCGGGAAAAGCACATTAAGCCGTACTCTTATGCGACTCTACGAACCGACGGACGGGAAAATCACCTTTCTGGGAGAAGACGTCACAGCGAGCGACGGCAAGTCATTGCGCAGGATACGGAAGAACATGCAGATGGTGTTTCAAGATCCGTATTCTTCGCTCAACCCGCGAATGACCGTACGAGAGATGCTGGCGGAGACGATCCGTTTCCATCAGATCTGTCAGACCGAGCAAGAGCTGAATGCATACATCGAGTTCTTACTCGAGCGGGTCGGGCTGCACGTCAAAGATGCCGACAAGTATCCCAAAGCTTTCAGTGGTGGGCAGAGACAGCGAATCTGTATTGCCCGTGCCATCGCCGTGCGCCCAAAGCTGTTGATTGCAGATGAGCCGGTCAGCGCACTCGACGTATCGGTACAAGCCCACATTTTAAATCTACTGGAAAACTTAAAGAAGGAATTTCAGCTTTCCTTGATCTTTATCTCTCACGATCTGTCTGTAGTAAAGTACATTTCGGATCGTGTGGCTGTCATGTATTTAGGACGGATCGTGGAGATGGGGACGACGGAGGAAATTTTTCATAGACCTGTTCATCCATACACAAAGGCATTGCTGTCGGCAGTTCCGCGATTGGACTTAGGAAAAAGGGAAAAGATCGGATTGGAGGGGGACCCCCCAAGTCCGTATGAACGTCATAAGGGCTGTCCGTTTGCATCTCGCTGCCCGGAACGCATGCCGCATTGCGAAAAGGAAGCTCCTCCTTTTGCCCAAGAAGGCCAGACGCATCAGATCCGTTGCCATTTAGCCACTCAGTCTTGATGAATCGTGGAATCGTGAAGTGAAAAAGACCGGTTCAAGCGGATAACCCCGGAAGCTACTTTACCTACCAAATGGAAAAAAAAGCGAGTCTGTGTGCCTATCAGATGTACGTTCATGGCCTAGCTTTGCTATAATCAGAGAATCAAACGAAGGGTGGGCGGTATTATGATTTCGTATTCCCATGAATGGTCGAATATCCGCAAAAATGAAAAGAGAACAGGAGCTGTTTGCCAACATGGATCGAAACAAATTTTCAGCCATCGCCCACCGCGATCACGTTTTTTATAACCCGATCTCCGAAGCGAAAATGAAGCAAGTATTGGGGCACATTCCTTTACAGCCGAATGATCGAGTCGTGGATATCGGAGCAGGAACATGCGAGCTTTTGATTCGATTAGCCGAATCCAGACAGATCAAAGGAACGGCGATAGAGCTGTACGAAGGTGCCATTGAATCGGCAAAGCAACGAGCTCAAGGCAGAATCCCTGCAGACCAGATCGAATTTATCACAGCTGATGCACAGGTCGCCCTAGAGGCGTACGAAGAGCCTCGCTTTTCACTAGGGATCTGCATCGGTTCCACGCATGCCTTGGGTGGGCTCATACCTACGCTCAAAGCCATGCAGAAATGCGTGAAAAAAGACGGGTATATCCTGATCGGGGAAGGCTACTGGAAACAGAGACCGAGTCAGGATTATCTCAAAGCATTGGGTGGGGCAGAGGAGTCTGAGCTGCAAAGTCATTACGAAAACGTTCGGACCGCCGAGGAGCTAGGGCTGATTACGCTGTGGTCGAGCGTTACAAGTGAGGAAGACTGGGATCAGTACGAGTGGCTCTACTCGATGTCTGTCGAGAACTACTGCCACGAAAACCCGCAAGATCCGGATCGCGACGCCTATTTGCAAAGGATTCGAGCTTGGCGGCACACGTACTTGAAATGGGGAAGAGATACTCTTGGGTTTGGATTGTATCTTTTTAGGAGATAAGTAGCAGTTGTTGATAATAAGCTATCTTTAACGGGTAAAAATCCGTGAGAGATAGCTTTTTTACTGTGAAAAACGTCTCGACGTTTTTCATTCATGTGGATTTGACCGCTAGCGGTCACCAAAACGGTCATGACCGTTTTGGGGTGTCCTGCCTCCAGATATAGGTGTTTGACAACTGTCTGATTTTGGAGGAAGCCAGACAGGAGGGGCAGGCTGGAAAGCCAGGAGAGGCACGGAAAAGACAACTGGTACCCAACTTGCATACCTTTTTTCCAATGCGGATAACCAGAAGGGAGAGAATGGCGTGGATATTCAAAATGCGGTAGCCATTGTTACGGGAGGGGCCTCCGGTCTGGGAGAAGCAACAGCGAGGAATCTGATCGAGCACGGGGGAAAAGTCGCCATTTTGGATATGGCCCTAGAAAAGGGGCATGCCTTGGCGGAAGAGCTGGGAAAAGAACACGCCATGTTTATTCAGACGGATGTGACAAGTGAGGGAAGCGTACGGGAGGCAATCGAGCAGGCGACTGGCAACTTCGGCACCATTCACGTCGCCATTAACTGTGCGGGTATCGGAGCGGCGCAAAAGACACTGTCGCGCAATGGACCTCATCCGTTGGAGTCGTTCGCGAAGGTCATCAATGTCAATCTGATCGGCACCTTTAATGTGATTCGATTGGCCGTCGAGCAGATGGCAGGAAATGAGCCAAACAAGCACGGTGAGCGAGGTGTCATTATCAATACCGCTTCCGTTGCCGCGTTTGACGGGCAAGTCGGGCAGGCTGCGTACAGTGCTTCCAAAGGCGGGATCGTGGGGATGACACTGCCTATTGCACGAGATTTGGCACCGTACGGCATTCGCGTCATGACCATCGCACCAGGACTGTTTGACACACCGTTGTTTGATAAGCTGCCCCGCACGGCAAAAGAAGCACTCGGTGCGACCATCCCGTTCCCACCACGCCTGGGTAATCCAACCGAGTTTGCCATGCTGTCTCAGAGTATTATCGAAAATGTCATGCTCAATGGCGAAACGATCCGTCTGGACGGCGCCATTCGGATGCAACCGAAATAGAAGAGGGGCTTACCTGCTCATCCTGAATAAAGGGGGAGCAGGAGCCTTTACCCAATCCCGACTCCATCGGATAACAAATCCCGCGCCATATGGTCAGCCGTGCGAGTTGTATGAACGCATATCTTCGTTCGATTTGAGCATTTTCATTTTTATCGTGATCAATAAGAAAGCCAGAAGCGTAAACATCAATCCACTCCAGATGAGTTGATGGATTCCAAAGTGAGAAATAAACCAACCGCCGATGGCGGTCCCTATTGTTATTCCAAGATTGGAAAAGGAAACAAATAGGCTGTTGCCGAACTCCGGTGCTTCTTTCGCTTCCGTCATCAACCAGGTCTGACTCACAATGAGACCTCCGGAATGCACGGCTCCCCAAATGACCACGATTATAACCATCGGTATGAAGTAAGAACCAAGAAAATATGCCAGCGCATAAATGGCCGCATACAGCAGAGGAAACAGAATGACCGTTTTATTCACACTCTTTTGCAATAAGCTCCCGAAAAAGAAATTCCCGAAAATCATGATCATGCCAAAGGCCATCAGCATGATGCTGATCCATGCCCCGTCCATATTGGTTACTTGTCCAAGATATTCAGCAAAGTAGCTGTACACGGAAAACATGGCTGCAAAGATAAAAATAACAGTCACGATATGCAGCCACATCTGGGAATTGCGCAGGATGCCTAGCTGATGGCCATAAGACATTTTTTTCGTAACTGGCATGGAAGGAAGCCAAGCGAGTATCCCTACAAAGGCAATCAAGCTCACGACCGCACCAAATAGAAAAGCGGCTTCTAACGAAATCTTCTCGGCGAGATACGAAGTTAATGGAACCCCAAAAGCAAATCCAACCGTGATTCCGGCGAAAACATTTGTGACTGCTTTTCTGCTTTTTTCCGCAGGGACGAGCTTGGCTGCGGTAACGAGGGCAACCGAAAAAAAGACGGGATGAAAAATGGCAGGGAGAATACGGAAAACTAGCATGATGGCGAAGCTGGTTGTATAGGCATAAACCAGGTTCGAGATCGCAAACATGAACACAGCGATTAATAAAATCCACTTGCGATTCATGCTGGAAACGAGCAATGTCAGGAACGGACCTGAGATGGCGACGACGAAAGCGAATAGGCTGACGAGCCCTCCTGCCTGCGCGGCCGATATTTGGAATTTTTGAGTCACTTGGGGGAGGACGCCTATAATCCCCATTTCGGTTGTAATAATGCCGAAGACGCCTAAAGCCAAAATCATGATGAGGAAAGGGTTAACTGTTTTCATTTTTATAGGTAAGCCTCCTGTTTAATCTAAATATACAGAAATGTAGATATGAAAACGCAAAAAAAGACCTCCTTTCCCTTAGAGTTTCTTTTGAACGTACTCGGAAAATTCCTGTATCGTCTTTTCATTCCGCCGATAATACGTCCATTTTCCGATCCGCTCGGATTCCAACAAGCCTGCTTTTTGCATCGTCAACAAATAACTCGAGATAACAGACTGGGCGAGCCCTGCTCTCGTCTGAATATCTCCTACGCATACACCAATTCGAAAGCTGAGGCCTTGCTGTAAGTAAGGCTTTTCATCAAAAAAATCCTCTGGATTCTTTAGCCACTGCAAAATTTGACTACGGGTCTCGTTAGACAATGCTTTATAAATAAATAAAGGTTCCATGAGATTATTATATCTACTTTTATAGATTTGTAAATACGAAAGACGATTCTCCTTTATCTGCCATTTCTCATTTATAATAGGTAAGTAATCCAAAATAGAACATTCAGACATCCATGTCACCCAAGGAGGCTGCTATGATTCGAGAACGATTGCAACAACTGGGGCTGGAACTGCCCGAGCCCGTACCGTCACTCTATCAATACGTGCCGGTTGTCGTCCATGAGGGGGTCGCTTACATCAGCGGACAAGTGCCGAGAGTTGACGGCAAGCTTCCCTTTGTCGGAAAAGTAGGAGAAGACGTAACCATCGAACAGGCGAGAGAACTGGCTGAAATCTGCGTCTTAAAAGGGCTAAGCAGTCTAGAAGCAGAGATCGGAAGTCTGGATCGGGTAGAGCGTATCTTGAAGGTCACGGGATACGTACAATCTGCGGATGGATTTTCCCAGCAACCCAATGTGATCGATGCAGCTTCCGAGCTGTTGGAACGTATCTTTGGAGAGCGTGGACGCCATGCGCGGACAGCCGTCGGAGCTGCCGAACTACCAGGAAATACACCGGTCGAAATCGATTTTATGATAGCAGTGAAGCGATAGGAGGCAAAAAGCCATGATCGGGAAAGCGGATATCGTCGCAGCGCGGGAGCAGATTGCAGATACGATTCACAAGACACCCTTACTCTCGTCCGAGCAGTTATCTTTACTTTGTGGAAATAATATTTTTCTAAAAGCGGAACATCTGCAAAAAACGGGCTCCTTCAAGATCCGGGGAGCGACGAACAAGGTGAAACAGGCGTTACGTGAAGGTGCTGTGTCCGTTACTGCAGCTTCCTCTGGTAATCACGGGCAAGCCGTTGCCTACATTGCCAATAAGGTAGGCATCCAAGCGACAATAGTGGTCCCTGAAGATGTGGCTGCCTGCAAGCTGGAAGCGATCGAGGCCTACAATGGCAAAGTGGAGAAGTGTGGGCTGACCTCAGCGGAGCGACTGCCGAGAGCAATGGAAATCGCGAAGCAGCAAAATGGCGTATATGTTTCTCCGTACGACGATCCGTACATCATGGCGGGACAAGGGACGATCGGGCTGGAAATACTGGAGCAGCTGGAGGATGTGGATGCGATTTTCGTTCCCATTGGTGGAGGGGGCTTGATTTCCGGGGTACTTACGGCGATCAAGGAGACGAAGCCGTCTATTCAGGTCATCGGGGTGGAACCGCAGCTTGCCAATGACACCTACCTCTCTCTGAAACAAAATCAACGCGTGTCTCTTCCAGGATCACTCACAATCGCAGACGGCTTGCGGACCAGTCAACCGGGAGAGCTGACGTTTCCCATCCTGAGCAAATATGTGGACGACATCGTGCTTGTCACTGAAGATGAGATTCGCCAAGCGTTTTGCTTTGTGCTCGAACGGATGAAGCAAGTAATCGAGCCTTCCAGCGCGACTACGATAGCTGCAGCCATGTTTGAAAAAACAGCCCTGCTCGGTAAACGGATCGTGACTCTCGTTTCAGGTGGAAACGTAGATCTCGACCAGATGGCAGGACTGGTTTCAAAACCACTTAATAGGATGTAGGACCGGTTTCCAGCAGCGATATTTCCTGTGCTTTTAGCAATGCTTGCGTGCGATTGGTAACACCGAGCTTGCCGTAGATGCGATGGAGATACACTTTGACCGTGCCGATTGTGTTCCCGAGTTCCTCCGCAATTTCTTTGTTGGAGGCACCCTGACTCAGCATGGATAACAGGATCATTTCTTTTCCCGTCAACGGTTCAAGAAGGGGAGAGGAATGATCTGTTTTTCTTTTTGACTCTTTTTTCGAAATCAGATCAAGCAGTTTTTTGACGTAGGCTGGGGAGATCGGCTTGTTATTGGACTGCGTCTTACTGCGTAATTTGCTGGCAGAGAGCAGCGGGTACAAGGCGGCGCCATCGTCTAGAAAGCTGCGCACGTAGTCGTTCGCTTCTCCAATGACGAGAGCCTCCTGCAGAAAAGCTAGGGCGTCATCTGTTTGGCCTAGCTGCTGATTTGCCAATGCCTGCAGAATAGCGATGTCCACTTGGCTGGTGAGCAAGCCTTCCCTTTTGCTTGCCAGCTTCAAGGTGTCCAAAATCCAGAAAGTATCTTGTGGTTGCTGCTTGGCTAATAAATAGCGAACGAAAGTCAATAGCTCCAGCTCTCGTTGAATGGCTGGCTTCTCGCAAAAGAAAGAGGGCAGCTTGGCGAGCTGTTCGGTTGCCAGGTCAATATTTCCTTCTGCCAAATGCACGCGTGCCAAAAAAGCGCGCAACGGATTCAGCCAATAATCGTCTGACCAAATTTGGACGGTTTCCATCGCCTCTTCTACGATCTTTCTCGCTAGGAAGGGAGAGCCTGTAGCGAGTTCGATTTTTGCCTTTGTTAGGGAGTAGGGGACCAGTAGTCCAGGGATTTTTTGCCGGCGGGCAATCGGCTCCACCTGCTCCAGCAGGGTAGAACTATCCTCTAATCGGTTCCACTCGTAATAGCCTTCGGCGAGTGCTTGAATGACGTACGTATTGAACAAAGAGTCTTGCCAGCCGTGAGCGACCAGCTTGCCTGAAAACACTTTCCCGACGTATTCCGTCTGCGGGGACAGCATTCCTTTGATGCCGAGCGTTGTCTGCCTGATGAACGGCTCGGTCGTATTGTAATTGAAAGCAAAGAACAGCGGACTTTCAGGAAGTTTTTTGTACAAGGTGTCCGACTCAGAAAGGATTGTTTCAAACTGGCCGAGGGCAAAGTGGAGATTGGCACGAACAAAAAACAACCCACTCAAAAACTGCTCCTGCTCCTCAGGGTCTTCGATGGCGGCGCATGTTGCTTCCAAAGAAGGGATCTCCTTTTGTGCTTGCTCGGCTTGACCGCATAGAATCTGGAGGAAGGCAGAGAGGAGACGCAAAGGCGGAGGAAGCATCTCAGATGGACGGGGAAAACGGGTCAGCCAATGCAACAATGTGGACAGTTCTCCTCGTGCAATCATCTGTGGAAAGTTTGTTTCCAAGAGTCGGGCAGCGAAGGGGAAATCGGAAGCAGCGAATGCATGATCAATCGCTTCATCGTAAAAATCTCGTTCGGCGAGGCATTCGCTGGCGACGCGATGCAGGTCGATTGCTTTTAGTGGATCCAGCTGACGAAGCTGTCCTTGGAGAAATTCGCCAAACAGATGGTGATAGCGGTACCAGTTTTGGTAGTCGTCGAGAGAGATCAAGAAAATGTTTTGCTGGTACAGGAAGGTGAGCATCTGCTGACTCTGCGATTGATTCGTCACGCGATTGCAAAGGGGAGCGTCCATTCGTTGCAAGATACAAGTCGCAAGCAAAAAGCTTTGGACATCAGTAGGGAGACGCAGCCAAACCTCGTGCAGCAAATACTCGGAGATATTGCGATGAGAGCCGTTGAATCCATCAAAAAATCGGTCGTGGTTGACTGGATTGGCGAGAGAGATCGCAGCCAGCTGAAGCCCAGCCACCCAGCCCTCTGTGCTTTCCATGAGCCGGTCGATCTGTTTGGGTTCGAGCGAAATTCCGTGGGCGTCTCGATAAAAGCTGGCCGTTTCCTGTTGGGTAAAGCGCAGTTGCTCCAATGTAATCTGACGGGCTTGTCCGCGCAACGTCCATTTGGTGGTAGCAAAAGGCATCGCGTTTCGACTAGCGATGTAGAGATGAACGTGGTAGGGCAGATAGTCAATCAGGTACGAAAGGCTGAGATGAATTTGTTCTTCATAAATAGAGTGGTAGTCGTCCAGGAGAAGAAATACAGGCTGCTGGATCGTATCTAGCTCGTAGAGGAGCGAGTCGATAAACGTGTAAATAGACGTATGAGAAATAGCTCCCATCAGAGGCTCCAATCGCTCGGCTAGCTCTGGGAAACAAGATTCCGACAGCGTATGTACGACGTATTTCCAAAAGCGGATCAAATCATTGTCCATCTCGTCCAAAGAAAGCCAAGCAGGTCGAGTAGATTGCTGATGGGCCCAATGGACGAGTAAGGTTGTTTTTCCATAGCCTGCAGGAGCGCAGAGGATGGTCAGCTTGCACGAGATCCCTTCATCCATTTGTTCCAGCAAATGATTTCTCCTAACGCTGGTGGATGGGGAGGCAGGCAAGGTTGTTTTGGTTTTGAGCATAATGGAACGCGGGAGTTGAACCATGGTTCCTCCTTTCACGATACATTCCAGATCGAGGTCATTTTTTTCCATTATACTTGTTTATAACATGGTTCGACATTTGAAAAGAGGAAAAACGCAAAATGTCACTTCTTTTCGCATTTGTGTAAAACTGTCGATTTTGCACGGGAAATGTTCCCCAGCGCCGGACAGACTTCAACAGGCTTCACGTCCATCTCCTACTAGAATGGGCGTAGAAGCTCGTTGAGAGAGGTGCATGAAAATCGGACGATGGAAAAGCGTGACGACGTTGACAGTTGCGATGCTAGTAATCGCAGGCAGTTCGGTCGGTAGCTATAGCAATCCGGTGAAGGCAGCTACGACAGAAAACAGTATCCGCGTCGCTTTTGTGGGAGATATTATGCTGGATAAGAGTGTTGGCAACCAAATCAGTCGACATGGCGTTGATTATCCGTTTCAAAAAACAGCAGACTTTTTAAAGCAGGCAGATCTGACCATTGGCAATCTGGAGACGTCCGTGAGCATGCGTGGTCAGGCTGAGAAAAAAGAATATACATACCGCTCCAAGCCTCAAACCTTGCAAGGATTAGTGAACGCTGGAATTGATGTCGTTAATCTGGCCAACAACCATTCCTTGGACTACGGCATGGACGCTTTATTTGATACGATGGATCATTTGAAAAAGAACCAGATTGGCTTTGTCGGGGCGGGGAAAAATGAGGAGGAAGCGTTCACACCATTCGTTCGCACCATCAACGGAAAGCGTGTCGCGGTCATCGGCTTAAGTCATGTACTGCCCAATCGGCAATGGTTTGCAGGCAAAAACAAGCCAGGTCTGGCTCACGCGTACTCGTATGAACCCATGCTCACCTATGTGAAAAAAGCGGTGGCACAGTCCGAAATAACCATCGCGGTCATGCACTGGAATTTGGAGTACAAGGACGTGCCGGAGCCGTATGCGCGGGAAATGGCGCGGAAGCTGATCGATAGCGGAGTGGATGCGGTCGTCGGTTCTCATAGTCACTCGGTGATGGGGATGGAGATGTACAAAGGTGTGCCGATTTACTACAGTGTAGGGAATTTCGTCTTTACCACCTCGTACAATCCAAAAGGGAGGGAAGCGATGATGGTAGAGCTGACATTTGGGGAGAAGGCGACGACCTCCAAAGTCATTCCTGTCAAAATCACCAACGGACAACCAGCTCCGATGGATGCAACGAACCGCAAACGGATGATCGACAAATTGAACAAGATCTCGTTTCAGGTGAAATTCGACGAAGCGGGTCACGCTGCGAGCACTCTAGCAGAAAAGACGTCCTCCAAGCCGTAGACGAACGAAAGTGAAAAAGATCATCCTGGCTGCTTATGCCCGGATGATCCTATTTATATAGAAGAGATACTATATAGGGAAATCCCCTGCGGATCAAATCACGGGGGTTTTTGCCTGTTCATTCGCCATACGCCGCATCGCCTCTCTGCGGACAAATCCGTATTGCTCATATAAGCCATGCGCGTCCCGCGTTGCCAGTAACATGTTGGTATGGGCAATGGCAGGATGCTGGACGATCACTTCCATGAGCCATTTACTCAGCCCTTTACCACGGTGGGCAGGATCGATAAAGACATCGCACACCCAGGAAAAAGTCGTGTAATCAGTCACAACGCGGGCGAACCCCACTTGTCCAGTCTCTCCGTACACCCCAAAGCAGATGGAATGCTCAAAGCTGGCGAAAATCAGTTCTTTGGGACGTTCCGATGCCCAATACGAAGTGGAGAGCCACTGGAAGATCTGTTCCTTGTCCAATAAATCCTTCATATCATTGATGGAATAAGGTAATTCTTCATTTTTAAAAATCATCTGTACCCTCCTATATCCACTTTACTGACGTCTATGTGATCAAATATACTGAACATAAAGAGATATAAACACAAATAAATTCACATCTGTACCCATACAGTCTGGCTCGAGGGGATGAGAGATGGAGAACAAGTACGAAGTTGTGAAAGCGCTTTTAAAAGAGCAGCTATTATCGAGCACGATCAAGCCGGGGGAAAAGCTACCTTCGATTCGTGCAGCGTCCGAGCTGTGGGCGTGCAGTAAAAATACAGCCATCCGAGCGTATCAGGAGCTGGAAAAAGAGCACTTGATCTATTCCGTTCCGAAAAGCGGCTATTACGCCGTAGTGCGGCCAGTGCTTGGTAAGCAGGCAGCGACGGAATGGATCGATTTTTCCTCAGCCAGCCCGGATGCGGACGTGATGCCGTACAAAGATTTTCAGCATTGCTTGAATCGAGCGATCGAGCTGTATGAGGATCATCTCTTTACGTATTCGGACCCGCAAGGATTTTTTACATTGAGGCGAGCATTGGAAAAGCATCTGGCTCATTCACAAATCTTTGCATCGCCGTCGCAAATATGTGTCGTGTCTGGGGCTCAGCAGGCCTTGCATTTACTCGCTTCTATGCCGTTTCCCAATGGAAAGGGTGCGGTGCTGGTGGAGCAGCCTACCTTCCAGGGCATGCTACGTTCCCTGGATCTGATGGGAGTCACGACTCTCGGCATAGAGCGGACGATGGATGGCATCGATCTCGATGAGCTGGAGCGACATTTCCGCAACAATCACATCAAGTTCTTTTATACGGTGCCTAGGTTTCACAACCCTTTGGGGGCATGCTATACAGCAGAGCAAAAAATGCGTATTGCCAAACTGGCTGAGAAATATGATGTCTATATCGTGGAAGATGATTATTTGGCGGATATGGATACAGATGACAAAGCGGACCCAATCTACTCGTACGATCAGGCTGGTAAAGTCATCTACGTCAAGAGCTTTTCCAAGATCATGCTCCCTGGTTTGCGATTAGCGTCAGTCGTGCTCCCTACTTCTTTGATGGAGACGTTTCGACTGTTCAAGGCATCCAGTGATTCCAGTACGTCTGCCTTGTCCCAGGCCGCATTGGAGCTGTATCTAAACTGCGGCATGTACGATCACCACGCTTCTTTGGTACGGGAGAGATACCGGCTGCGGATGCAGCAGCTAGCCGACTGCAGCGAACGATTGCTCCCCCAAAAAATGGATTTTCGGATCGGGAATGGAGGCATTTTCGCCAGAATGTCGATTCCTGATGAGATCGATTTGCATGATTTGATCACGGCACTTCACTTGCAGCAGGTGAGAGTGACTTCGACAGAACAAAACTACTTGCGAACGTTTCGGCGTAATTATGGACTGCGCATCAGCATCATCCAGACGGACTTTGCAAAAATTGAAAGAGGAATTCAGATCGTGGCCAATACCGTCTCAGGCTTGTTAGAACAGCAAAAAAAAAGCAGACTGCAGGTCATTGACTGGATATGATTGGATATAGGAGGAATAATCAAAATCTTTAGTATTGACACGATAGTTACGAAAAAATTAAAATAAATTCATATCAGAAACTTTGTTTTGTATATAAAACAAAATGCGAAAAGGCGAGGTTTCCATCCGATAGGAGCTTGGGGGTACGTTACGTAGAGGGTAACAACAAGGCTCGCTTTTTTTTAGTGAATTTCAGAAACAACGTTTTATATACGAAACGTGAAAATAAAAAAAGAGGTGAAGTGGATGCTAGGTATCACCCATTTGCGGCATATCAGTTTGTTTACGCCCGTCTTGAAAGAACATGCAGACTTCTACGAAAAGATTTGGGGTCTAGATAAGCTTCAAGAAGATGAGAACAATGTCTACTTCCGTGGAGCAGGCTCCGAAAACCACATCCTTCATTTGCAAGCGGGGGAAAAACGCGGGCTGCACCATATCGCTTTTGGCATGATCGACAAGAATGCCGTAGACACAGCGGCTGAAAAGCTGAAAGAACTGGGCATTCCACTTGTTGCTGAGCCAGCCTACCTCGATGAAGCAGGTGCAGGCTACGGATTGCGCTTTCTTGATCCAGAAGGTCGTTGTATCGAACTGTCTTGTTGGGTAGAGATCCACACGAAAGACTGGAGCAAGAAAAACGTGGATCCGATCAAATTGAACCACGTGGTGATGAACACGAAAGACATCGACATGATTACGGACTTCTACACGAAAGTCCTGGGCTTCAAGGTAACGGACTGGAGCGAGCATCAAATGGTTTTCCTGCGCTGCAACAAAAACCATCACTCCCTCGCTTTCAACCAGGATGCACATGCATCTGTGAACCACATTGCTTATGAAGTTGAGAGTGTAGACGAAGTCATGCGAGGCATCGGCAATGTACGCAAAGCAGACGTCGAGCCGATGTGGGGACCTGGTCGTCACGGTCCTGGTAACAACATCTTCTGTTATTTCCGCGATCCAGCCGGCTATGTCATGGAATACACCTGCTACCTGACAACCGTAGAGGATGACGACAAATGGCAAGCACTGGTCTGGAAGCGCGTACCGCATTTGATGGACCAATGGGGAATTGCAGGACCTCCACCACCAGGAGCGCGTGCGTCTATGCAAGGCGATCCCGACGAGGGCTGGGCTACCAAGCTCGTCAACAAACAATAAATTCGACTAACTGGCACTAGCCTTGGGGGAGTGGAGAAACCGATGGATTTGGGACTGAAAAATAAAGTCGCGGTAATCATGGGCGGAACATCTGGGGTAGGCCTGAAGGCAGCCGAAATGTTCTTGCAAGAGGGTGCAAAAGTCGCCATTTGTGGACGCGATCAACAGCGTATGGAAGGGGCCGTTGCTCATCTCGCAGCATTCGCTCCTTCTGAACAGGTGTTCGCTGAGACCTGTGATGTGACGAATAAAGAAGACGTTACCCGTTTTATTGACGGAGCGGCAGAAACGTTTGGCGGCGTGGACATTTTGGTTAATGCAGCTGGACAAAGCGTCATGGGGTACTTCTTTGACATTACGGATGAACAGTGGAGACAACAGATCGATCTGAAGTATTTCGCCATCATCAACGCCGTTCGTGCGGTTCATCCACACTTGCTCAAGCGTGGTGGCGGCCGAATCGTCAACATCAACGCGACGCTGGCAAAAGAACCAGAGCGTCACATGGTAGCGACAGCAGCAACGCGCGCAGGACTGTTGAATCTGAGCAAAACGTTGTCACACGAGCTTGCTCCAAACAACATTTTGGTCAACTCGGTGAGCCTCGGATTGATTGCGACGGACCAATGGGAGCGCAGACGGATGAAAAACGCTCCAGACATGGATCCAACCGACTACTACAATGATCTGGCACAAAAACGGAACATCCCGCTTGGTAGAGTGGGTCAGCCTGAAGAGGTAGCGAGCGTTATTCTCTTCCTGGCATCAGAACAGGCAAGCTATGTATCCGGATCGACAATCGAAGTTGCGGGGGCTTTGGGAAAAGCGCTGTAATGTGAAGGGGCGAGAATAATAACATGACAACTAATGGGCAAATGGAATTCACTACGGCAGACGCAGTCGTTGCGGAGCTTGTTCGCGCCGGAGTAGAAGTCGTTTTCGGTGTAGTAAGTATTCATAATATGCCAATCTACGATGCGCTGCTGCGCGAAGGAAGCATTCGGATCGTTTGCTCCCGCGGTGAGAGCGGTGCTGCCAATATGGCAGACGGCTATGCGCGCTCGACTGGCAAACTCGGTGTTGTCATCACGAGTACAGGTAGCGGAGCAGGTAACGCAGCAGGTTCTTTGGTAGAGGCATGGGCTGCGGGAACTCCTGTCCTGCATCTGACGGGTGAAGTTTCCTCCAAGTACTTGGGAACAGGCAGAGGGTACATTCACGAATGTAAAGACCAGCTGTCGATGATGAACGGCTGCTGTAAAGAAGCGTATCGTCTGCGCAAGCCGGAACAAGCTGCTGCTGTGGTACGCCAAGCGATTCAAAACGCAACAACGGCTCCACGCGGTCCTGTATCGCTAGAGATTCCGATCGACTTTCAATCTGCGATCATTCCAAATAGCGTGATTGAAGCAGTTCAAGCAGTAACTGCTCAAGAAGTAGCTCCACATATTCCAGCTGAAGTAACCAAGCTGGTAGCAGCTGCTCGTCGTCCAGTCATCTGGGCAGGCGGAGGCGTCATCTCCTCCGAAGCTTCTGCTGAACTGACCAAGCTGGCTGAACTGACAGGTGCGGCTGTGATCACGAGCCAGTCCGGAAAAGGCTCTATTCCAGAGGATCATCCACAATGCATAGGTCATTTCGCAGCGTATGAAGATGTAAAAGCACTGTTGAAGCAATCAGATCTGTTGATCAGTGTAGGCGTTCGCTTCCGTGGCAACGAAACAGCCAACTGGAAAGTGACTGCACCAGAAGCGCACATCAGTATCGATGCAGACTGGAGCGCATTCAACCGCAACTACGAAATTACACATGGTCTCTTGGGAGAAGCAAAAGCGATCCTGAACGCGTTGAATGAAGAGCTAGCAGCACAAAGCGTAACACCAAATGCAGAGTATGTAACAGAAGTGAAATCCGTAAGAGAAAAAATCCGCGGCATTCTCCGCGATACATTAGGTCCATACGAGAAATTCGTAGATGGCATGCGCAAAGTATTGCCGAAAGATGCCATCCTGGTACGTGACGTAACCGTTCCTGCGAATGTATGGGGTAGCCGATTGTTTGAAATTTACGAGCCTCGCACGTCCATTCACGCTTCCGGTGGTGGGATTGGACAAGGCTTGCCGACAGCATTAGGTGCACAAACGGGTCAATTGGACCGTGTAGTCGTCCTGATGGCCGGTGACGGTGGATACATGCTCAATGTTGGCGAGATGCCCGTTGCCGTTCAAGAAAACCTGCCTTTGATCGTTGTACTCTTTGATGACCAAGGCTACGGTGTTCTACGCAACATTCAGGATGCAGCGTATGGCCGTCAGGTAGCGGTTGATCTGGTTAGCCCAGACTTTGTCATGATGGCGAAATCGATGGGCTTTGAAGCAGAGCGCATTGGTTCTCCAGAAGAGTTCGTTGCTGAGCTGGAAGCGGCAGTGGCTCGCAGAAAGCCATCCATGATCGTTGTCGACATGAATGCTGTCGGTCCAATGGCCAAGCCTTTTGGTGGACCTCCAGGAGCAGCAGATTCATTCAAGCCGAAAAAAC
The DNA here is from genome assembly GCF_001420695.1 of Brevibacillus choshinensis. NCBI lineage: Bacteria > Bacillati > Bacillota > Bacilli > Caryophanales > Paenibacillaceae > Brevibacillus > Brevibacillus choshinensis. Next base: position 586,494 of record NZ_LJJB01000010.1, on the reverse strand, counting down.
TGTAAGGAGGTCTGGTCATCCATGTCAAACGCATATCCTAGCATTTCCGGCCAATTTCTGATCAACGGTGAATGGGTACGAGGGGCAAAGGTCACAGATGTGACCAACCCCGCCATTCTCACTGAAGTAGTAGGACAAGTCGCTCTTTGTAGCAAAGACGATGTAAAACAGGCGATTGATGCAGCGGAGCAAGCATTCCCAGCTTGGGCATCTACCTCCGCAGAAAAGCGCGCTGAGCTGGTAAAAGAAGCTTCCAAGCATTTGGCTCCGATCATTGAGCAGACCGTTCCTCTGTTTGTTCGTGAAAATGGAAAACCACAAGTAGAAGCGAAAAAAGACCTCCTACGCTGTGTCGAAATCATGAGCCAAGGGGCGGACGCTTTGGTGAAATGGTGGCAGCCTGAGTCCATCCCAGGTGGGCAGATGGTACAGCTTCGTCGACGTCCGAGAGGTGTAACCGCTGTCATCTCTCCATGGAATTCTCCGATGATTCTTACGTTTAAACGTGTCATTCCTGCTATTCTCGCAGGGAATACGGTCGTAGTGAAACCAGCGACAGATTGCCCGTTGACCGTTTTGGCTACGCTTAAAGTCGTAGCAGAGCACCTGCCTCCAGGTGTTATCAATATCGTGACTGGTTCTGGTGCCTTGGTCGGTGAACAAATTTGCGGAGATCCTCGCGTGCGTACGATCGCCTTTACAGGTAGTACGGAAACAGGAAAACGCATCATGAGCATGTCTTCTGGCACCGTGAAAAAACTGTACATGGAACTGGGCGGAAACGATCCAGCTCTGATCCTGCCTGATGCAGTTCTAGATGAAGTAGCGATGCAACGCATTCGCATGGGAATCCTCCGAGCAGCTGGTCAGGTATGCTCGGCAATCAAACGCGTCTACGTTCACGAATCCCGCTATGAAGAGTTCATGGGCAAATTGACTCGTGAGTTTGGGCGCATGATCGTCGGAAACGGCATGCAGCCAGATGCGATGATGGGTCCAATCAACAACAAAGCACAGTACGACTATGTCACTGGCTTGATCGAACGCACCAAACAAGAGGGCGCCGGGGTTGAGACATTGGGGATCAAGCTGGATGAAGAGTCCTGGAATCAAGGCTACTTCCTGCTTCCTTCCATCGCGACTGGAGTCAATCAATCGAGCGAGCTAGTACGCGCTGAACAATTCGGACCGATCATTCCAGTACTTACGTATTCCGATCTGGACGAAGTGATCGCGATGGCGAACGATACAGAATTCGGCTTGCGTGCTTCTGTCTGGACGGCTGATCAACAACTGGCAGAATCTTTTGCAGATAGACTGGACGCAGGTGCTGTGTTCTTTAACAACCATACGATTTTCCAAGACCTGCACTACGACTTCCCAGGTCTGAAAGAAAGCGGACTGAGCAGAGAGACCCAAATGTGCGGTATCGATCTCTTTGCTGATACGTACGGATTTGCCAACTAACCTTAGCCAAAGTGCCTTTCAACTACGACTGAAAACAGAATGTCCAGTCACCAGGAGGTTGTTGCATATATGCTTAGCAAAAACATGCGATGGGTTTATATTTCGTTGCCAATCTTCTTCTTTTGGTTCTTTGGCCAGATCGATAAGCTAGGGATATCTGTGATTCAAACGGATCCAGGCTTTTTGCAGGACATGGGACTTACCGGTCCGGATAAAAACGCGAAAATCGGTTTCCTGACCTTTATCTTCACAGTAGCGTATGCGTTGTCCAATTTGTTCTGGGGCGTCATTATCGACAAGCTGGGCGCACGAAAGACAGCGATGCTGGGGATTGCGGTATGGACGGTCACGATGGTGCTGGCCGGACTTTCCACCTCTTATGAAATGTTCGTCGTTTCCCGTATCATTTTGGGTATTGGGGAAGGGATTATGATTCCGGTTTCTGGTAAGTTTATTGCCAACTGGTTCAATCGAAATGAATTGGGTAAGGCACAGGCGTCCTGGATTTCAGGTAACTACCTTGGCCCAGCACTCGGGGCACTCGTGTTGTCTATTCTGATTGCCAATCTGACTTGGCATTCCTCGTTCTTCATTTTGGCGGCTTGTAACTTGATTCTCAACATCCCGATGTTCTACTTCATGACGCGAGATAAGCCAGAAGAGCATCCAAAGCTAAGCAAGGAAGAATTGGCTTTCATCCGTAGCTCTGATGGACCTGCAGAAGAAAAACAAAGCTTTGCTCAAGATTTCCGGTACTGGATTGTTTGGATCGGGATGCTGGTTGCGTCCTTCCTGTTCTTTGGATTGAGCATTTGGCTGCCTACCTATCTGACGCAAGGGAAAGGCTTTGCACGAGAAGCGATGGCAGGGATTACCTCACTCTCCTGGTTGTTTGCCCTCATCTTTGTATTGGTGTGCGGCTACTTGGCAGATAAAACGAAGCGTCCAGGTCTGCTAGCGGCGATCCTGTTTGGACTCTGTGCCCTTTTCCTGGGGATCGCAGTCAGTGCGACGAATCCGATCGTAGCTGGTATATCCATCGGACTTGCTATGGGAACACAGGGTGGAGTCTTCCATCTGAGTAACCTGTTTATCGTTAAATTCTCAACACCTGAAACAGCCGGGCGCGCAGCTGGCTTGATGGGCTTTACGAATATTCTCGGTGGTTTTGCGAGCTATATCATGGGTTGGATGCGAGATATTTCTGGAGGGGACTTCGGTCCATCTATTCTGATGCTGATAGTCATTTCCCTCGTTGGATTGATTGCCTACCTCTTTACCTTGAAGCGCGAAGCAGCAGAGGCTATCAGGATCAAGCAGGCTGAGTTTGCAAGAGCGGTTTCCTAGTTGTCGAACTGTAATTTGAGATTGGAGTGATTACGTATGGGTAAGCCTGAAGTGCGCTTGGACGAAATGACAAGGGAAGAGGCCCTTCGCTATTTGAACGAAACAATGGTACCGGAGGAAGGCGTCATTCCCGCCTACATTTTGAGCGATCCAACGATTTACAAGCTGGAACATGAAAAAATCTTCATGAAAACGTGGGTACTGCTCGGCCACGAGTCAGAAATTCCGAACAAAAACGACTACATGCTCCGCGATCTGGCCGGTTATTCCGTGATTATTTCGCGTGGCCAGGACGAAGAGATTCGTGCATTCTACAACATGTGTACGCACCGCGGCATGAAGCTTTGCCGTGCGGATCATGGAAACAAAGCGAACTTCACTTGTCCCTACCACGGCTTCAACTTTAAAAATACGGGCGAATTGATCGGTGTTCCACTCCAAAATGATATCTATGGCGGCAAACTGGATACGTCCAAAATGAGCCTGAACAAAGTGACGCTCGGTACGTACCGTGGTCTGATCTTTGGTACGTGGAACGACAATCCGCAACCACTTGACGACTTCCTCAGCGATTTCAAATGGTATTTGGACATTGGTTTGGGCCGCACGGAGATGGAAGTCGTTGGACCGCCGCAAAAATTCATCGTGCATTCCAACTGGAAAATCGGTTCCGACAACTTTGTGAGCGACTCCTATCACACGATGGTGACGCACGGTTCGATCGCACAGCTCGGAATGGTCCCTAGTGCGACTTACTCCAAAAAAGGCTACCAAGTCCACACAGATAATGGACACGGTTGTCTGATCGGGATGCCAAATCCGGATTTCCCATTCCCTGAAGAGCTGAAAGACGAATACAAGGCACATCTGACACCTGAGCAATACGATCTGATTTCCAATATGAAAAACCTGATCGGTACGCTGTTCCCGAACCTGTCCATCCTGGTATCGCACACCAAGGTAAAAGGACAGCTCGTTTCCAACACGACCATGCGTCTGTGGAAGCCAGTAGGACCAGACAAAATGGAAGTCATGACCTGGTTCATGGTGGAGAAAAACGCATCGGAGGATTGGAAATACCGTTCCCGCGAAGCGTACATCCTGACGTTTAGCCCATCCGGTATTTTTGAGCAAGACGATACCGAAGTATTTACCGATATCACGGCAGCGGCAAGCGGGGTTATGCCTTTTGCCAAGCAGCTGACCTACAACTACACCATGGGTATGCACCGTGAGCCTGTCACCGATTTCCCTGGACCTGGTGTTGCCTACGGAGATAAATTCTCGGAAGCGAACTCCCGGAACTACTACCGTTACTGGCTTAATCTGATGAACTCGTAATTGCCTAAGGAGGAAGACGCAATGAGCATGGAAATGATGCTGGCTACTTACGAATTCCAGCAATGGTTGTATCGCGAAGCAAAATTGTTGGATGATATCGATTTTGATGGTTGGTTTGCGTTGATGCATCCTGACATTAAATACTCGATGCCAGTCCGCGTAAACAAAGAAGGAATCGAGCGCCCTGATTACGCGACGGACATGTTCGCCTTCCATGACGACCACCATCTGCTGTCCCTGCGTGTGGAGCGTTTGAAATCGGATTATGCCTGGGCGGAGATTCCTCCGTCCCGCACTCGCCGTTCGGTAAACAACGTGCGCATCGAAGAGTACGTACCGAATGACAAGGCTGTTGTCAAAAGCTACCTGCTCTTGTATCGCAGCCGCTCGACGGATATTCACCACGATCTGGTCTCTGGTGAGCGTACGGATGAGTTCCTCTATGTAGACGGAGAATGGAAGCTGTCCAAGCGTTTCTTCGTGATCGACCAGACCACCATCAATACACGTAACCTGGCAATTTTCGTATAGAGAAAAGGAGGCATGACGGGGATGGCAGAGCTTTCCGGAAAATCGGTATATATCACAGGTGGTGCCTCCGGGATTGGCAAGGCGGTTGTGGAGGCTTTCATCAAAGAAGGGGCTGTTGTCACCGTACTGGACCGCTCAGCAGACGGTCTGCGTGAGCTGGAACAGCAACTGGGGGACAGTGTCCGCACCATCACGGGCGATGTGACTGTGTATGAGGATCATCAGCGAGCCGTGCAATGCGCCGTGGAGGCATTTGGGAAGCTGGATATTCTCGTGTCCAACGCAGGTGTGTTCGATGCATTCGCCAAATTCGTCGATGTCACCCCGGAAGCGATGTCGGATGCCTACGACATGCTGTTTTCGATCAATGTAAAAGGAAGCTTTTTTGCTGCAAAAGCGGCAGTGGACGAACTGAAACGGACGCGGGGGAACATGATTTTCACGGTGTCCGGTGCAGGCTTCTATCCAGATGGTGGAGGCGTATGGTATACGGCAAGCAAGCACGCGCAGATCGGTCTGCTCCGACAGCTCGCTTTCGAATTGGCACCCGATATTCGTGTAAATGCCGTGGCTCCTGGCGGTACATTGACAGCACTATCCGTGATTCCACCACTGCGCCCATTTGTCAATATAGTAGACAACGAGACAAAGGCGAAAAGCATTAAGAGACGAAACCCGTTGCAAATTGCGATGGAAGCAGAAGATCATGTGGGAGCATACATCTTGCTGGCTTCAGACAAAGCGCGTGCGATCACTGGCGAAGTATTGGCTAGCGACGGTGGATTAGTCGTGCGAGGACTCGGATAGGGGGAAACAGAGATGAGAGAAGCGCTACTCGGTAACAGTGAGTTGAACCAGATTTGTTTTGTAGTCAATGACATAGAGAAAGCAGCGGGGGCGTTCGCGACACTGCTGGGTATTGAAAAGCCAAATTGGTTTTTGACGGGGACGCGTGAAGTTTCTCAAATCGTTTTCAACGGCGTACCGACAGATGCACGCAACAAGCTGATTTTCATTAATACACCTTCCGTACAGATCGAATTGATCGAGCCTGACCAAGAGCCAAGCACGATGCGTGAATTCTTGGGCAAGCAGGAAGGCATCCACCACGTTGCTTTCAATACCGATGACATGAAAAAGCAATTGGCACTGCTTAGTGAAAACGGCTATGGCGTCATTCAGACCGGTGAATTTACTGCGAGCAAAGGCCGATACGCGTATGTAGACACTGTGCCAAATTGCAAAACGATGGTGGAGCTTTTGGAGCGCGATGAGCCACAACCAATTCCTCCAGTGAAACCAAGAACGGCAGAAGATCCACAGCCTCTCCTCGGTACAGACACCTTGACTCAAATCGCAGTCGTGGTCAAAGATCTAGATGCAGCTGCTGATGCTTACTGCTCTCTTCTGGGAGTGGAAAAACCAAACGTGCTCAGAGAAGGACCGAGCGACGTAACGCAAGTCGTATTCCGTGGAGAGCCGACGGAAGCGAAAGCGCGTTTTCTATTCATCAAAACTCCGTTGATCGAGATCGAATTGATCGAGCCAGGAGATTCTCCTAGCACGTGGAAAGAACACCTCGAAACAAAAGGTGAGGGTGTTCACCACATCTCCTTCCTGGTGAAAAACATGGATGAGAAAATGGCCATCCTGGAGGAAAAAGGCTATCCTGTGATTCAGAAAGGCAACTTTTGGAACGGGAAAGGCAGATACGCATACATGGATACGACCTCTGACTATCATGTCATCATCGAGCTTCTGGAGAAATTCGAAGCGTAACGCGTGTAAATGATGGGAGGGACGGATGCCACAGGTTCCAGAAAGGAGAGAGACAAGACGTTGGAAAAACTAGAAAAAGATCGATACAGTTCCAGCTCCCTTGTAAGGGGATTGGAAATCTTGCGGCTATTTAGGGCAGAGCAACCAACGCTTTCTCTTGTGGAGATCGCCAATCAGTTGGGGATTAACCGGACGGCTCCGTTCCGGTTATTGTTTACACTGCAGTCTCTTGGATATTTAAAACAGAACGAAGATACCAAACGCTATGAATTGACGCCGAAAGTATTGGAGCTGGGTTTTGCCTATCTAAACACGCTGCAGATCACAGAAGTAGCTAGACCGTTTTTGGAAAAGCTACGAGATGAGACGGGTGGCTCCTCCCATATCGGTATTCTGGACGATACAGCGGTTGTGTTTGTGGCGGTTCAACAGGCGCGAGGGCCGTCTACAGTCAGTGTTTCCGTAGGTTCGCGTCTGCCTGCACATGCGACAGCAGTAGGGAAAATTCTGTTGGCATTTCAGCCGAGAGAATTGTGGGAAGAGATTTTGCTGCTGTCTGATTTGCAGTCGTACACGAAAGATACGAAGACCATGATGACCGCGATCCTCAAGGAGCTGGATGTCGTTCGCAAGCAGGGTTACTCCGTCAGTAGCGGTGAGTTCGAGGTGGGAATCCGATCTGTATCCGCGCCGATTTTTGATGAAACGGGTCGGGCTGTCGCTGCGGTGAGTGTTGCAGCACATGAATCGATCTTGCCAGACGAGCGTGTGGAAAAATACGTATTGCCGGCGATTTGCGATTCCGCAGAAAAGCTCTCCGCCTTTTACGGCTATCGGCAAACCAAAAGGATGGGATAAGGCATGTCCTTGAAAACAGAGTGGGTTCATTTTGAGCAAAATGGCGCCAAGCACCGCATCTACACCTCTCGGATGGAGCGGGCGAAGACACCTTTGCCTGTCGTTATCGTCATCCAGGAGATCTGGGGAACGGACGCGCATATTCTGGATTTGACCGATCGCTTTGCGAAGGCAGGCTATTTGGCTGTCGCTCCCGATCTGTACGCAGTAGATGGAAAGCGGACAGAAAGCATGACCGAAGAGCGTATCGAACAAGTCAAAGCCTTTCTCGAGGCGTTGCCACCACCTGCATGGCATGATCCGGTAGCACGTGAGGCAGCGATGGAGCAACAGCCGGAAAAGGCACGTGAAGAATTGCGAGCGACGTACGCGGATGTATTTGCCAACCTGAAGCGCTTGCCACAGCTCCTGGAGAAACTGCAAGCGACCATGACCTTCCTCGAAGGCTACGACCTGTCCAAAGGGCAAAAGGTAGCTTCTACGGGCTATTGCATAGGTGGGGCTCTCTCCCTCTTGCTGGCTTCTTCTGATCCGCGTCTGGCAGGTGCTGTAGTCTATTACGGGCATCTCCTAAACAAAGAGCAGATAGCGACAATCCAATGCCCAGTCGTCGGATTCTTCGGCGAGCTGGACGGAAAGATCAATGCCCATTTACCAGAGTTCGCCCGTTCGATGCAAGAGGCAGGGAAGTCCTTTAGCTACGAAGTCTATGAAGGAGCACATCATGCTTTCTTCAACGACACACGGGGAGCCTACCATGTAGGAGCTTCGCGTGATGCTTGGGAAAAGACGCTGGCATTTTTTAATCAAGTCTTGGTATAAAAAGGTAGAAATACCCTTCGCGAGAGTCGATATGGCTCAGGTGGAGGGTATTTTTTGTACCATCGGAAAGTTTAAATTCCTAGGAAAAAAAGATGAGCTTATCAACATAGCGGAGGTGGGGAGAAGCAAGCTTTTGTGGTTTCTAGGCACCTTTTTAGCGGTTATTCAAGGGGGAAAAGCCTATTCTCCCAATGGATAGGGAGGAGCAAGCTTCCGTTCGTCGCAGGCATTGCCCCAAGCAGCGCTTTTTTCAAAGAAACTCCATGGAAAGCCCCTGGAAAAGGAAAGTAGGATATTCAAGGCTGGCCTAGGAAAAAAGGGAAAAAAGCGGAGGCGTTTGGGACACAGCCCAAGCGGAGTGGAAAAAGGGGAAAACGCCTGAGCGTCCACCTCTGAGAAGCTCCCGCGAGCCGGCTAATTTGGACGCCGTTCCACTTTTGGAATGGAGCTGAACAGTCAATACTTCTAAGTAGTGTCCCTATCGCTGTAGTGTTTTCCCTTTTTTCCTTCCCTCCACCACCGTTCGATTTACCACCAAACCAAAGGACGCGGGCATCATATCCGCGTTTTTCTTACTCCAATAGCTTATTGTTTATAAGTAAATAATTTTTTGACTTATTTTAAAGTTTTCAATATTGACAACTATATAACCCTGACATAATATTTATATAGCAAAACTACGTTTTTCATACAAAACACTCAAGATTATTTCCAGGGGGTCACTTATGAGAAAAAGCATGGGAAAAATCGCAATGATTTTGGGTCTGGCAGTCGGGTTGACAGCCTGTGGATCGGGGCAATCTGCCCAGCCTTCTTCAGGATCAGCATCTGGTGGCCAACCAGCAGCGGGCGGAGGAAGCCAACCGGTAGAGATTAGATTAGGCGGTGGTTTTTCATCCGAAGAGCCGCTGTGGCTGATGCAGGTAAATCCTTCCTTGACGCCCAACCAAGGAAAGAGCTACACACTCAACATTACTCAGTTCCGCGCAAATGCTGACCGTCTGAATGCCTACCAGGCGAACCAGATCGACGTTGCTTCCATCGGTCAAGGTGCTACCTTGGTCGCGGCTTCCCAAGGCATACCGCTCAAAGTGATTGCCTCTGTTATTAAAGAAACACCAGGAAAAGGCTTCAACACGATGTTCATGGCGCTAAAAGATTCCGGGATTAATAGCATGGCAGATGTGAAAGGCAAAGTAATCGGTATTCCTGACTTCAAGTCTCCGACAGACATGTGGGCACGGGCTGCGATTCGCTCCGCAGGAATGGACCCTGATAAGGACGTGAAATATGCGATTATTCCGATTCCTTCGATGACGGAAGCGGTGAAGTCGAAGAAGATCGACATCGGGATGTTCCCGCAGCCATTTGGGGCTACAGCTCTAAAGGCCGGAGAATTTAAAGAAGTGTTCAATGCGAAGACAGGTGTACAAGCAGATGAAGATTTCTTGTCCATGATGGTGAACCCTGAGTTCCTGAAAAACAACGAACAAGCAGTCAAAGACTTCTTGAGCGATTACGTAGCTGCCCTGAAGTACTACAACGAAAATGGAACAGAAGCTCGTAAATTGTTGATCGAAAAACAAAAAGTAAAAGCTGAGCCAGATGTCTACATCAACTTGACCGACAACAACCGCTCTACAGACGGAAAAGTGGATCCAGAGGGCTGGAAAGCAGTACAAGACATTCTGCTGCAAGAGAAATGGATAGACAAGCCAGTCGATCTGAACGCGATTATCGATATGTCCTATTTGCCAAAATAAGGACACCTAGCTGGCCAAGACTTTGTTGGATCGTCTCTTTTTATCCCCTTTTAATACCCGTTAAAAAAGGTTGCTCGAAACCAAAGAAGCTCGCAGGAGAAGCAGGTTTCCAGGCGGAGAGGAGATCGGAAGCCTGCTTCTCCCTCCTCAGCTAATAAACTTAACAACCTATACCGAGGTTTCAAACACGCTCTATGAATGGCGGTCCCTATTTCCCAACATAGGGGCCGCCAATGTTATGTAACTTCCATAAAAACCAGCGAAGGAGAAGATTGTCATGCAAACTAAGACACCCGCTATTGAAATCGAAAAGCTGCGCAAAGTCTATACGCGAGGGAAAGAAGAGGTCACGGCCATTCAAGAAATCAGCCTGCAGATTCCCGAAGGCAAATTTGTCAGCATTGTCGGTCCTAGCGGATGCGGAAAAAGTACCTTTTTGCATATTGTTGGTGGCTTCATTCCTAAATCTACGGGGACAGTGCGCATTCGCGGCAAGGAAGTCGACAAGCCAGGTCCGGATCGGGGCATGATGTTTCAGGAGTCAGCCCTGTTTCCTTGGAAAAACGTCTACGACAATGTGGCATGGGGACTCGAGGTTCAAGGCGTGGAAAAGGCAAAGCGTGACGAGATCGTGGAGCACTACCTCAAGCTGGTACACCTGTGGGATTTCCGCAACAATCTCCCATCGGAGCTGTCTGGCGGGATGAAGCAGCGCATTTCCCTCGCACGTGTGCTCGCTTTCAATCCGGACGTCCTTTTGATGGATGAGCCGTTTGGTGCGCTCGATGCGCAGACGCGAGAGAAGATGCAGGTAGAATTGCAACGCATTTGGCAGGAGTCAAACAAGAGCGTGATGTTCGTCACACATGATATCGACGAAGCGGTTTTCTTGAGTGATGTCGTGGTTGTATTTAGCGGTCGTCCTGCTGTCATCAAGGAAATCATCGAGATTGACTTTGCGCGCCCTCGTCAGCTAGACGTGCACAAGACACAGGAATTTATGGATATTCGCAATCATATCTGGGATTTGCTCCATCAAGAACACAGCAAGAATGGAGAGGATGATTTCTGATGGATAAACGCCTGCACAAAATCGCGTTAATCGAAGTCGTCGTACTGCTAGTCGTCTGGCAGATTCTTGCTACGCTACAGTGGATTCCCGAGTACTTGTCCAGCCCGATGGTCGTCGGCAAAGAACTGTTCGCCATGATTATGAGCGGAGACTTGTTTAGCAATGCGGCCGCCAGCTTGTATCGTTCGATCATCGGATTTTTGCTGGTAGCCGTCGTCGGGATCGTACTGGGTATAGCTGCAGGGTACTTCAAGCCCATCGGCACCTTTTTTACCCCGATCGTGGATGTACTCAACCCTGTACCGAAAATTGCCTTGCTGCCGATCTTGATGGTCTGGTTTGGCATTTCGGATACGACACGTGTGTTGCTCATCTTTTTGACCGCATTTTTCCCTTGTTTTATCGCGACTCAGGACGGTGTGCACGGGGTGAAACAAGTTTACGTCTGGGCTGCGCAAAATATGGGAGCAAGTCGCATACAAATCTTGTGGAAGATCATTCTTCCAGCTTCCTTACCGAAAATTTTTGACGGTTTGCGCGTTTCGCTCGGATTGACGTTCGTCATGATGTTTTCCTCGGAAATGATCGGTTCCTCCAATGGTCTAGGGCTTGGCTTCATGATTTTGACCGCGGACATGGCAGGACGTACGGACCTGATGTTCGTCTCCATTTTTGTCATTGCTTTGCTCGGCTTTTTGTTTGATCGAATTTTACTGGCTGTCCGCGCTCGCTTGCTCTGGTGGTCGGAGAACAGGGGGTAGACATACATGAAAAAAGGATGGAATGTCCTCATTCAATACCAATCGCTCATTTGGATCGTCGTGGCATGGGAAGTGATTGCTTTTATGCAAATCATGCCAGAGCGTCTTTTCCCGTCGCTCGCCAAGGTAGTGGTGGTCGCTTTCGATCTGATCTCGTCCGGCATGCTTATGGAAAATCTGCCAACGACACTGTTCCGGGTCTTTGCTGGATTTGGTCTGGCGATATTGATCGGAGTGCCACTCGGTCTTTTGATGAGTCGCTCTGCTTTGCTCAATGATGTGATGCAGCCGATGTTTTCCCTCGGCTATCCGATACCGCGCGTGGCGCTCTACCCGATTCTCGTGTTCATATTGGGCCTGGGCTCCGCGTCAAAAGTGACTCTGATTTTCATCGAGTGCCTGTTTCCGATTGTGCTCAACACCTACTATGGTGCGACCCGCGTCGGCAAGCTCTATCTGTGGGCAGGACAAAACATGGGAGCGAGTAACAATCAGATTTTCTGGCGCATCCTCTTGCCGGCGACGATGCCTTCCATCTTTACTGGTCTGAAAATCGCGCTCCCGCTGGCGTTTATCATCGCTGTGTTGACGGAAATGATCGGTTCGACGGTCGGTATGGGCTATCTGCTCAGTTACATGTCAGCCTCGTTGATGCAGGAAAAAGTATTGGCAGGTGTCCTCCTGATTACACTGGTCGGATATTTGCTCAATCTCCTGCTGCAAGTCATTCAGCGAAAGTATGTATTTTGGCAGTAGTTTCAATCAATTATCTCACACTTTCGAATATTGACTTTTGCCGAGAACGATCGTATAATCATTTTAAATACAAAACGATGTTTTTTATATAAAACAAACAGGGAGGCATTACCCATGAGTGAACAAAACATCTCTATTGAAGAATTTGAGCAAAAGTTTGTAGCCCGTCTGGAAACGAGAAAGCTTGACTACAATGCACTCTCTTTCCAAGAGCAAGTAAACCCAGCATATCGTCGTGCGCAATGCCGTTATGTAGGTACTGGCGGCGTAGCTACAACTGACAGCAACGTAATCCAAGCAGGCAACTTCACATTGAGCAACATGTACCTGCCAGCTGGCGCTGAAGGCCCTCTGCACCTGCACAGCGACGTAGAAGAAGTGTTCTTCGTGATCAAAGGTAACATCACGGCTCTGGTACAAATCGGCGAAACTGTGCATGAAATCAAACTCGGTGAGCGCGATTGCATCTGGTCACCTCCAGGCTACTACCGTGGTGTTCGCAACGACGGTGACGAAGAAGCAATCATGGCTGTTATGCTGGGCGCACCAAAACCACAAATCCCAACATACCCAGAAGGCAGCGAGCTGGAAGCGATTCGCGTAGAGCGCGCGAAAGCAAAAGCAGCAGCGGCAGCAGCAGAACAACAAAAATAAAATGGGACTGTCTGGGAGCCTGCCACCACAGGCTCCCTCTTATACAGCGAAAGGACCGGCACTTAAAATCGCAGCCGGGTCTTTTCATTTATTGGCACAAAACGATATGTTCGAGGTGATAGCAATGCCGTACACGCAAGTTGGATCTCTCTCCATTCATTACCGGACCGCAGGAGAGGGAGCTCCGCTCATTTTGTTGCATGGCTTAGGCAATAATTCGCAATCATGGTCCCGCCAGCTGGCAGGCTTGCAAGACCACTTTCAGGTCATCGCCTGGGATACTCCTGGCTACGGTGACAGCTCCGATCCCGATCCGGAGTTCCGCACGTTTGGCGAGCTGGCTGATATACTCAAAGGCTTTATTGATTCCTTGGGCTTCAAGAAAGTCTTCTTGCTGGGTCACTCGATGGGTAGCACCCTCGCGATGGACTTCTGTTCGAAGTATCCGGAATACGTGGAAGCTCTGATTTTGGCAGCGAGCACCCGCGGTGGGCGGACGAACCCGGAAACAAATGAACGCAAGCTGAAGAACCGACTGCATAATGTGGAGAACTTGCCGCCGCAAGAGCTGGCTGAGCTGCGCACACCGGATATGTTCTCTCCGTATGCACCGCCAGAAGCAATTGCAGAGGCGAAGCGCATCATGTCGATGGTCAGACCTCCAGGCTATCGTTCTGTAGCTTATTCGCTCTATCATGCTGATCAGACGGAAAAGCTATCTTCTATTACAATGCCGACCATGCTTATCTGTGGAGAAGACGACAAAGTCACTCCAGTAGCAGAATCACGCATCGTCGAACAGGGAATTGCGGGTTCTTCTTTAGAGCTCATCGCACGTGCAGGACATTTGTGCTATATCGAACAACCGGAGGAGTTTAACCGCCTCGTGCTTACTTTCCTGCAGACATACAACGAGGGGGAAGCGTCATGAAGATCGGAATCATCGGTGGGGGAACGGTAGCGACTTTTTTAATCAAAAGCATCAATGTGGATCAGCGGCTGCCAGGCTGCACGGTGGACTCCGTTTTTCTGAGAAGTGCAGATGTCGCAGAAGCGTGGGAACGCGATTATGGGACACGTGCGTTTACGGAAATGGAAGCGTTTCTGTCCTCTGGAATTGATATCGTCGTAGAAGCGGCGACAGTGGAAGCCGTCCGTGACTATGCTGAGCTCGTCATTTCCAAGCGTAAAGATCTGGTGATTATCAGCGTAGGTGCGCTGGTGGATCAAGAACTGTACGATCGCCTGAACGAAATCTGTCGCCAGTTGGGCACGCACATTCATTTGCCGTCCGGAGCAATCGGTGGCTTGGATGTGATTCATTCGGCAATGGCATTGGGGCAGTTGGACGAGGTCTCCCTGACCACGCGTAAGCCACCAGCATCCTTGTTGGGGCGTCAGTTGGATGCGAAGGAAGTTGTATTTGATGGAACAGCTACAGAGGCCATCAGTCGCTTCCCGAAAAATATCAATGTTGCCATCGTGCTGTCTTTGGCGGGTCTGGGCTGTGACAACACGCGGGTGAAGATCGTAGCTGATCCGGAAGCGACGAAAAACATCCATACGATCGAGGCGGTAGGTTCATTTGGCAAAATGAACATCCAGCTGGAGAATGACCCGATGCCGGACAATCCGAAGACAAGCTACTTGGCGGCTTTGAGCGTACTTTCTACATTGAAAAAGCAGACTGAGCGCATTTCTATCGGGTAACCAGAGGAATTCCACGGTTCGCACTTGTTACGTTGACGTGTGACGACTACAATAGGTGAAAAGGTACCAATTGCATGTCCCTTAGTGAAAGGAGTAACAAGCGCTCATGCCGAAAACGGAGAAAGATCGGTATCTGTCTAATTCCCTAATCAGGGGATTGGAAATTTTAAAAATGTTCGACGCTTCTCATTCCACGCTGAGTTTGGCAGAAATCGCCGCTAAAATGGGGGTAAGCCGAACCGTTCCATTCAGATTTCTCTATACCCTTCAGCATATGGGCTACCTCTTTCAGGATGAGACGACCAAGCGCTATCAGCTGACACCCAAGGTCATGGAGTTGGGTTTTGCTTTCTTGAACACCATGCATCTTCCGGAATTGGCACGACCGTACCTGGAGAAATTGCGGGATCAGACAGGGGCTTCCGCACATATCGGGATTTTGGATGGAACCGAAGTCGTCTATATTGCACGTGCGGCTACCTCTACCAGTTTTTCCACGCTCAATGTCATGATCGGTTCGCGGCTGCCAGCTCACGCCACATCGATGGGAAAAGTGCTTTTAGCGTTTTTGTCGGAGGAAAAGCGTGCGGCGATGCTGGAGACGATTCAATTGCAATCGTTCACTACGCAGACGAAAACCATGATAAAAGAATTGAATACGCAGCTGAATGAGATCCGCCGCAACGGGTATGCCGTCAGCAACGAGGAATTTGAGATCGGCATTTATTCGGTGGCATTCCCTATTTTTGACCGGGATGGAGTCATTATGGCAGCAGTCAATATTGCCTCGCCGACGAGCATGATCAACGAGAGCACGATCGATACACAAATCATTCCGGCCGTACGTGAAGCTGCAAATGCGCTTTCCGGTTATTCCAAGTAAGACAAAGAAAGTCCATTCCGAATAAAAAGCTGCTGCTCTCTTTAGGAACGGCAGCTTTTTGCTGTTCAAGAGTCAGGAAACGATGTTTCTTTCAGGGGAAATGGGAGCAGAAGGAGCGAGTAATCCGAGAAAGTAACGGCGATAAGACCAAAACAGGAGGACGACCAGACCCGCCACCAGCAGGCCAAGCGGCAACAAATCACGGTCTACAAACAAGTGAAAAGCCAGGATGTTGACTGAGATAGGAGCGACGATGGTCAATGTGAGCGGAACCCATCGATTGGTCAAGAGGAGCAGCGCACAAATCACTTCGGTAGACTTGACCAGTACCAATAGATAGCCTTGCAAAAGTGCCATGGCTGCAGGGCTCGTGGGAAAAAAGGGCGGGCGTCCCAAAATGACCAAGTAGCCGTTCAAGCCGGCACCAAGCAAAATGAGTCCCAATAAAACGCGAGCGAATGCCGGAATCCTTGTCTTCATCGACGAGTTCCTCCTTTTAGAAATGCAAGTCACCCAGTTCTGACCAGGTGGTCAATGATAGCATACACGGATTTTGACCACCTGGTCAAGATGCGATAAGATGAATGTGAGGAAGATAGCTTTCGGAAAAAGGTGAGGGAATGATAACGATCTGGCAAGACGAACAGATGGAGACGAATAAAAGAAAACTGTTGGAGGCAGCTCTCCTGGAGTTTGCGGAAAAGGGATATGAAGCAGGGTCTACGAATCAAATTGTCCAAAGCGCAGGTGTCTCCAAAGGGATGCTGTTCCACTACTTTTCCACGAAAAAGACGCTGTTTTTAGCTGTTGTAGACGCATGCGTCGAATCCTTTTTCACCCACCTCGATACCCACCTAAGCGAGCGATCCCAAGATCTGCTGGAGCGTCTTGTTCAAATTCAAAGGGTGAAGTTGGATTTGTTTGTGGAGCAACCGTACATGTATCAGATGGCGATTTCGACCTTTATCGATTTTCCAGCCGCGTGTCGGGATGAAGTAAAGGAGAGGGAGGAAGATTTTAACCAGCGCTATTATTCCTTGTTTTTGGATGGGATTGATCTTTCGATGCTGCGAGAGCAGGTAGACGTAAAACAATCACTATCTTTCATACTCGCTGCCATTGAGGCCGTGACTCAAAAACACGTACGGGACAATTATCAAGCCCAGGATAAAGGATTGGAGCAATTGACTTTATTTCACGAAGACATCACAAGATATTGCGATTTGATTCGATTCGGGTTGTACAAGCAACATGGCTGTCCATGAAACCGTTCGTAAGGGTATTTCCCTCCATAAACCTGATGGAATTCGTTGACAAAATGGGTTTGTGGAGGTATTATTTAGAACATAAAACATAGTAAATCGGTAGGAATAATATAAATTATAACGTTTCAAAAGTGAGGAGGGAACCAGATGTCAAAAAAACGGGAAGCGTTGGATGATCAGCTAAAGGAGCGGATTGTGAAGGCGCTGGAAGACTTGGAGTACGGCTCCATTCACATCGTGGTTCACGATTCGCAGGTGGTTCAGATTGAGCGAACGGAGAAGTATCGACTCCCTGCAGAGAAATTGGAGAACAAAAACGTTTCGGTTCGTGCTAGCAAATAATAAGACGAGGCAATGAAAAGAGAGGAGGATCAAAATGGCAGGCGTTCTGGTAATTGGTGGAGATCGGGTGGGGGCAATCGAGAACAAGCTTCAGGAGAAAGGATTTCGTCACGTCTATCACGTATCAGGTAGAAAAAAATCGGATGTCAAAGCAATGATCCCGTCAGACACGGAGCTGATTCTTGTATTTATCAATTTTGTCAATCACAATCTCTGCAAAAATATCAAGAAGCTTGCCAAGCAAAGACAAGTGCCGATCGTCTTTTGCAGACGCTCCTGTGATGCAGTTGATTTGTATGAGCCAGTCATCAGCTAGTGTGAGAAGAGATGCGGGAACATAAAAAGAGAGGTATTCGTTGGTGAATATTAATATTCACTCGCGAATACCTCTCTTTGGTGTCGAATGAACACGAATAAAATGATAGGAAGCAGGGATCGGCGAAAAAGTATTCATCAATGAATAGTGCGGGTGTGAAATAACCGCAAATTTCAGATGGCACGCAATTTGCAGAATATTTTAACCATCAGCTATTGAAAGATTCTAGGAGGGAAATCATGAAACGATCTGTTGCCATCATGAGTGTGCTCGTTCTGCTGACAGGACTGTTTGCAGGCTGTAGCAACAACACCGCCAGCCCGTCCCAATCATCCCAATCTGGCTCTCCACAAACGGAACAACCCCAGGCTGCACCGCAAGTTTTGCGTATCAATGCGGCTGAACCCGAAACTCTGGATTCAGGCATGTCCAACGACGTGATCTCCGGTGCCTTCATTCGTTCGCTGTACGATTCCTTGGTGCGTTTGGACAAGGATGGCAAGCCGGTAAACTCCGTCGCATCTGATATCAAAGTATCGGATGACAAAAGGGTGTACACCTTTACGTTGCGTGACACGAAGTGGAGTAATGGCGATCCTGTAACGGCAAACGATTTTGCTTTTGCCTGGATGCGTGTGCTCGATCCAAAGACTGCCAGTGGCTCTGCTTATAAATACTATCCAATCAAAAATGCACGAGCCTTTTTCCAAGGGAAAGCAGCAGCACAAGACGTGGGCATCAAGGTAGTAGATGACAAGACGCTGGAGGTCACGCTGGAGAATCCGACTCCGTACTTCCTGACTTTGGCGACCTTCTACTATCCAGTCAATCAAAAGGTAGTCGAAGGAAATGGCGACTGGGCGAAAAAGCCAGAAACGATTGTCACCAATGGTCCTTTCAAGCTCGCCAACTGGGAGCATAAAAACAAGATCGAGCTGGTGAAGAACGACCAGTACTGGGAGAAGGATGTCGTCAAGCTGGACAAGATCGACTTCTCCATGATCGAGGATACCAATACCGAGCTCGAAATGTTCAACAACGGCGATCTGGATTGGGCAGGCGGTCCGATCAGCGCTTTGCCTGCAGACGCCATCGGACCGTTGAAGGACGAAGGCAAGCTGGAAGCGATGGCACGTGCGACCAACTACTACCTCCTGTTCCAGACGGAAAAACCACCGTTTACAAACGCAAAGATCCGCAAGGCGTTTTCCTACGCGATCAATCGTAAGGACATTGCGGATAACATCGGTCAAGCTGGCCAGACTCCGCTGATGGGATTTGTCCCACTGTCGGCTTCGCTAAAATCGGATGGCTACTTCAAGGATAATGACACCGAAACGGCGAAACAATTATTGGCAGAAGGAATGAAAGAATTGGGAATTACCCAGCTGCCTGAAATTACGTATCTGTACAATACATCGGACTTGAATAAAAAGATTGCTGAGGCACTGCAAGCTCAGTGGAAGAAAGTGCTGGGCGTCGATGTGAAGCTGACCAACAAGGAATTGAAAGTCATGTTTGACGATCAGGAGCATGGAAAATACATGATTTCTCGATCTGGCTGGACTGGCGACTACAACGATTCTGTCAACTTCCTCGAATTGCTGATGGAAAAGAACAGCTCCAACAACTCTACGCTCTGGCACAATGAAAAGTACGTGGATCTGGTGCAAAAAGCGTACGCTGAGCCGGATGAGGGCAAGCGCAATCAGTTCTTGGTAGAAGCAGAGAGCATTTTGATGGATGAAATGCCAGTCACCGGTATTTACAGCAGTGTCAACTCCTGGGTGCAAAGCGACAAGCTGAAAGGCATCACAGTGGACCCATTGGGCTACATCGATTTCAAATGGGGCTACCTGGAGCCATAGCGTGAGGAAGGATTGGCCGACACTTACCAAGTGTTGGCCTTTTCATAAGAGTTTCACCATGATGATGGAGGGATGATAATGGGTACATGGGAGCAAGTGATCCAGGAAACATTGATTGATGCACCAGGGGTGTTTGGGGTAGCAGTTACTCATTTGGAGACAGGTGAGACGGCAGGAAACCTCGATGACCAGCTGTTCCAGCTCGCGAGTGCATTCAAGATTCCGATTCTGGTCACACTCATGCGCGATGTCGAAGAAGGAAAAATCAGGCTCGATCAGCGCGTGCCGCTTAAATGGAACGAGCGTGTTCCAGGTTCCGGTATTTTGCAAGAGCTGGATGCAGGTGCGGCTTTGACGGTCAAGGATCTGGCGACGTTAATGACAATCGTCAGCGATAACTATGCGACAGACCTCATTCTCAATCTGGTTGGGCTGAAAAATGTGAATACACATATGCGTGAGCTCGGCCTGGAGGAAATTCACTTGCGTCACACGTGCTGGCAGCTGCTCAATCATTGTGTCGGTATGGAAGACCTAGAGCCATCCCCAGCCGGTTTTGCAGAGTACGAACGTCGTGAAGAGACAGAGGATTACGAAATTTTGCTAGATGTCTCCATGCCGACATTGGATAACAACGTAGCGACTCCAGCAGATCTGAATCGTCTGCTGGTCATGATCGCCAAAAAGGAGATACTCACGCCAGCTTCCTGCGACATCATGCTCGACATTATGCGCCGTCAGCACTACAACAGCCGTTTGCCGTACTTGTTGCCCCCAGGGACCAAAGTGGCGCACAAGACAGGGACGGTAAACGAAGTGGTCAACGATGCGGGTATCATTTATTTGCCAGAGAACAAAGGGGCGATCGCGATCACGGTGCTGTCTCGTGGCATCAAAGACAAGCAGGCAGCAGAGCTGACGATTGCACGCGTCGCCAAAGCGATCTATGACGAAGCGATGGGGAGCAAAGAGAAATGAGCCAGTGGATACCAGCATTTGAGGCGTTTGCAGAAACACTGCTAGGGAATGCCAAAGTCCCCGGTGCCGCTATAGGCGTGATGCGCAATGGGGAATGGCTGTATCAACGGACTTTTGGGCATCGGGACAGAGAACAGGCTCTTCCCCTCTCCATGGATACCGTTTTTGGCATCGCTTCTGTGACCAAATCGTTTACCTGTGTGGCGATTATGCAGCTGCAAGAGGCAGGCAAGCTGTCTGTTCATGATCCGGTCGTGAAGTACCTACCTGAGCTTACGATGGGTGGGGAGGAATGGAGACAGAAGATGACGATCCATCACTTCATGACGCACACTCCAGGCATGCCTCCATTGCCATTTTTGGATGGAGCGATGAAGCGCAGTATGGAGCAGGATCCTGCCATCCACGGCACGGAGTCAGAGCTTGAATTGCAGAAGCTGCCCTATCTCGATACGTACGCAGAAGTGCTGGCTGCCATCTCCGGTTTTGATGGACAGCCGTTGGGAGAGCCAGGCGAGGTCTTTAGCTACAACAACGATGCGTACGGATTGTTAGGCGCGATCATCGAGCGGGTGAGCGGACAACCCTACGAGAAGTACGTTACCGAGCATATTTTGCAGCCACTGGGAATGTCCCGTACCGTCTTTGATGTGCAGGATCTGGATGAACAGGATGATGTGACTGTTTTGTACACGAATAAAAAGATCGACGGAGTCAACCAGGTGATAGCTGCTCCCTTGTGGCACGATGCACCCGCTATGCGCGCAGCCGGATTTCTCAAATCGACGGTGCGTGATCTGCTGAAGTATCTCGACGTGTACGCTGGGGGACAAGAAACACACCGAGCCACAATCTTATCGCCTGAAAGTATTCAGCAAATGAAGGGAACGTACGCCAGATGTGACGGTTACCGTTCCTACGGCTACGGTCTGATGGTAGCTCCAGCCTTTCCCGATGGCCTCATGATAGAGCATGGCGGATCGTTAAAAGGGATCAGCTCTCATGTATTTGCTCTACCCGAAACGGGGCTGACAGGGGTGGTATTAACCAACCTCGACGGCGTATCGGTGAGAGAGCTCGTGATGGGACTACTAAACTCGATTGCTTCCCGGGAAGCCACTGCTCCTCTTTATCCGATTGAGAGAATCGAGCTGACGGAAGCAGAGCAAGGCGACTACATTGGACGCTACGAGTCGGAGGAATGGCTGAACGCGACGATCTTCCAAAAGGAGGGTCAGTTGCAACTGGAGGTAGATGGTCTCTCCTACCCGCTGATCCCTGTTGAGAAAGACAGCTTTGTGTTCAAACTGAGCAACTCGATTGTCTGGATTGACTTTTCCCGTGCTGCTTCAGGAGAGGTCGAGAGGATGAGCTACGCTTTGCGGCAGTTGCAGAAAGTCAAAATGCAAGTAATGCAGTAATTTCCAATCTACTCCAAAAAAGGAAGAGAGGACAATTCGTTTTTCTAGCGAATTGTTCTTTTATTTCACAGATAGGAATTTATAAGATTCCTATCCAGTATAAGTGCAACTATGGCTCCGCCAGAAGCTTGGCGTAGCCAAGTTTTCTAATAGATGAGTAGGTCAGTAGCCATGACATAGTTGGGAGATTACGATGAGTAAACGAGGAGCTGCAGCATCGAATAGTTTGGCGAAATTGCTGGCTGCACTAGACGATATTGTAGACCAGCACATGGAAACGATGATTTCCATAGGGGATCCGATTTCACGTTATTATCGACGGTATCAGCAGCAACAACGAATCGGAATTCATGGCCTCTTACTAGAAACCTTCCAACAGCTATTCTCCGAGAAGCATGAATACGCCGCCTTTCAAGAGGCATTGGCCATTGAGGCGTTCAAATGGGGAGAAAGATGGGCACAAGCAGAGATTCCCAAGGAAGTGTTGCTTGAAGTGCTCTATCATTTACGACTGCATGTGTTCCAAGCTGTCAGGGAGACGCTTGCAGATGCGGAGCAAAAGGAGGAGCTGCTCTCAAGACTGCACGAAATTCTCAATCTGCGCTACCACCATACGATGCGTGGATATCTGACGTACAAAGATCAACAAATCAGTCACTTGCATCAACAAAAAATTGGCATCATTGGGCAGATGGCAGCAGGAATGGCGCATGAGATTCACAATCCGCTGACCGCCATCAATGGATTTCTCCAGCTCATGCAGACGAGTGTCCACCAAGAAAAGGAGAGTACAAGGATGGATGCTGAGCAGTTCAGCCAGTACATCCAAATTTGCCAGCATGAGGTCCAGACGCTGGAACAGCTCGTGACGAGCTTTTTGATTCTGGCACGCAAGAATGAGAGCGTAGAGATGCAAAACAAGCGGGTAGAGCTGCGATCGTTGCTCGAACGCGTGCATGAACTGGCCAGACACTATGTGGTAGAAAAGGATGTACAGCTGTCCTTTCATTACGACAGCGAGGAGTATCAAGTCTGGGCCATCCCCTCCTACGTGGAACAGATCGGCTTGAATCTCATCAAAAACGCGGTAGATGCGGTCGATTCCAATGGTGAGGTCCGAGTCAGCCTGCAAATGGGGCCAGCAGGTAATCATGTTCTGGTTCGTGTCGAGGACAACGGCTGTGGCATCCCGGAAAAACGAATCAAGCATTTGTTTGAACCGTTTTATACGACGAAAGAAAAGGGAACAGGAATGGGATTATCCGTCTGTAAGCAACTAGTTGAGGAAATGGGCGGACAAATTTTTGTTCAATCGACCGTTGGTGAAGGGACGCAGATTGACATACACTTTCGGACCAAGCTGTGAGAGAGTACGGCAACGACAGTACTCTCTCACAGCTTTTTTGTTCTTTAAATAAATTTTATGTTATACAAAAAATTGTTGAAGTAGAATCTTCGGAATAGTATGGTTAAAGAACACAAAGAAAACGACGAGGTGAACTTCAATGTCTAGAGTGGAACAGCGTTTAAAAGAGCTAGGCTACGAATTGCCGCCAGTCCCTCCGACAATGGCCAATTACGTGTCCTGTGTACAGACAGGCAACGTCATTTATACATCCGGAGGTGGTTGCTACGTAAACGGAAGTCCGATGTATCTGGGCAGACTGGGAGCTGACGTGACGATCGAACAAGGCTACGAGGCGGCAAAGGTCACCGTACTCAATCTGCTAGCTATTTTGAAAAGCGAGATTGGCGATCTGGACCGAATCACACGGATCGTCAAGCTGTTCGCGCTCGTCAGCAGCGCCCCTGATTTTTATGAACAGCCCCGGGTCATCAACGGAGCGTCTGACTTTCTGATCGAGATTTTTGGGGAAGCAGGCAAGCACGCACGTGCAGCGGCGGGTACGTCTGTCTTGCCATTTAACAACCCAATCGAAATCGAAATGATTGTAGAAGTGAGCCCTGCCTAATCTGTCAGGGCGATTCTATGAAATGAAAAGCGAGGCATCTATGAAAAAGACACATCCAATTTTAGCGAGCTACATTCCGGTAGTAGAAGGATTGGCGCGGACGTTTGGCGAGCATTGCGAAGTCGTTCTGCATGATTTGACTGACGACATTTCCTCGTCGATTATTGCCATTCACAATGGGCATGTCAGTGGGAGACAGATCGGTTCGCCGGTCACGAATCTGGCTCTACAGTCTTTGCGCAGCGCAAAGGTCAGTGAGCAGGCTTTCGATCTCAACTACCGCAATGACACGATCAGAGGAAAGCAGATCAAATCCAGCTCGATCTACATTAAGGATGAGCAAGGTGAGGTCATTGGCAGCTTGTGCATTAACCTGGACATGACTCATCTCTCAATGGCTCAGGCCGTAATAGGCTCGATGATAGCGATTCAGGACAAGCGTGACGAAGAAAAAGCGGAAGAAAGCTTTGCTCCTACCGTCGGGGATCTGATGGAGCAGATGATTGACGACTGTCTGAAACGGACGGCTAAGCCGATCGCCCTGATGCAAAAAGAGGACAAGATTCAATTTATCCACCAGCTGGATGAAATGGGTCTCTTTTTAATCAAAGGAGCAGTGCAGCACGTCGCTGATTTGCTGGATGTATCCAAGTTCACGATCTATAACTATCTCGATAAGAAAACCCCCCAGTAAGAAAACCTCTATCGAGGCTTGCACATGGATGAGCGACCGCGTTTAAGCGGAAAGTTATACCGAAGTGATGCCAGAAGCAGACGCTGAGGCACTTCGTCATGCGCTCCGGAATGAATAAGCGTAGACGCGCTTATTTAATTCCTACACGTTGAAAAGGAGATGAACCGATATGGCAGAGGTAACCAGAGAACAGGCTCGCCGGTTTCATGACAGTGTTCACGTATTGGACGGACATTTTGATCTGTTGATGGATGTGGAAATTCAGCGCGGGTACGGTCGTACGAAAATGATCGAGACAGACTATTTGCCGCGGTTTGAGGCGGGCGGGGTGCATTCCATCGTGGCAGCGGTGTTCGTAGAGGATGCCTACGTACCTGAAATGAGTCTTCGCAAGGCACTCAATCAAATCAGCGCCTTGCATGCGGAGGCAGCAGAATCTCCAGAGCTCATCGTCATCGCCAAAAACCTGGAAGATCTCCACCGGGCGAGAGAGGAACAAAAAGTGTCCTTCATCCTGTCTCTGGAAGGGGCAGAGCCGCTTCATAACGACCTGAGTCTCTTGCGCGTCTTTTACGAGCTCGGGGTACGCATGATGGGGCTGGTTTGGAGCCGCCGCAACTTTGCTGGGGACGGTAGCTTTTTTGCCCCGGTGCGGGAAGGGAAAAAAGGGGGCATAACCGATTTTGGCGTGCGCTTGATTGAGGAAGCAGAAAAACTGGGGATCGTCATCGATGTGAGCCATTTGAATGATGAAGGATTCTGGGACGTGATGGAGGTCTCGGAAAAGCCCGTGATCGCTTCCCACTCCAACAGCCGAAGTCTGGTACCGACAATGCGCAACCTGACAGATGATCAGATCAAAGCGATTGCATTAAAAGACGGCCTCATTGGCTTGAATGCTTTCAGTATGTTTGCAGCCAATAGCAGCGCGGAGGCGACGTTGGAGAGGCTAATCGATCACGTCGATTACATGAAAAACCTTGTCGGAGCCAAGTACATTGGGCTAGGGCTTGATCTATGTGATGACTTGACCAAGTACTTGCCGTTGGACAAGATTGCAAAAGCAAAAGAAATGCCGTTTGACGTAGTAAAAGGCCATGTATCGCTGCCAGAAATTACGCGTGAGCTGATGAAGCGAGGCTATAAGGACGAAGAAATCGAAGGCATCCTCGGTGGCAATTTCCTCAGAGTCTATCAGGAAGTGTGGAAGTAGGATCAGGAAACAGGAGGTATCGCAGATGGCGTACACTCAGAACGAAGGAACAACCTTTGGCTATTATCAATCTGGTATCCAGGTGGCCGACATTCGCTTTGCTGATGGGGAAGTCTGGGAACGGATTATAGGCTGGGAGGACCGTGCAGCCGATGGTCCATTTGAACAGCTGACTGAGGATGAAGCAGGCTACGAGCTGCCTCTCTCAGACCTGAGCAAAAAGCTCGTGGAATGGAAGCAGATCGACTGGGATCGTGAGGAAGTCGTCTTTCCACAGAGCGGGGATCACTACCAGCGTCATGTGCGGATCGATGGAATCGTAGAAGGAGAGCAGAAACAAGCGTGGGTCTGGGCTGTTCGTGAAGCATCACAACCGATCGATTTGATCATTTGTGACAACGAGGTAATCGCATTTGTGCTGACAGGTCGTGGCGATAGCGTCGTGTTGGTAAAAACGGGGTGGGAAGACCTGACTCCGCTCAAGCTGTGGCAAGACCCACTGCTGTCCCAAGCGAGCTACGGCGTCTTACGTCTGGGCAGACACGATGTGGAGATGAGAGACGGAATTCGTTTGGCGACAGAGGTATGGTTGCCGGCAGGATTGCAGGAAGGGCAGCGGGTACCGACCATTTTCATGCGCACTCCTTACGGCCGGATGGATGCCATTTTCCGCCGACTGCCGTTTGTGGCTCGTGGCTATGCGCTGGTCGTGCAGGATACACGCGGACGTGAAGATTCCGAGGGTGAGTGGGTTCCGCTCGTTCATGAGCGTAACGATGGCGACGACAGCCTCACCTGGATCGCGAGTCAGGATTGGTCGGATGGCAATGTCGGGATGCTTGGCGGCTCGTACGTCGGCTATGTGCAGTGGGCAGCAGCTTCTAGCGGAAACCCTCACCTGAAGGCGATATTCAGCTATGTGACGGTCGGTACACCTTATGTGGATATTCCGCGCAAAGGGGGAACGATCCTGGGCGGTCTGTCGTGGATCTTTATGATGGCCGAAAAACGTCGGAATGTATCGGCTCTTTTTCGGGATGACTGGAGTGATGTGATCAAGGTACGTCCGATCAAGGAGATTCCCCAAAAAGTGCTGGGCAAGGAAATCCCGTTTTGGACCAAATGGATGGAGCATCCGGATGGCGACGAGTTCTGGGGCGAGTCCGACTGGAAGCGGCATGCTGATTTGGTAAAGGTACCTTCTCTCTTGGTATCCGGCTGGTATGACGACAATGGCATGGGGACGAGCGAATCGTGGGAAGTCATCTCCCGAAATGCACCGGAGCATGCGCGACTCATTCTCGGGCCGTGGTACCACAAGGCAAATACGACGCGGGAGATTCATCATGTGCCATTTGGAAACAACGCCATTCGGTACGATTTGGATGTGACACAGCTGCGCTGGTTTGATCGCTATTTGAAAGGTATACAAAATGGAGTGGACCAAGAGCCGCGCGTGGAGTATTACATGGTGGGAGAAAACGAATGGAAGACCTCCCAGACCTGGCCGCCAGCAGAAGCGACCGTGACCAATCTGTACCTCAGCAGTGGCGGACAAGCCAATACGAGCGGTGGTGACGGGGCATTGAGCTTAATTGAGCCAGATGATCAGCCAGTGGATACCTACCAGTACGATCCGCTGGACGCAGCACCTTATTTGCTGGATCTGTCGGAAAACGAGAACAGCGTACCAGAAAATTATCGGGAGGTAGAGAAGCGGGAAGATGTTCTCGTCTACACCACCGAGCCGTTGGAAGAAGAAGTGGTCATTGCTGGGGAAATTTCTGCCGTCCTCTATGCAGCTAGCTCGGCGCGTGACACGGATTGGTTGGTGCGGCTGTGCGATGTGGATGAAGAAGGCAATTCGATACGCCTCTCTGACGGCATCATCTGTGCACGTTATCGTCACTCGTTCCAAGATCCACAGCTGCTGGTTCCCGGACAGATCGAGCGCTATGAGATTCGCATGACCAAGATCGCCAATGTTTTCCAAAAAGGTCACCGCATCCGCGTCTCTGTAACCTCTGGTGCTGAGAACTTCTCCTTCCCGAATCCGAATACGGGAAATGATTTGGCGACCGATACAGAGACGGTCATTGCCGAGCAGAGCATTTATCATAACGGTCAGTATCCGAGCCACATTAAGCTTCCTGTCTTGAAGCGAGGGTAAGCGAGTGAGATTGCAAACTATCCGTTTTATTTGCAACAGCAGATCGAGACGTTGAGAGCATCTGTCCTATAATCAAACGAGACGCCGGGAGCCAATCCCGGCTTTCTTGCGTGCTTGGCATGGTATTAGGGAAAAAAACGAGGATTCGTTTTGTTTTCATGCTCTATCCCTGTCATAATAGAAAATAGAAGGAATACGCTCAGGATGTGAAACGATCATGCAAATCATTGTATTTGACCTAGAAACGACTCTAACTCATCAAAAAGATAAGATACCGGAAATTATCGAGATCGGAGCCGCTAAGGTCGTGACTGGCAAGAATGGGGTAGAGGTGGATACTTTTCAACGATATACCTTTCCCGCCATCGAAAGAAGAATTACCGAACGTACCCGTAAGTTCATCGGTTTGGATAAAGAAAACATGCCGACGTTCATTCCGTTCCGTACCGCTTTTGCTTCTTTCCTGGAGTGGATTGGAGACGACCAGGACTATTATTTGAGCACGTGGGGCATGGATGACAAGCGCCTGATGATTGAACATTGCGCACGCTTTGGACTTGACTTTAGCTGGATGCGCAACTACAACGATATTCAGCCGCCGATCAGCATGATGTTGGCAGACCGCAAGCAAATGAGTCTAAAGGATGCCATTGATGCTGCCGGGATTGTTCAGGAAGGAAGGCTCCATTCCGCTCTGGTAGATGCGATACATACCGCTCATCTTTTGATCAAGTTTAACAAGCAGGTGCATCTGGCAAAAAATACGCCAGAGGAAAACTACAATCTTTCCAGCTCCTTGTACATCACTTGCCGCTCCTGCAAAAAGAGCAAGTACTACACGGCATTTGGACGCAAGAGCAGACGTTGCGAAGCTTGCCTGAAATACAAAAAGCAACTGGAACAGGCAGTCGAGTCAGCGGGCGTACCACAGTCATAAAACCAATTCAATATGTGAGACACCAACAAAAAATGCCGCGGGCAAAGGACCCAACGGCATTTTTTCGTTTATACGCCAAGCAGCAGCAATATGATCGATGTCAGACTAAAGCATACGCTGATCAAGCAGAGGAAGGCAACGACTTGCTTTGGATTCAATCCCGTCCGCAGCAGGCGATAGTGCACCTGACTGGCGTCTGCCTGATAGATCGGCTTGCCTTGCATGAAGCGTTTCGTAACGACAAATAGATTATCAAAGATGGGTACACCGAGAGCGAGAATTGGGATAAACAACGACAGCACGGTTGCCTGCTTGAAAGCCCCATCGAGTGCAATCACGGCGAGAATAAACCCGAGGAATGTGGCTCCGGCATCTCCCATGAAGATTTTGGCGGGAGGCTTGTTGTAGCGCAAGTAAGCGAGTGCGACCCCGATCAGACTGATGGCCATCACGGCAGAGGTGCTCTGTCCTTTTGCCACGGCGACGACGAACAACGTCCCGGCGGAGATCGCCGAAAGGCCACCTGCCAGCCCATCCATCCCGTCAGAAAAATTGATGACGGTCGTCACACCGAAAATCCATAAAATGGTCAAAAAGAACTGAAGCCAGACCGGGAGCAAAATATATTCGCCGCTAAACGGGTTGTAAAAGCCGGAGAACGTGATGCCAGACCAGTAGACGATCACGGCTGCCGAAATTTGAACGAGCATTTTAGGTAATGCCGAGAAGTCTTTTCCTTGTGTCTTGTACCAGTCATCGATGGTGCCAATCACCAGGAGTAGCGCAGATCCGGCCAGAACAGCCACTGTTTGTAAGGTGGATTCTTTTGAAAAGAGCAGAAAGGACGCAGCGAACCCGATAAAGATCGCATAGCTGGCAGTCAGCGGAATCGGTTCGCGATGTATTTTTCGTTCCACATCTTTACGAGGCTTGTCCACAAAATCAAGCCGAAAAGCCAATTTTCCCAAAGGTGGGATCAACACCAGCACGATACAAAACGACAGTAGAAAGGATAGAGCGTATGTAATCGTAACCATCTCCTACAAATGATAGAGAGTTGCTTCTCCACATGTTCATTATAGGGAGTATTCCAAAATTTGTCGACTCTTGCAAGCGAAAGGGAGGTACCAGAAAAAGTTGGTACTTATTCGCTTCAGGGAATATACATATAATCCCTTCTTAGGAGGGATTCACATGGAATACATGGCTTTATGGTTTTTGCTAGGCATTATTTTTATGATCACATGGACGACAAAAGGTTTTCAGCTGTGGCTCAAAATGATCATCACCATTTATTACCTTGTCCTATCTTTCGTGTTTATCATGAGAAAAGAAGAGATCTATCGACAATTTCATACCATACCTGTACCAAATACGTTTTGGGATGCAAACAGTGACTGGGTATCATCCTTGATCGGTTTTTATTTCCTACCGTTTTTACTGATCCTCTTGTTCAACTACTATCGGTGGTTTACCCAGACGAGCGGAACCGCAAAAAAAGTAGGAATTGTCCTCAGTCTGATCCCCTCAGGGGTTGTCTTTTTCTGTTTGCTCTTCATTTTTTCCATGTATGGTTATCGTCCCTAATTAGATCAGTTGGATTTCCATCACGAAGAAGAGGAGCCCATTCTTTTCAAAGGGTTCCTTTGTTGTTTTTTGCAGGCCGAACCTCTCGTAAAATCCCGATTTCGTAGCTCGTGCGTTGCACCAGATGCGTGTTGCTCCAAGACTCGCTGCCTCGAGGAGGACATGATGCAATAAAAGGCTGCCGTATCCTTTTCCTTGCTCACTAGGCAGGGTAGCAAATTTTCTAAATTGGGCATCGTGGCCATTCACGAATAGAGAGAGGACGCTGACGAGCTCCTGGTCTTCATAGAGACCGAAATGAAGGCCATTGTCATCCTCTCTCATTTGTACGAACGAAAGATCCTTGTCAGGCCACAGGACTGTATGACGAAGCTCCCATGTTTCTTCTTTTGGAATCCGTTTGATGATCACGACGGCGTCAGCCTCCACCTATATAATGAATGTCAGGAAATCTGACATTTGCACTTGCTTTTAGAAACTCCTCCCTTATAGTAAGAAGAGAGAGAACTCTATTTATTTTCCCAAAAAGCTAAGGGGAGTGTCGATATGTCAACCGAACTGGTTTTGGAGGAAATCACAGAACTGAGTACAGAGGATGCAAACGGATTGACGCGGTTATTGGTAGATGTCGTGGGAGATGGGGCCTCCATCGGATTTTTGCCCCCGTTGGATCAACATGTGGCGCGAGTGTACTGGTCGACCGTGCTGGGAGATCACGTGAGAGTATGGGTGGCACGCCAGGATGGTAACGTGGTCGGAAGCATCCAGTTACACCTCTGTGCTAAGCAAAATGGGCTGCACCGTGCAGAAATTGCCAAGCTGATGATTCATCCGTCCCAACAACGCAAAGGAATAGGTCGCTCCCTGATGCTCCAGGCTGAGGCAAAGGCCAGACAGGAAAAACGGACGCTGCTGGTGCTGGATACACGGGAAGGGGATCCTTCCAATCTGCTGTACCAATCGATGGGGTACACCGAAGCGGGGAAGATACCACATTACGCGGAGTCAGCCGATGGCAAGCTGGACGTTTCTGTCTTCTACTACAAAATTTTGGAGAGCTAAAGGCTAGGAATAAGGAGAGCAAAAGACTGCTGAAGTGCCGCAGTCTTTTTTTGCAGGAAAAGAGATGTAAAAATTGACAAACCGACCGACGGTTTGTATAGTTGAGATAAAGGGTTAGATTGTAATGCTGACGTCTTATGAAACAGGAGGAACTATGCAATCGATTCATCAAAATCAAAGCTTCCAGCTGCTGCTATCCATAACCGAGGAATTGATCGAGGAAAAGGGATGCCACCAAACCACTTTGCAGGACATCATCAAGCGTTCAGGGCTGTCTAAGGGGGCCATTTACCATTATGTCAAAAGTAAAGATGAGCTCTTGGGATTGCTGCTGAGAAAACGCTTGGAGCGCATTGGCGCCAAATTTTATGAAAAAGTAGAGCAGGGTGAGCATAATTTACACAGTCCGCTGGCAGCTATATCGGAGGCCTTGCGTCACATCCATGATCCGAAAGATGTCACGAATCTCATCTTTATTTATTTGCTGAGCAAAAAAGACGACCCGACGATCGGTGAGATGCTGACCACGATCTATGAACGCAGTGTTCAAAACTCGCAGGAATGGATTGAGCTGGGTCAAAAAAACGGAGTGATTCCCGAAAGTCTCGATGCTGAAAAAACAGCGACCCTGTTTACGATTCTGACGTATGGCATTCGCGTGCAGACAGTTGTTTCTCCTGATCTGAAAACATTTGGGGCAGAAGATGTGTTTCAGATCATGTATCAGACATTGTCGAAGGGATAAAAAGAAGGGGGGAAGCTCGATGTTCTTTTACTCGCTCTTCAAGGTTTTGCACATCATCGCAGGATTTACCGCATTGGCTGTCTTCTGGATTCCGATTGTGACGAAAAAGGGAGGCAAAGCACATATCCGGGTAGGCTGGATATACGTCGGGGCGATGGCAGTAGTGGCTATCTCCGCGCTGTTCATGGGCATCTGGAGGATCGGCTTTGATCCTGAAGGGACAGTTGAGTCGGTAGCATTTGCCTGGTTCCTGATCTTTATCGCCATTCTGAGCTCGGCGACTGCCTGGTACGGTCTGCGAGTACTGCGCTATAAGAATCGCAAAACGGGGCATCGCCAGTGGTTGGATTTGCTTTTCCCCGCATTGATGCTCATCTCGGGAGTCTGTATTTCCATCTACGGAACGATCATCGGATTTACGCTGATTACGTGGTTCCCGCTGATCGGCATCATGCTGGGGGCATCACAGCTACTTTACTGGCTCCGCCCTCCCGCAAAGAAAATGCATTGGTGGATGGAGCATTTAGGGGGGATGCTGGGCTGCTGCATCGCGACTATTACTGCTTTTACCGTTTTTGGCGCTCCGAGGTTGTTAGGGGTAAGCTCGGTACATCCGATCGTATGGTTTATCCCCACGATCTTGTTAGTACCGGTGATTGTCGGTTTTTCCGTCTACTATCAAAAGAAATTCAATCGAACCAAACATATGTAGGCAAAGCTGTCTGGGAGACCAGGCAGCTTTTTTATTTGAAAAGTCAGGTAGAAGCGCGTTCAGGACACCGGCCGGAAAGCTACTTGCCTACCATGTTGATCGCCTCTTTGGGGTTATGCATGAACTGGAGGATGACTTTAAACAGCTTGATCATCCTTCTGGTTCATTCGTTATTTCAGGGGCGGAATTTTACTGTACGCATTACATGCCCACGCTCATGAGCAGCTACCTGAAAGCGTATCCGGAAAGGATTGCCTATTCAAACTGGTGTTCAAATCGAACGCCAGTTTTTTGTGCTTTTCTTTACGATCAATTAACGAAAGATTTAAACAAAAACAATTGTATGCCTATATTTAAGAAACATATAATTAAGTAACAACGGTTAAGAAACAACAAGAATTTTGTAGATTGCAGTATTTATAAAAGAAGAAACCACAAATTCTCTGGAGGTGCTCATCGTGATGAAAGGCAAATGGCTGGAAAGACGTTCTCTATTTGCAGGTGCTGCAGGAGTGTTACTCGTCGCCGCTGTCATGACAGGATGTTCGACGAATTCCACAGGATCAGGCAACCAAAATCAACAAGGAACCAACGCGCAAGGAGAAACACCACCTGCCCAACCATTGACACTAGCGGACATCGAGAATAAGGCAAAAGAAGAGGGAAGCGTCGTGAGCGTAGGGATGCCTGACTCCTGGGCCAACTGGGTAGGGACTTGGAAGGACATGGAGACCAAGTACAGCTTGAAACACACCGACACCGACATGAGCAGCTCTGAGGAGATCGCCAAATTTGAAGCGGAGAAGAACAATCCAACGGCAGACATCGGCGACGTCGGTATCGCTTTTGGACCTGTAGCGGTGGCAAAAGGGGTAACCCAGCCGTACAAAACCTCCTACTGGGACGAGATTCCCGAATGGGCAAAAGACAAGGACGGGCACTGGATTGTTGGTTACCAAGGAGCCATTTCCGTCTTGGCGAACAAACAATTGGTCAAAAACCCACCAAAATCTTGGGATGACATTAAAAATGGTGATTACAAGATAGCGATTGGCGACGTAACAAAAGCGGCACAGTCTCAAATGTCCGTCCTGGCAGCTGCGATTGCGCACGGTGGAGATGAAACGAACATCCAGCCAGGGATCGACTTCTTTGCGGACTTGGCCAAACAAGGACGTCTTTCGCTAGGTGAGATGAACATGGCGACGATCGAAAAAGGGGAAGTAACCGTAGCCCTCTTGTGGGACTTCAATGCCCTCTCCTATCGCGATCAAATTGATCCGACCCGATTTGACGTGAACATTCCAGGAGGTGGTACTGTCGTCAGCGGCTATGCCACTATCATCAACAAATATGCACCGCACCCGCACGCCGCCATGCTGACACGTGAGTACATCCTCAGTGATGCAGGCCAGATCAATTTAGCCAAAGGCTATGCCCGCCCAATCCGTGAAAGTGTGAAACTGCCAGAAGACGTGGCGAAGAAAATGATTCCGGCCGATCAATACAAGGATGCCAAGCCTGTCAAGGATCAAAAGGCGTGGGAAGAGACTGCAAAGAAATTGCCGCAAATGTGGGAAGAGCAAGTTTTGATTCATGCGAAATAAGTGGGGGGAGTCAGGGATGGAAAGGAACAAGGTAATCGTGGTGGTAGTGGACGGTATGCAATACCAGGCAGCCATTACGCAAATGGGCTATCTCAATCATCTCGTTGAAAAGGGAAAGGCAGCTCGCTATCTGGTCCAATCAGAGCTGCCTAGTCTCTCCCGCCCGTTATACGAGGTTCTTTTGACCGGAACCCCGAGCTCGGTAAACGGCATTACATCGAATCAAGCCGTCCGTCTCTCTGGTCAAAAAAGCATCTTTCATTTAACGAAGGAGCATGGGCTGCGAAATGCGGCAGCCGCCTACTATTGGGTAAGTGAGTTGTACAATCGGGCTCCTTTTCATTTTGTCGAGGACCGCTTCCAGAATGACGCGGAAAAAGCAATTCAGTACGGACGCTTTTATTTTGACGACAATTATCCGGATTCTCATCTGATCATAGATGGGGAGGCGCTGCGGCGCGAAGTGGACCCTCATTTTCTCTACGTTCACTCGATGGGGGTGGACAACGCGGGTCATCTGTTCGGCTCTGACTCCAAGCAATATCGCGGCTCTGTTATCGCCGTGGACACGATTCTTGCGCAGGTGCTGCCGATTTGGATGGAAGAAGGCTATACCATCATCGTGACGTCTGATCATGGCATGAATACGGACGGCAACCACGGTGGGACAGGGAATGATGAGCGCAATGTGCCGCTCTACGGAATCGGTCCCGCCTTCACTCCGGGGGTGTATGAAGAAGCTGTCCCGCAGCTGGCAGTTGCACCTCT
This sequence comes from Brevibacillus choshinensis, assembly GCF_001420695.1. Lineage (NCBI taxonomy): Bacteria > Bacillati > Bacillota > Bacilli > Caryophanales > Paenibacillaceae > Brevibacillus > Brevibacillus choshinensis. The sequence continues at coordinate 551,092 of NZ_LJJB01000010.1, read as the reverse complement.
GATCTGCCAGTTGTTAGGCATTCCTGCATCGGAAGTGATGATTCGCCACTCGTTCCCCGGCGTGCAAGGCTGAACTTGATAGGGGTGGATGTGCTTGAAATTGCATAAAAGCCATGTTTGGCTGCTGCTGTCCTTGGTTCCATTTGCCATACTGGTCATTTGTTTTCAAGTCTTGCCGCTGATCGTCATGTTTCTGGAAAGCTTTCGTGGAGATGGCGGAGTCGGCTGGGGCCTGGATCAGTACACCAAGGCTCTGACGAGCAAATACTATTTGCTTGGCCTGAAGAATAGCGTGTTGATTTCGTTTTGCGCAAGTGCGATCGGGATCGTGGTAGCCCTGTTTGCCGCTTATTCCATTACGCGTTTTTCCAGGCGTATGCGAGATTTCCTGTTAATGCTGTCCAATATGACCTCCAACTTTTCAGGCGTACCACTTGCTTTTGCCTACATCATCATATTGGGTAGCAATGGTCTTTTTACTCTCTTATTCAAGCAGCTGGGCTGGACAACGCTCGCTTCCATTGATTTATTCAGCTGGTTCGGCTTGGTTTGTGTGTACGTCTACTTCCAGATTCCGCTGGCCATCCTGCTTTTGTATCCCACTTATTACGGGATTCAAGTGCAGTGGCGGGAATCCGCTTCCTTGCTCGGAGCGTCTACTCCCCAATTTTGGAGGCATATCGGGCTTCCTGTGATTATGCCGGGGATCGTAGGGACCTTTAGTATTTTGTTTGCCAATGCGATGGGCGCTTATGCGACAGCCTATGCCTTGGTGGGAGGGAACTACAATCTGATCGCCATCCGCATCGGTTCACTCGTCGCGGGTGATGTAGCCGCGAGACCTGAGTTGGCTGGAGCGCTTGCTGTCATTTTGGCGTTTACCATGGTGAGTGCGATGCTGATTAACGAATGGATGATGCGCCGGGTGAGGAGGGAGCTTGGATGAAAGAAAACAAGGGGTTACATGGCTCTATCGTCACTCTGGTCATGCTCTATTTATTCATCCCCCTCGTCGCCACGTTCTTGTATTCGATCGCTACGGATTGGTATCGGACGATTCTGCCGGAAGGGTACACGCTTGCCTGGTACAAGGAACTGTTTACCGATCCGCGTTTTTTGGCAGCGATGCAGCGCACGCTGTTGGTCTGCTTCATTGCTATCTGTATTAGTGTAACGGTCATGGTGCCGACTATTTTTATTGTCACTGTCTATTTCTCACGGTGGGAGCTCATCCTGCAAAGTCTGGTCATGCTGCCCTATGCCATTCCCGGTGTTGTGGCTGCCGTCGGTTTGATCAAAGTGTACTCTTCGGGACCAATCGTATTGTCTGGCAGCATCTGGCTGCTGGTGGGTGCCTATTTTGTCGTAGTTCTGCCGTACATGTATCAGGGAATAAGGAACAGCATGCGGACGATTGACGCCATCAGGCTCGTGGAAGCAGCAGAGCTACTGGGCGCAAGCAGGATGCAGGCTTTTTGGAAGGTGATCTTTCCAAACATCTTGACTGGAATCGTCATCTCCACCCTATTATCGTTCTCCACCTTATTTGGCGAGTTTGTTTTAGCCAATCTGCTTGTGGGCGGGCACTATGAAACCATGCAGATTTATCTGATCCGCCGGATGGAAGAGAGTGGTCATCTCACAAGTGCCATTGTTGTCACCTACTTCATTCTGCTTTTCGTTTTATCGGGAGCAGTCATGAGACTAGGAAAATCGTCCAAGGAGGGAAGCAGATGAGCTATGTACAGATTGAGCAATTGACCAAACGATTCAAGGATGCGACGGTGTTGAACCAGGTTTCCCTCTCGGTTGAAAAGGGCGAATTGATCACGCTGCTAGGGCCGAGCGGATGCGGAAAAAGTACACTGCTGCGTTGCATCGCGGGTCTGACAGAGGTAGAGGAGGGGGGCAAAATCGTCGTAGGCGAGACGGATATCACGGCACTCGCTCCCAAGGAAAGAGGAGTGGGTATGGTATTCCAGTCCTATGCGTTGTTCCCCAACATGAACGTATTTGACAACATCGGTTTTGGCTTGAAAATGCAGGGCATGAAGAAGGAAGAATACAAGTCCAGAGTGGAGCGAATCATCGAGCTGGTCGATCTTGGTGGGCGCGAAGGATCGTATCCGCACCAGCTTTCTGGAGGTCAGCAGCAACGGGTGGCTTTGGCACGGTCGCTCGTCGTGGAACCGAAAATACTCTTGCTAGACGAGCCGCTAAGTGCACTTGATGCGAAGATCCGAAAAAACCTGCAGGCCGAAATCCGGCGAATTCAACAGCAGCTCTCGATCACAACCGTGTTTGTCACACATGATCAGGAGGAGGCTTTGACCGTATCCGACCGGATATTTGTCATGGATCACGGGAATATCGTTCAGACGGGGACCCCCGAAGAAATTTACTCCCAGCCTGGCAACGAATTTGTCGCTCGCTTTATCGGGAATTACAATGTACTGGATCGTGCGCAGCTGGATCAGCTGCTGGGAGAGGCTCCTATACATGGAGGAGCATTCGCCATTCGACCGGAAGTCATTTCGCTGTCGCCTGTAGGAGACGAACGGTCTTCAGGCTCGGAAAGTAGCTGGTACGTAGAGGGTGTGGTCCGAAATCTGACATTGAAGGGCAATGTCATTCGCTATGAAGTCGAAGCGAAAAAACAAAACCTGCAAGTGGATGTGCTCAATACAGCTGACAATCATTGGATCCGTTTGGGAACATCGGTGAACATGCGGATACCATCTGACGAGTGCATCCCGTTACAATAAGGGAGAGTAACGAATGTCCATCTTAGCGGAAGAAAGAAAAAAAGTGATCATCGAGGAACTAAATCTATACGGAAAAGTAAAAGTGTTATCGTTGGCCGAGCGGCTAGAGGTATCAAGTGAGACGATCCGCCGTGACTTGGATGCCTTGGAGCAGATCGGGAGGCTAAAGCGCGTATATGGGGGCGCGGTCAAGCAGAACTATGCTGAAGGGGAGCCGCCGTATTACCAGCGACAGGATATCAATCTGGCGGCAAAGCGGGCAATCGGTCAGCGGGCGGCCGAGCTTTTATCCGACGGTGATACAGTCGTGATCGACACAGGGACGACGATGCTAGAGTTTGCACGAGCCATTCAGGGCAGAAAGCGGTTGACGGTGTTGACCAATTCTCTCCCGGTTGCCTCCTTGTTGGCGGAGTCACTAAATCAGCAATTGTTTACGGGAAAAGTCGTTCTGTTAGGCGGGGAAATCAACACGGAGCAGCAATCGATCAGTGGCCCGCTTTGCGAAAAAATGCTAGAGACGTTCCATGTCGACAAAGCGTTCATTTCTGTCGGCGGCATATCCCTTTCGACAGGGATCAGCGACTACGACATCAACGAGTCCATGATGTCGATCGTGATGGCCAGAGTGTCCAAAGCCGTTTTCGTTCTGGCTGACCAGAGCAAAATCGGCGTGCAGGCATTTTGCAAAATTACGTCATTGGACGCCGTGGATGTCATCATTTCTGACCACGAGAAGCCTGCGTCCTGGGATAATGAGCTGGAAAGTAAAGGGGTCACCTGGATGGCGGTCGAAATCGGGGAGGGAAGAGCATGAATGTCGATTATCACGTTCACCTAGAGGAGGGGCCGTATTCTCTGCGCTGGTGGAGCAGGACAGCTGAAGCGTTGCTGTCTTTTTACCAGCCTACTTTCGACAGGCATTCTCGGGAATGGATGGAAGAGCTGTCGGGATGGATGGCGAGACGAGTGAATCAAGGAGCTTATTCCCAGGAGTGGTTAGATCTCTACCGCTTGCGTGCCAAGCAATTGGGCTTGCGAGAAGTGGGGATCGTCGACCATCTCTATCGCTTCAAGGAATTCAAGCCGTATTTCGAGCAACACATGCACTTGCAGGATGATCCTTTGGGGCACATCCAGCGCATATGGCTGGACCAGGTATGCACGGATTCAATCGATCATTTCGTCTCGTTCATCCAGTCACAGCAGGCCATTTGGAAAGCAGACGGAATCAACTTGCGTTTAGGGATCGAAGCCGATTACTTCGTGGGAGGAGAAAACGTGCTCGCCCCGATGATGGAGGCTTATCCGTGGGATCATGTCATTGGCTCCATTCATTTTGCTGACGGCTGGGGCTTTGACAATCCAGATGCGCAAGACCGTTTTGAACATACAGATTTGCTCTCGCTCTATGAGCAGACGTTTGCTGTTGTAGAGCGAGCGATTGGCAGCGGATTATTCGATATTGTCGCCCATTTGGACAATCTGAAGGTGTTCGGGCATCGTCCGCCAGAGGAACAGCTTCTCCCACTGTATCAGCGAATTGCCCGCGCCTTGCAGCAACACGGAGTCGCAACAGAAGTGAATACAGGATTGTACTATCGGTATCCCGTCAAGGAAATGTGCCCGAGCTACCGTTTTTTGCAAATCCTCCACGAGCACGGGGTGCCGATCACGACTTCTTCGGATTCCCATTTTCCTGACCATTTGGGCAGTTATTTGGTAGAGGCGAGGCAATTGTTGCGAAAAGCTGGATACCGGGAGATTGCCACGTTCGAACGGCGTGAGCGCAGGTTGGTCCCTTTGGATGATACAGAATAAAACAAGGAATAACCGGCGTTCACCAAGAGCGCCGGTTTTATTTACTGAATTAGAAAGTATAAACTTCTTAGCTTATCTGCTTGATTCAGCAAGAATAACCATCCGCAAAACGCGGTCGCTCGCCCCTTCTTTTTTGTAAGATAGGAATTTTATCATTTTTTTTGCGTGCTGTGGTGGGGAGAAGCAGGGTTCCGGAGTTGTTCCGCCTGGAAACCTGCTTCTCCTGCGAACTGTTATGACTTCTAGCAACCTGGTATGAAGAAGTTCGAGGGAGCAAAAGCTTACTTTCCCAATCGTTGCGCTTCGAAGGACATGGGTGAATCAAGAGAAGAACGAAGTAGTCAAATATGTCTGCTCGACGTGTAATGGGAGCCATTGAATAAGGAGAACCAACCTTTCGTTCTTCATAGGCATTTTCCCGCGAAGGGTTTCCCTCAAATAAACTTCGTGGAAAGCTCCCAAGAAAAGACACGTGGAAGAACCAAAGGTGGTCGAGGAAAAAGGGGAAATAAGCGGAAGATCTTTGGAACACCAACCAAGGCGCAATGGAAAAAACGAAACACGGTTGTAAGCGTCCACCTCTGATAAGCTCCCCGAGACGGCTGCTTTGGACGCGGTTTCGTTTTTTACAGGGAGCTGGACAGGGATGCCCCCCAGTAGGTGTTCCTATGAAGCTGGAGCGTTTTCCCCTTTTTCCTCACATCCACTACAGTCGGACCGAGTGTAAAAAAGAAGCGGGTGTATTTCCTGAAAGGCCTCGATAAAGGTTTTCCTTACTGCGTCAATCTGTCAGGCGACTACCATCCGGCATATTGTCTGACCTTTTCCATGTCGATGTTGTTGTTCTCCAGATCCTTGAGAGCTTGATCCAAAATCGAGACCGCCAAGTCGATTTCCTGTTTGGAGATCGTCAATGGCGGGGTGATTTCTATGACATTGCTATGAATTCCGACATAAAAGACAAGCATGCCCAATTCAAAAGCTCGATAACAAACGGCGGCCGTCTTTTCAGCGGCAGGAATTTTGGATGAGCGGTCCTCCACGAGTTCCACTCCAATGGCCAGTCCACGTCCGCGCACATCGCCGATCCACTCGTATCTTTGCTTCAGCTCTTCCAACAGTTTCAAAAAATAGGCTCCGTTTTCAGCTGCATTCTCGATGAGCCGCTCTTCTTCCAAAATAGCGATATTTTCTAGAGCTGCTATACTGCAGACGGGATTGCCGCTTGCCGTGAACATGTGTACGCCGAAACCTGCATCTAGCAGCTCTTTTCGGGCTATCACCGCGCTAATCGGCAAGCCTGCCCCCAGTGATTTGCCTACGACGACAGCATCAGGAGCCAGGTTGTAGTGGTCAAAGGAGAACCATTTCCCCGTCCGGCCCATTCCTACCTTCACTTCATCAAAGATCAGGGAGATATCATAACGCTGACACAGCTTTTGCAATTCTGGCAAGAAGTCATCAGGAGGTACAATCAATCCACCGTCGCTCTGGATTCCTTCGACGATCAGTCCGGCTGTGTCTTCGGGGGGACAGATTGTGCGAAAGAGTTCATTTTCGATGTATGAAATAACTTGCGACGTGAGCGCCTGCGTCTCGCCGAATGGAGGACGATAGGGGTTCGGATACGGAAGCTTCACGACATTGCCATGTCCGATAAATTTGGCTTGGGCAGGATGGCCGGATAAGGAAAGGGAGCCCATCGTCTGCCCGTGATAGGAGCCCATAAAGGAGACAAGACGCGACCGATTGCGGACGAGCGGCCACAGCTTGTATACACAGTCATTCGCGTCCGAACCGGAATGTCCAAACCAGACCTTTTTCTCAAACGAGCCTGGCGTGATCTCGATGAGCTTTTGCGCCAAGCCGACCATGTTTTTCTCGGGAATGGTCAATTGGGATGTAAACGAGATGGTCTCATACTGCTTTTTTAATTGATGGGCAATGCGAGGATGGCCGTACCCGATACCCGCAACCGCCCAGCCAGCGCTCAAATCCAGATAAGACACGCCTGCTTCGTCCATCAGTCTGGTTCCGTGCGCGGAGGCGACAGCCATCGGGTAAAAGCGAATTTTCAACGCGTTGGAAATCACTTTGTCTTCGATTGAAAGCAGTGTGTCCTGGTTCATGAGAGCATCCCCCTAACATTTTTGAGATCGTATTTTTTTAGCTTGTAGTTCAGATTTTGACGAGGTATCCCTAGCTGCTCACTCGCTTTGGTAATGTTCCCCTTGGCATCCCGTAGTGCTTGTTCAATCATGACCCGTTCGAGATGTTCGATTTGTTCGGGGAGATTGCCCCGGAAATCATGGACAGAAGGCTGAGAAGAGAGAGTGGGCTCGGCGAGTTGGTTCATTTTTTGTTTGAAGTCAGGGGGGAGGTGATCAAAGGAAATCATCGTTTCGTCATACACGAGATTCAGAGAGCCTTCGATCGTATGCTCCAGCTGACGGACGTTGCCTGGCCAGCTGTAATTCAGGAAGAAGTGGAACACATCATCGTCCACGCCTTCTACCTCCACTCCCAATCCTATCGAGTGTTTTTGAATGAAAGAGTCGATGAGAACGGGAATGTCTTCTCTTCTTTTTCGTAAGGGGGGAATGAAAATATTGACCACGCCGAGACGGTAATACAGGTCTTCCCGCAGGTGTTCATTGGCGATGGCGTCGTGCGGATCTTCGTTCATCGTGGCAATCACCCGAACGTCGATGTCGAGTACCTTGGATGATCCGAGCCGTTGGATTTTCCTTTCCTGCAGGACGCGGAGGAGCTTGGCTTGGAGGTTGGGATTCATCGAGTTGATCTCGTCCAAGAGCAACGTGCCCCCGTGTGCTTGCTCAAAAAGACCGGCCCGATCGATGGCTCCCGTAAAGCTACCGACACTCGTCCCAAATAGTAAACCTTCGAGCAAGGCTTCCGGCAGGGCAGCACAATTTTGAGCGATAAAGGGCTTGTGCTTGCGTGGACTTTCATTGTGAATGCTCTGGGCGATAAGCTCTTTGCCAGTCCCGGTTTCTCCCGCAATCAGAATATTCGAACGAGAGCGGGCAGATCTGCGGGCTTGCTCGATCATGTAGCCCATTTCCTTGCTCGAGTAGACGATGGTCTCGAACTGGTATCGGGTGTTGCTTTTCTCTGTGGTAGGCACCCGTGGGACGGATGAGGCGGAAGTCTGCTTTTGCAATTGGTAGATAGTCTCGGTCAAATGCTTTTGTTCGGTAATATCTTTGGAGATTTCTACCGCCCCTACTTTTTTGCTTCCCACATACAGTGGCATCGTGCGGGAGAGAGTAGTCACGGCTTTTCCGTTGTTCGTGAAATGGGTTTCCCGGTGATTGAGCACCCGGCCTGTTCGCAAGCAAGTCAAGAGTGTGCTGGTTTCTTCGTCGAGTGACCAGACATCCGCTAGCCTCTTATCCCTGACCGCGTCGGGTTCCATCGTATCGAGCTCGCCCATTTTCCGATTGTAGAAAATGATTTTTCCTTGCTGATCAATACTGACCACGCCTTCCTCCAATTGGTCGAGGATGGAGTCGTACATGGCCTTGGCTTCGTTCATTTGCTGGAGCTGGTGCTGTAATTGCTGTGTCTGTGTCATGTTCTTAAAGGTGAGCAGAAAGAGTGGCGGATTCGATGAGGTGTGGATACAGGAGAGATTCGCGATCAACTGCTGCGTACCAAATGAAATGGCGATCCCGGTCATGTTTTTGCTCATGTGAATGCACTTGCGGAACTCTTCGGATGGAATCAGTTCAAAGATGGAGATACCAATCAAACTGCTTGGACTACTGGAAAACAGTCGTGTAGCCGCTCTGTTTAAGGAGAGAATATCTCCCTTTTCATCGGTGATGACCATGCTGTCAAAGCTGGCGTTCCAGACATCGAGCAAAGGGAGACTGGAGATAGCGTTCATGTGTATAGATCGCCTCCACATACTGAAAAATTTTTAGTGAAAAAAAATGAGCGTTTTCCTTCCTGTAGCTTGGTAGAAGAGATTCATTTTGTAAACTATAGCAGAACATTCAGATCTTTTGAAAGGTATAATTGGAATAAAGAATGAAAATTTCGAATGAAAAAAATCTTTCGAAAGATAATGGGCGATTGGAGACTTTTTTTCGCTTTCTGTTAGGAGGATTGTATAAAAGAGCGAATATTCATGCGTCTTTTTCGGTTTTGGAGCGGTTGGCACGGATGTTGCTGAATGACACGGTATCACATCATACAGGGGGTCATTATGACAGAAATATCATTGCGAGATATACAAGCGGTAGACGTCCATGCCCATCCGTACGTAGCGAACGAACAACCTTATACGACCGAGGCGTTTATTCGCAAGCTGTCCTTATCCGTACTACCTGAGCAAATGCACAAAGGCCAAGTCTCATCCCCGCATCAGCCTTACCCGGGTTCGATCATGTGGATGCAGATTCTAATCAGGCGAATGGCGCGTTACTTTGGCTGTGAACCAACGCTTGCAGAAGTCGTGAAACAACGAAATGAGCGAGCGGGAAACTTCCAGGCGTATACGAGAGAACTATTCGCGGATGCAAAGCTCACGGGTGTCATCGCGGACTTTGGGTATCCCATGCCGATGCTGAAAAAGCAAGCGTACGCCGACCTGTGTGGAGCGAGGATCTGGGAGATTCACCGAATTGAGCCCGTGATGGTGCGCTTGCGAAAAGAGTGTGCCAGCTTCGGGGAGTTCGTCGAGTTGTATCGCGCAGATTTGCGAAACGCTTTGCAACGTCCGGATGTCGTCGGATTAAAATCGATCATCGCCTATCGCAGCGGATTAGAAGTGCTAGACAAGAATGAACAGGCCGCTGCAGCACAATGGGAGGAATTCCTGGCAAATGAACGTGCGGAAGCAAAAGCCTTGCGCGATTACTGCTTGCACATCGCTATGGAAGAATGCACAGCGGCAGACAAGGTCATGCACATCCATACAGGCGTAGGGGATGGGGATGTTGTCCTGCCCAAGGCGAGTCCGAGCTTTCTCCTCCCCATGCTGCGCACCCAGGCTTACGCAGAAACAAAGGTCCATCTCGTTCATGGTGGCTATCCGTGGGTGGAAGAAGCGGCTTTCATCGTTAGCATTTTGCCAAACGTCTACATGGACATATCCTTGCAAAATCCTTTTGTTGGTCACGGAGTCAAACGGATTCTCTCACAAGTCTTTGAATTTGCACCGTTTGACAAGGTGATGTACGGCTCCGATGCCTTTACCGTTCCAGAAATGAACTGGCTGGGTGTACATCTGTTCAAGGAGTGCTTTGAACAAGTGCTGCAGTCGTGGGTGGAGTCTGACTACGTGGACGCCGAGACTGCGCAATACATCGGAGAAATGGTGTTGTACCGCAACTTTGAGAGTATTTATATCAAATAATTTGGGGGTGCCATGATGGAACAGCGAGTGTTGGAGCTTGCACCGGAGCGAAAGCTTGGGTATTGGCACATTTGGGCATTGGGGGTAGGAGCCGTCGTCGGTGACGGTGTCTTCCTGCTCATGGGACAAGGGATCGCGATGGCAGGACCAGGAGCCATTCTCGCATACTTTGTCGCAGGTCTCTCACAATTTTTTCTGATGATCGCGCTCGGGGAGCTGGCGGTCGGGATGCCTAATGCCGGAGCCATGTCCCGTTGGGTAGAGCGGATGATGGGGCGCTGGTGGGGCTTTTTATCCGGAGTAACGTTTGCGCTCGGATGGGTCATTGCAGGTGGTAGCGTCGGGTTGGCGCTAGGAAAAATAACGATGTGGTTCTTCCCACAGCTACAGGGTGAGTACTGGTCAGTCATTTTCGCCGTTTTCTTTATTACGGTGTTTGCTGTACTAAACGTGTTGGGGACAGAAATTGCTGCAACAACGCAATTATTACTCGTGATCATTATGACGGCCGTTATTGCTATCTTCTCTCTCATTGGTTTAAAAGATATGAATCTCGCTAATTTCACTCCGTTTCTCCCGCACGGATCGGACGGCTTCTGGTCGGCTATTCCGCTCGGCACATACGCTTACTTGGGTGCGGTGACGCTGGCAACAGCCGGGGGAGAATGTAAGGACCCGAAAGATTTGCCAAAAGCGCTGATCTGGTCTGGAATTACATTCCTGCTTCTCTACACGGCAGCACAAGCTGTTCTGCAAGGGCTGATTCCTTGGGATCAGATCACAATGGACAGCTCGCCGTTTACGGTTGCGGCTGGGCAAGTGTTTGGCTTTGCTGGAGCCTTTGTCATGAATGCCGTCGCCTGGATTGCTGCTGCGACTTGCATTTTGATGGGGACATTGTATGCAGCCTCGCGTATCTTTTTTGCCCAAGCGCGTGAAGGGTTCTTGCCAGCGTTTTTCGGTTACCTCCATCCCAAAACGAAAACACCTGTGTACGGCATCCTGTTTGTGTGGGCTTGCTCCGTAGCTCTCGTGATTCTGGGTTCCTTGAATCCCGATTTCCTCTATGTAGAGCTGTCCAATCAGTTGGTTCTTGCCTGGATGGTTTCCTGGACGCTCGCTTTGATTGCTTCCATTCTCTACCGCAAAAAGTACCCAGATGAGATCCAGCAACTGCCATGGAAACAGCCTTTGTATCCTCTCTTTCCGATCTTGGGCTTTATTGGAATCGGCATTGTCTGTTACGGCTCGTTCGTCGGTTCCCCGATGACGCTGGTTCGCGGCGCCATTTGGATGGGAGCTCTGTTCTTTGTATTCAAGCTGTTCCAAAAGAAAAGCCAATCTACTCTCAGTCAGTAGCCATGGTAATCAGATAGGAAGGGATCATTCATGAAAAGTTCCATTCACGACAAACTGATGCCCGGCGAGGAGCTCTCGCAGCAGCTCTACGAAATCAGGAGTCACCTCCACCAAAATCCAGAGCTGTCCTTTCAGGAGTATCAGACGTGCTCGTATATCATGTCCTGGCTAGAAAAGTGGGGCATCCCGCATCGTCGCTTTGGGGAGACAGGGGTCGTCGTCGACTTGATCGGTGAAGAGGGAGAGGGGCGCCACATAGGGGTTCGAGCCGATATTGACGCCCTGCCCATTGAAGAAAAAACAAAGCTGTCCTTTGCATCTAAACAACCAGGTGTCATGCACGCTTGTGGACATGATGGGCATACCACTATTTTGCTTGGGACGGTCTATCAGCTGTTTCAAATGAAAGGCAAGTGGAAAGGGCGTGTGCGCTGCATTTTCCAGCCGGGTGAAGAAGCGGATGGAGCGGCGCAGCAGATGATCGAAGAAGGTGTCCTGGACAATCCTCGCGTGGATGGCATGCTAGCTCTGCACTTGTGGCCACATTTGCCGTTTGGTTCCGTAGGGGTGAGGAATGGAGCAATCACTGCCTCGTGTGACGATTTTCGGATCGCGATCGAAGGCAAGGGTGGCCACAGCGCGCGACCACAGCATGCGGTCGATGCGATTGCGATCAGCAGTCAGATTCTCCAGGCGCTCTCTCTTCTCGTGACGAAGGGAACCAACCCCGTTGACCCTGTAGTCGTACACGTCGGTAAGATTCAGGGTGGGACGGCGAGCAACATTGTTGCAGATCGGGTGATCATGGAAGGAACGACGAGGACGGTGTCACGTGAGACGAGAAACAAATTGCGGCAGCAGTTTATCTCGCTCGTGAAAGGAATCGTGGAAGCGTATGGAGCGACGGTTAAGATCACCTACAACGAAGGCTTTCCCCCTGTCATCAATGATCCAATGCTGACCGATTGCGTCAAACAGTGTGCAGCAGAGCTTTTGGGGGAATCAGCTGTCTACGTCTTGCCTGAGCCGTCGATGGGGGCAGATGATTTCGGAGCCTTTGCCGAACAGGTCCCGAGCACGTATTTCCGACTGGGCATTCAGCAAGCGGATCAACCTGTGTACGATTTGCACCATCCGCAATTTCAATTTGATCAGGACATTATTCCGATTGGCGTACAAGTATGTACCCATACGGTTCTCACATGGTTGGAAAAAGGAGAGAAAGAGACATGCTAACAAAAGAAGAAGTGTTGGGAATTGTAGAAAAAGAACAAATCGAATTCATTCGGATTGAATTTCTTGATTATGCAGGGGTGACACGTGGAAGGACTGTTCGTCCGGCCCAGCTCGCCAGTGCCATGGACAAAGGAGTCAATTTCAGTACAGCGATTATGAGCTTCGACTGCTTTGACGAGTACATTCCGAATCCAACGTATGGCGCGAACGATGGGGATTTTTTCGCGATTCCTGATCCAGCGACGTTTGCCATCCTACCGTATCGGAAAAGTACGGCTCGGATGCTATGTGATCTCGTCGATGCCAATGGAGATCCATGGGCAGGGTGCCCGCGCAATGCGCTCAAGCGACTTTTGTCCGAGGTAGAGTCAAAGCTTGGCGGGAAGATGTTTATGGCATTTGAACAGGAAGCGTATTTGCTTCGTGAAGTAGACGACAAGATCCAGACGGCGGACAACAGCCATTGCTTCTCGACGGTCGGTGTGGATGTGCAGGAGGATTTTGTTCAGGATTTTGTCCTCTCGTTGGAGAAAATGGGTGTGGAAACCGAGCAAATCTCCAGTGAATACGGCCCTGGTCAATTGGAAATCAACTTGAAGTACACGCCAGCCCTGCAGGCAACGGACAATCAGGTGACGTTCATGCACCTGTTTAAACAAATTGCGAAAGACAAAGGGATGATCGGTACATTGATGCCCAAACCGTTTCAGCATCTGGCGGGTAGCGGCCTGCATGTGCATATCAGCCTCTTTGACGAATCAGGGGAGAACTTGTTCGAAGATCCTTCTGACCAGCGGGGATTGGATATGTCAGAGAAGGCCTATCACTTTATTGGCGGACTGCTCAAGCATGCACCTTCCCTGATTGCGATCGGAGCGCCGAGCGTCAATTCCTACAAGCGAATGCAGCCAGGTACTTGGGCTCCTGCCCATGTTTGCTACGGCTCAGGTAATCGGTCAGTACTCGTGCGCATTCCAGAAAAGCGCCGAGCGAGACGCTTTGAATTTCGGGGAGCGGACGGCACGTGTAATCCGTACTTGTTGGCCGCGTGCCTGGTGGCTGCAGGGCTGCATGGAATCCAGAGCCGAATCGAGCCAGGTGAGCCAGCTACGACGGACGTAAGCAAAATGAGCAATGCCGAATTGAAAGAGCGGGGAATCAGCTGGGTACCTCGTTCTCTCCCGGAAGCGATCGGTTATTTGGCAGAAGACACGATTCTGGCAGAAACGATCGGTCGATCTATTTGGGAAGAGTTCATCAATATCAAGCGGACAGAATCAGATAAATTCAATCGCTACGTAAGTGACTGGGAGCGCAAATTGTTTGCGAATCTGTTTTGACCTAGCCATTACGAAGATTCTAGCCGGCGTTCACAAGCAACGCCGGTTTTTCATTCCATTCTTTACCCTTCATTTCCCTGTAATGGAAAACCTTTTGCAACGAAACACTAGCATCAGATTTTTACCTGAAGGTATTCCGAACAATCCTTTGCTTATTCACAAACAGGGAGGAAGCTGCCTTGAGCTCCGTTCTGCCCATTTTTTCTTTACTGTTTACCATGATGTTGCCGTTTGCGCCGCAAGAAATCGGAGGTTCTGCCATAGCGGAACAAGTCTTCCGAAACAACTGCATGATTTGTCATGGACAAGCTTTGGAGGGAGGCTTCGGCCCAGAACTTTTGCATGTCGGTTCCCGTAAGTCGAAAGCGCAGATCGCCCAGCAAATCCAGCATGGCGGGATGCTCATGCCGGCATTCGGCAATCAATTGGATGCAGGAACCATTGAAAAGCTCGCCCAATGGCTGTCTGAGAAAAAGTAAGGGAACCCTTCGACTGGCATTGCACATATTCTGAGGAATATAGGCGGCAGCCGCCTGGGAAGGGTGTAAAAAAGATGAGCCAACCTGCAGGACAACAGCTTCCCGTTTCATACGCAGAATGGGAATCGAGGGCAAGAAGTGTTTTGGCAAAAGGTCCATTCGACTACATCGACGGCGGAGCAGGGTATGAGGATACCATCCGTGTGAACAGGGAAGCATTTCGAAGCTGGAGATTGCAGCCTCAAGTGCTTCGGAACGTATCGAAACGTGATGCACGGGTGACCTTGTTCGGCAAGACATATCCTGCCCCTGTAATGCTTGCGCCCATCAGCATTCAAGGTATTGCCCATCCCCTGGGCGAACTGGCTTCGGCACGGGCGGCTGCAGCGCTGGGGGTGCCGTTTATTCTCAGTACCGTCTCCTCCCGCCCGCTGGAAGAGGTGGCAGCAGTAATGGGAAACGCACCTCGCTGGTTTCAGTTGTTCTGGCCAAACGACCCTGATGTGACAGCCAGCTTGCTTCGCCGGGCGGAAGCCGCAGGATACTCCGCAATCGTCCTCACCGTCGACTTGCCGGTGTACGGCTGGCGGGAGAGGGACATTCGTAATGGCTACAACCCATTCCAGGTAGGAGAAGGCATCGCTAATTTTGTGACGGATCCTGCTTTTCGCGCAAAGCTGAGGAAACCGCCGGAGCAAGATTGGCAAGCGGCGATCTCCCTGTTCGGAAGCATTTTTTTCCATCCGAGCCTGTCATGGGCAGACCTGCCGTTCCTGCGACTCCATACCAAGCTGCCGATTCTGATCAAAGGGATTTTAAACATGCAGGATGCGGAATTGGCTTTGCGATATGGTGCAGATGGCATTGTCGTCTCCAATCACGGAGGCAGGCAGGTGGATGGAGAAGTGGCTTCTCTTGACGTTCTCCCTGATGTTCTCGACATCGTGCGGGGACGGATTCCCGTGCTCATGGACAGCGGCATTCGCAACGGCCCGGATGTGATCAAGGCGATCTCACTCGGGGCATCGGCCATCCTGTTCGGCCGCCCTTACATCTACGGACTAGCGGTGGCAGGTGAAACGGGCGTTGGACGGGTGATCCAGAATTTATTCACGGATTTGGATCTCACGATGGCAAACTGTGGGATCAGGTCCATCGCGGAAATGAACCGCACTTTTCTCATCAGGAGGTAAACAGGTACTCCTCTGGGTGGACGCACATAGGCTATGGCGAAAGTTGAAACCGGAGGGAAGGTCTTGGAAGGAACCTATCAGCAGACGGCAGTGTTTGAGCATCGATTTTGGCTGCAAATTCTCGGGGATCACGCCCGCATGTTGTACAATACGTTGCCCCGGCAAGCGGAAGCGGACAGCCGACGGGCGTTCTCTTTCATTTCCGCTTACGACCGTTTATTGATGCAAGCGCGCCAGGAGATAAGCGGGGATCAGTTGCAAATGGTAAATCGGCAGGCGAATGCTTTGACGCATGAGCTTCGGACATTCAAACTCCACCTGATTCGGGAAGGCCTGACGGGCAAGCTGTCCCTCCCGATTACGTTTCTCAATCACATGGTGAATGAAGCGGATGAGTACCTGGAGATTCTCGTCTGGTTGTTGGCAGATCAAGTCCCGCCGCTGCAGCATCCGATCCACCATCATCTGTTGTGGTTATCTGATGCATCCGCTCACGCATCCGGAATTGCCCGTTCGCTGGATATGGTGGAAAAACGTCTACAGGCAAAAAGTGAAGATTTCATCAAAGTATTCGACGCCTTGTACTTGAAAGCGATTGAAATGGCCGGCTATATGCGCTCCAACATGCAGCAGTTTCCCGCTTTGACGCGTTTTGATCAAGAGGCGGAATGGGAAATTCTATTGTTTTCCAAGTTCCTCGAAGAATTGGAAGAACTGAGCTTGAGTGCGCAACTGATAGGGACTTTGACTCCGCTGATCCCAGACCACATGGGTAGGGAAGAGTGCTATTACCTGATGAAGCTGTCGGAAGTGACGGCTGTTCAAAAACCTTCGTGCAATCCGGCACGACCCCGCCCGCAAATGTAAGCAAAACTCAAAGTGGAGATTTTGGGAAACGAAAGGAATAATTTTGATCCAATATACAAAAATATGATTGGTTACGCATTCCAACTTAAGGGAGAACAATCATGAGAATTAAAACGTACTGGATCGCACTCCTTATCGTTTCCTTCGTTTTACTGGTCAATCTGGGCATCACCTACGCAAAGCAAAAACAGGCCGAAGCCACGAGTGCTCGTTTGCGTCTATCTGCTGATCCACAGCAAAACTCTGGTGAAAACGAACCCGCTTATGACCTGTGGGGACGGACGATCAGTCAAAAAGAAGCGGAAGAGTTGCTGAAAACCCCACAAGGACGGGCGATGCTGTCTGGGCAGAACGGAGCCGTGAAAATAGATCAGGCCCTCATTGATTTGGGAAAAAAAGCGTTTTATGAAGAAACGTTCGGCAACGAAGTGTTCATCACCGACATCATGGGAGCTTTTAACGGCCCCCTTACACTTGCCAACGTAAGAAAGGCGATTGGGGAACTGAACGGCGAAGGGACAACTAACCTGCAGGTGGAACTGGCCAAGACCGTAACCATCGGAGGCAAAACGTTTAAAAAAGGGACGAAAGTGGATACGGGATTGGATGTTCCCAAAGGGTGGAATCAAGTTCTTGGCATGCCGCTCAAGCAATCGGAAGGAACCTGGAAAGCCGGGATTTCGTGTGCCGCCTGTCACGCGACGGTGGATCGAGACACCAGACAGATCATCGAGGGGGCACCAAATGCTGACTTGAACGCAGGCTTGTTCATTGCCATGGGAACCAACTCGGCAGCCTACTTTACGCATACGGATATTAAGTCTCTGCAGAAGTACATGAACAATCTGGATCGGACAGTTGAGACCAGTGATGGGAAAAAGGCCCCTTTGCCTGATCCAAAAGCGTTGGAAGATGCGGTAGACGCAAATGCGCTGAAATGGCCAAAAGGGAATTTCGATTCCACGATTGACATGAAAAGCAATCCGGCGCAAATTCCCGATTCGTTTACGATGGGTGATTTTCCATACGGCTGGAGCGGACATGCCATGGCTGGACCGTTTAAAGGATTGAGCACCTTCAACAACAACGTACATGCACAAAATTCGGATTCTCTTTCGCAGTCGGAAGTCAGTCGCGAACTGTTCGGCATCGACAAGGAAGTGTACATCGGAACACTCCTGCAAAATGCGGCCAATCCCAAATACCGCTATTCACCGTCGGAAGGGATAAAGCCGTCAGAGTTCTTCGCAAAAGTTGACCCGACACCAGGAACGCCAGGGGTAAATCAGGTAATCTTGCCGCCTTCGTTTCCAAAAGCGACGCTAATTGCTCCTGACGGTTTGATCGTCAGTTCGCCTAAAACCAAGGTAAACGAACAAAACAACGCGATGTCCGCCTGGCAAAACAAGCTCGTACCGCCTAAACCGCCAATAACGGCCGATGCGGCTACACTGGAAATAGGCCGTGACGTATTCCAACGGGCGTCGTGCATCAAGTGTCATGCAGGCGATTTCTACACCAACAATCGGATCGTTCCGGCGCCGGAAATCGGTACCGATCCATCCCGGGCGCAAGCGCTGAAGGCAACGGAAAAAATCTGGGGAGAAGCAACGATCTACTCGCCGGATACTCCGGTTCCCGTGCCGCCAAACGCCAAAGTCTTGAAGGTTCCCACGGACATGCTTGATCCTGAGCAAATCAATTTGGCCTTTGCCAAAGGGAACTCTTCGGGGGGATACAAGACACCCAGTCTGATCGGATTGTACTGGACAGCGCCCTATTTACATGACGGAGGGGTAACGGTAGGACCAGACGCGAAGAAACAGCTCGGTTATCCGGGAACCCTGGCCAAGGGGATCCAGCCCGATCCGGCAAACAGCTTGCGTGCGCTCATGGATAAGAAGCTGAGAGAAAAGGTAATTGTCGCCAACCGATCTGCCAACTTGCAGCAGGTTCACGTGCAAGGCATCGGTCATGAATTCTGGGTGGACGAGACCACTGGGTTTACACCTCAGGAGCAAGAGGCGTTAATCAAATACTTGCTTCTGCTGAAATGAAACGCGAAACGAATAAAGAAGGCCAATCCGGGTCATGCTCCGGATTGGCTGTTTCCATTTCTAATTCATGAGATCGTTCCTTCGTGGAATAGACGATCGGTTATTTGGCAGGAGTTCATTAACGTCAAGCGGACGGGCTCTGTCTTTAGGAGACTTCGCTCTTTTTCGGCGAAATGTCCGGAATCGGAGAGTGCTCCCACGCTTCCGCATTTTCGAGGCCATCGATGCTGTCCTGATAAAACACAGGATCTTTCCCCGCTTTTTTCTGTACCACATAATCATGCAAGGCAGCAAAGGCAACCCTCGACAGGAGGAAGATCGCGATCAGGTTGACGATCACCATAAGCCCCATGAACAAGTCTGCCAAATCCCACACGAGCTGGACCTTTGCCACGGCTCCGAACAAGACCATGCTGAGCACGCTGACTCTGTACAGCATGAGCCAAGCTTTGTTTGTCTTCAAAAACTCGATATTGGTCTCCCCGTAGTAATAGTTGCCAATCAATGTACTAAACGCGAACAAGAAAACCATGATGGCAAGGAATGCGGAAGCCCACGGGCCAATATGAGTGCTCAGCGCTGCTTGGGAAAGCTCGATACCGCTCAGCCCCGGTTGCTTGTACGCATCTGAAAGCAAAATGATGAAGGCCGTGCTAGTGCAAATGATCAGCGTATCGGTCAAAACGCCAAACGCTTGAATGAGGCCTTGCTTCACAGGGTGACTGGTCGTTGCTGTCGCTGCAGCGTTAGGCGCACTCCCCATCCCAGCCTCGTTGGAGAATAGACCGCGCTTTACTCCATGAAGGACAGCGGCGCCGAGTGTCCCGCCGGCTACCTGATCAAACCCAAATGCATTCTTCACAATGAGGGAGAGTACTTCCGGCATCTTGCCCAGATTCATCAGGATGATGAACAACGCCATGCCGATGTACAGAACAGCTAAGACGATGACGATGTACTCGGACATTTTCGCGATGCGCTTGACGCCGCCGAAGATGATGATGGCAAAGAGGATTGCCATGATGATGCCGAGCGTCAATCGGTCCGTGCCAAATGAGTTTTCGAAAGCGACGGTAATGGTATTGGACTGAACCGCATTAAAGACGAGGCCAAAGGACAAGGTGATCAAAATGGCAAACAGAGCGCCCATCCAGCGTTTCTTCAGTCCCTTTTCCATGTAGTACGCCGGGCCGCCGCGGAAGCCATCTTTGTCTTTGATCTTATAGATCTGGGCTAGCGTGCTCTCTACAAAGCTCGACGCTGATCCGATAATCGCGATAATCCACATCCAAAAGACGGAGCCAGGTCCACCCAAAGATACAGCGATGGCAATCCCCGTAATATTTCCGGTTCCGACGCGCGCCGCCATGCTGATACAGAATGCCTGAAAAGGGGAGATGCCTTCTTTCTTGCCTGTTTTGCCTTCGCGGATCGCCTGCACCATTTCCCTGATCATGCGGACCTGCAAAAATCTACCTTTATAAGTAAAAAACAAACCGACAAAGACGAGCATGATGATTAACACATTGGACCACAAAAAATCGTTGAGGGAACCGATGACTTCTTGAAGGATTTGCTGCATGATGTCACCTCGTATTCATGATTTTGTCTAAAAAATGCTGAGATCCCATTCCTGCGCGATATGTTTGAGCAGGGAAACACCAGCAACACTATTCCCGCACTCATCAATGGCAGGCCCGAACAAGCCAATCCCGCAGCC
Organism: Brevibacillus choshinensis; assembly: GCF_001420695.1. NCBI lineage: Bacteria > Bacillati > Bacillota > Bacilli > Caryophanales > Paenibacillaceae > Brevibacillus > Brevibacillus choshinensis. Next base: position 530,869 of record NZ_LJJB01000010.1, on the reverse strand, counting down.
GTCTGGAAAGTGAGATGCGGCATTTTGCTTGGGAGGGACCATGGTCATAATCCCGCCCGATACGCCGCTCTTGGCAGGAAGTCCTACATGAGCTGCGAATTTGCCAGAAGCGTCGTACATTCCGCAGGTAAGCATCAAGGCTTTCGCCAGCCTGACCACCTGTTTCGGGAGGATTTGTTCCTGGAGGAGCGGATGGAAGCCGTCAAGGGCCAAGATCAATCCAATCAAGGCGATTTGCTGCGAATCTACTTCGATCGAGCATAGCTTTAAATAGACTTCTAGCGCTTCCTCTACCTCGCATTCCAAAAAGCCAGTATCTTTTAAATAGTGGGAGAGGGCTCTGTTCCGATGAGAGGTTGTCCACTCGGAACGGAAGACTTCCTCGTTCACGAGGGGTAGTGTGCCTGTAAGCTTTTGGAAAATTCTGTTTGCATACGCCAGCTTTTGCTCTGATTTTCCCGGGAGAAGCGAAGCGACTGTAATAGCGCCTGCATTAATCATGGGGTTAAATGGTTTGCCCGGCTTGTGCATTTCCAAACGAATAATGGAATTGAACGCGTCACCTGTCGGTTCGACATCCACTCGCTCCAACACATAGGGAATGCCATGATGGCAGCAAGCGGCTATCAAGCTGATTACTTTTGAAATGCTTTGCAGCGTGAAAGGTGCTTCCCAATCGCCGGATACCGTCATTTTTCCAGTCGGCTCGATGATACAGATACCCAACTGTGCGGGATTAACTCGCTTCAATGCAGGTATATAGCTCGCGCATCGTCCCTTCTCAGCATCAGAACGCCATTCAGCCACCCATTGATCTAATTTCTCCAGTCTTTGTACATGCTGTTTTGTGCCGTCTTCCCATACCGCTTGAACCATGTTCGTTTCCTCCCCAAACCCTCACCTTTGCATGCTGACAAGAGAAGCGAAAGCGCTTCCACTCTTTTTTAAGCGCACATACCTACACGGTATCACCCAACCTACAGAATCAAACGAGAAGTCACAGATTATCCTCGGTAGTTATATAAATATTTTTTCTACGCTTGTTCTTCCTATGTTTTTTAGATAAGAATAATAGGGATGAGAGGATAGCGATTCGATTTTCAGAAACAGGGGAAGTGGAAGGATTGAAATTCAGTTCCATTGCAAAAAAGGATATGTATATCCTTGCTCTCATGATGGTGACGGTCCCTTTGGCAGGGGAATTGAAGTTTTATCCCGTTAACGAGACATTCCGGATCAGCTTTGGCGCACCTACCTTTTTCTTTTTTCTGTTGTTGTTTCAAAATACTCCGGCCATTGTACCGGGGTTTTTGACTGGAATCGTCGTGGTAGGATTCCGTATCCTGCTCGATTTGGTGTCAAAAGCACCGTTTGAATTCTCTGCTTCACTCGAGGCACACTACTCCAGCTTTTTCTTTTACTTCACGTACTCGGTATTGTTTTATTTGGTGAAAATGGAACGCTTCCACAACCGGACTTTACTCATTGCATGCATCGGAATGGTCATCGAAGTGCTGTCAGACTTAATGGAACTATTCGTGCAGCAATGGGCATTCCATACGATGGTCACTTTGGCAGCTCTCCAGGAAATGATGGTCATCGCGCTTTCCCACAGCTTTATCGTCCTGAGCTTTTTGAACATGATGAAGCTCTACGAATCGCAATCGCGGGAAAGGCAGACGAGAATGCAGAATGAACATATGCTGCTGCTCATTTCCAATTTGTACGAGGAATCCGTTCATCTCAAAAAAACATTGCAAAACGCAGAAAACATCACGGTCAAATCCTTTGATTTATACCAAGGCTTGCAGGATATTCGCCACACCTCTCCTGCCATTTCAGATGAGTTTGTCAGGCAGGCGCTCATCATTTCAGGGGAAGTCCATGAGATCAAAAAAGATAACCAGCGCATTTTTGCAGGTCTGCTCAAGCTCATTTCCGAAGAGAGCATGACGGATTATATGGATATTCACCAGCTCGTGGAAATCATCGTCCGATCAAACAAGAAATATGCCGGGCTGCTAGGGAAAGACATTCATTTTGACAGCACGGTGAGAGGCGATCATCAAGCTTATCATGTGTTCACCGTGCTTTCGCTCATCAACAACATGGTAGCCAATGCGGTGGAGGCTATACAGAGGGAGGGCACGATTTCGATTGGAGTTGAGAGAGAAGAAGATTGGGTGATCATCAGGGTCAGCGACAATGGTCCTGGAGTATCTCCCAGACGGAAAAGATTGATCTTCAAGCCTGGCTTTACCACAAAGTACGATCGCTTGGGCAATCCTTCGACGGGAATTGGGCTATCCTACGTGAAAGAAATGGTAGAGCAACTCCAGGGCGATATTTCTGTACAGGATGGCGAAGGTGGAGAAGGAACGATTTTCCAGATTCGATTGCGGGTTGAACATTTCATGCAGAAAGAGTGATGCTTTCATGCTGTTTTATATCGTGGATGATGATGAAGCCGTTCGACTGATGTTGACCGAGATCATCGAAGACGAGGATTTGGGAGAGGTCGTGGGGGAAGCGGAGGACGGCTCATTTCTGGACGGGCACATGCTGACAATGAGAAATGTGGATATTTTGCTGATCGATTTACTCATGCCGACTCAGGACGGGATTGAAACCATCCGCAAGATAAGACCGTCGTTCAAGGGAAAGATCATCATGATCTCGCAGGTAGAATCGAAAGAGCTAATCGCCCAGGCTTACTCGCTGGGCAGTGAATACTACATCATCAAGCCTGTCAACAGGATCGAGGTGGTCACAATCATTCAAAAAGTGATCGAGAGGATTCGCTTGGAGAAATCGATCCAGGACATCCACAAATCTCTCCATGCCGTGTTTCCGCAGGACGAAGCGCCAGGGGGGAGGCAGAGTTCTTCAGACCTAAGACAGATCCGGGAGGCGGGTCAATTTCTCCTGTCCGAACTGGGGATCGCAGGCGACATCGGGAGCCACGATCTGCTGGATATCCTGGATTATCTCTATCAATTCGAACAAAAACATACGTTTAAAAGCGGGTTTCCTACCTTGAAGGAGATCTTTTTGGAGGTCACGCAGATGAAGCTCGGGCAAATAGTCGAGGAACAGCAAATGAACAAAGTGGTGAAGGCCTCTGAGCAGCGGGTGCGCCGGGCGATTTATCAGTCCTTGAATCACTTGGCTTCGCTTGGTCTCACGGATGTAACGAACTGGAAATTTGAAAAGTACGCGTCCCAATTCTTTGATTTCACCAGCGTGTGGAAAAGGATGGGGGAGCTGAAGGACCGCGCAGCTCCGTCTGGCTCGGCCATCCGTATCAACATGAAAAAGTTTATTCAGGCTTTTTATACAGAAGCGAAACGGATACATTTGGAAGGGTAATCCGGCTTTACTTTTTCATTGGTCCTGATGCCCCAAAATCCGTTATCTTCACATGAACGGAGTACGTTATCGGGACCGTGCTAAACGTATGGTCCCAATCTTTTTTTACCTGTTCCCACGTGCGCGGGTACTCGATTCGCAAGCGATTTCCAAAGCCTGCGACGTCCGCCTTGAACTGTTTTTGGATTTTGTTTGTTACGCTTTTCACCAGTTGCTGCACTTCGGCTTCCGTTGTCTGTTCCACTTTTTTTAGAAACCCTTGATCAAAAGGATCTCCGCTCGTCACCCATTTTTCTGATAGACGCCCCTCTGATTCGATGGTGACCTCAAAAGAAATCTTGTCTCCGTCTACCTTCGGCGTAATTGTGCTGTCCATGGTTTTGATTTCATAGACGAGAAGCTGGCCCGTCTTTTTGTCAAAGCTCTTTACCACGCCTCCTTTTCCCTTACCGGTTATCCATGTTAGGCCCTCCAGATCGCGCTCATCCAAGAAGCCTTCCCATTTCTTCGTCCTTCCTTTGATTACGGCTGCACCCGCGAATTTTACTTCTTTTTCAGACGAAACGAGATTTTGCAGGAGAAAGCTTGAGCCGGAGTTCATGTTGGTCGTTAATCGGGCAAGCGAAACGGGGGAGAAAAGTCTGGTGCTTCTATCTTCATTATCCGAGATCCCGATCAAATGCATCGCTGGCAGTTCCCCCTGTTTTTTTGATTCCAGTGCATCGAGAGCTTTATCTTTGCTGATGAACACCAGACAGCTTGGGCGTATCTCATTATCGCGCAAATTTTGATCCAGCAGATGATCCAAGCGATAGGTTCGGGCCAGCGCCTCGCTGATCACGATGACCTTTAGATGTGGACTGTACATCGGGCCGTCCTCTCGCAAGGCGAACTCCCGGATGATCTGGTGAATGGAATCGCCCGTTTCGGAAACATTTAAATAGGCTTTCTGCTGCGGGCCTGTAGAACTGACCTCCTTGCTTGACGATTTCGGGTTGATGAATTGGTAGGTCAAAGTGATCTTGTCAGTCTTCGGGTAGCCGCCTCCCTTTTTCTCCAGTTCTTGTTCAACTGGGGACGGATGAGCGAGATCCAGGGCCAAGCCGACACCCACCCCCATTTTGTCTATGTCATTGCTGCTCCAGCATGCTGTAAGAGAAACAAGCAGAAATACGTAAAGAAAGGCAAGTGGCAATCTCTTAGGGTGATGATTGGGCGTCAACGCGTTTCACCTTCCAGCGGGAGATGATCAAGAGGCAGAGCGGCAATACTCCAAACAGAAACAGAGCAGCATTGCCGACCATATCTCCGAGCGCAAATACTCCATTGATATCCTTTGGAGCCATGGCGATGATGTAGAGGAGAGGGAGCAATCCGTACTGAAACCGTCGTATCTTCTGGCCAAAAATCTGGGATAGCCCCAGGGAGGCAGCGTAGTAAGCGATAGAGAAGCTGGAAAAAATCTGCATGATCCATAGTACGAGCAGCAAGGATTCAAACCTCTCAAACAAAATTCCTGTCAGTTCAAAGCTCCGGATGAGATCAATGGTCGGCCAAGTCCTCGTGACGACGCCATCGATGGAGAAGGCTCCAACCACCATGACGACCGTGATCAGATAAAAGACCAACGGGAGGCTGATTCCTACCAGCACAGCTTTTGTGGCTTTGTTTGGCATTTTCATAAAGGCACAAAGGATTAGCATGATTTCAAAACCCGAATACGTAAGAGCCGTCGTCTTTAACCCCGCAAACACAGGCTGTATTCCCAAGCCTAGAACAGGGCGAAGGTAGTCGATCTCAAATATTTTCAGGCTTAAGAGAGAGACCAGCAGAAAGAAGAGGACGGTAATCGGCAAGATGATCTCGTATAGGCGTGCGATCGGCTGAATTCCACCCGTGACGAGATAGAAAGAGACCCACATGAAAGCCATCATGATGGCCCAGCTAGGGGTTCCTTCTAAGAGATAAAAAGTAGTGACTTCCGTCATCGATCGGACTTGAAGGGCAGCGGTCATGAGGAAGTAGCAGATGATCAACAAACCAAAGGCAGTGCCCAGCCATTTTCCTGCTATGTCCAGAATGTATTCAAAAAATGTTTTTTGTGGGAATCGCTGGCACAATTTGACGATGATGACTCCGGCGAGCATAGCGATCAGCCCCCCTAGAATGACCGTGATCCACACATCCGGTGTGTGCACTTTTTCCACAGAGGACCGGGGCAAGGTAAGGATGCCCGATCCCAGTATTAAATTAATGACAATCACCGCTGCTTGCGAGGTAGTCAGCAGATTTTTCTTACTGGCTATCACTGGGAATCACCTCCTTGCGATTGTCTAGCCTTTCCGTACAGGATCTTTGGTATGAAGCATGCCGGGGCGACGCTTCATCATTTTCAGAGGAAAACGGAAAAATAGATCTTTCCAATCCCTCAGCCGATAGGGGACAGCCGGGCTGACATAGGGAACACCGAAGCTCTCTAGCCGGACCAGATGACTGCACAGCAATAAAAAAAATAAAATCAGCCCGTACATGCCAAAGATTGCCGCTGAGATCATGGCCAAGAAGCGAATGATCCGCAGCGATATTCCCAGATTGTACGAGGGTATGGCAAAAGACGAGATGGCTGTTACTGCCACGACAATCACCATGATGGGGCTGACGATCCCAGCCTGCACGGCGGCTTGACCAATGATCAATCCGCCGACAATTCCCATGGCGGGACCTATTGGCTTGGGAAGACGTAGACCAGCTTCCCTCAAAATCTCGATGGAGATCTCCATAATCAGGGCTTCGAGCAGTGAAGGGAACGGTACGCTCTGTCTGGATTCGATGATGGAAATGACCAGCTTGGTAGGGATCAAACCTTGATGAAACGAGATAAAGGAAATATACAAAGCGGGTATCAGCATGGAAGCGAATGCGGTAAAAAATCGCAAGAAGCGGATGAACGTGCCCGGAATCCATCGTTCATAGTAGTCTTCCGGCGATTGCAGCAGCATGCTGAACGTAACAGGAACGATCAAGGCAAACGGCGATCCGTCCAGCAAAATCGCCACGCGCCCATCCAGCAATGCACTGATGACGCGGTCGGGACGCTCTGTGCTCTGTACTTGCGGAAAAGGGCTGAGGAAGTTGTCTTCGATCAATTGCTCGACATAACCGGACTCTGCCAGATAGTCCAAATTGATCGTGGATATTCGGTTTTTTACTTCTTCGACAAGGGCGGGATCGGCAATTTCTTTCATGTAGGCTATGACCAGCTCTTTTTTTACCCGCGATCCTACACGGAATTGGAGTATGAGTAAGTCACCGTTTTCACCGTGCTGCCGCAAGAGCGCGGTATTGTCGTCGAGCGATTCGGTAAAGCCAACTCTGGGGCCTCTGACCAAAGCCTCAGAGACCGGCTCTTCTATATTTCTAGTCTTTTTTTTCACCGTGTCCAGGAGATAAACGGCTGCTGATCCTTCTATCCATAACGCTGTGTAGCCTGCCAATACTTTTGGCTTCCACACCTTGACATCATTGGTTTCCATTCCACTACGGAAGGACAGAAACTGATTGGTTAGCTCATCAACAGAAACAGCATCCGTTTCAGAGAAAAGCTCTGCTTGATCATCCTTCAGTAGGAGGAATTGGCTAATATGTTGATCGATGAGGGTGTGATCCGACAGTCCAGACACATAGATCATGGCCGCATGAACGGCTGATTGCCCAAAGGAAAACTCGCGAATATGCACATCAGAATTTTGCCCGAGCTCCTGCCGGACAAGCTCCAGATCTTTTTGGTAATCGCCAGTGAACTTGAGAGAAGACAAAGGATTTGAGCCGGAATGATTTCCGTTTTTAGAATGGATTCTCTCCATGCTTCTGTGAAATGTCCACCTTGTCATTCACATCACTCTTCCATGGACGTATGAATCCATTTGATCATGCGTGAAATCAGGTACGGGACAAGAAAGACGATGAAGGCTTGCACAAGCACGGACCAGTCTGGAAGGCTGGCAAGAGTTGATTTCCACAAATTCCCCATCCTTTCCCTATTCAATACTTGCATCCATTATCGTCTGTTGGGAAAAAGGTTATACCAATTGTTTACGGTTCCAGAAATCTTGCGGCAAAGAACAAGAGAGTCGAGCCTAAAAGCTCGGCTTTTAATTTTCTAAAAAAGATTTGAAATGTTTAGACAATTGGGTATAATTAAAACAAAAAACAACTAAAAAACTGGAAAACAAACTAATTTATGTGGAATTAGTGTTGTGTTAACCGGAAGGGCACGTGGAGTGGGAGACTCGTGCAGGAAAAAAGGGAGGGTTAAGGATGAAAAAATGGTACGGCTCTTTCTTCGCAGGTGTATTGCTTCTAGCGGCACTCACAGGTTGTGGACAGTCTTCCAATCCAGCTTCCGGTGGCAAGGGCTCATCTGAACTGACCGTGTATACGGCTCTGGAGGATGACCAGCTCAAGGCATACGTCGGAGCATTTAACAAAGCTCATCCTGAAATCAAACTGAATATCGTCAGGGATTCGACAGGCGTCATTATTGCCAAGCTGATTGCGGAAAAGGACAACCCACAAGCTGACGTCGTCTGGGGAACGGCAGCAACCGAACTACTCGGGGCTGAAGCGCAGGGCGTCCTGGAAGGGTACTCGCCCAAAGGCATCGAGCGCATCGTTCCTGAGTTCAAGGACACCAAGGATCCTGCTCACTGGGTAGGCATTGACGCTTTCGAGACTGCGTTTGTCGTGAATACCAAGGAATTGGAAAAGCACAACCTGCCCGTTCCGCAGTCGTACGCCGATCTGATCAAGCCCGAGTATAAAGGGATGATCGTCATGCCAAATCCTTCCTCGTCCGGAACCGGCTTCTTTACTGTCTTTGCTTGGCTACAGCTTTCGGGAGATACCGAAGCTTGGAGCTACATGGATAAGCTTCACGAGAATATCGCTCTGTACACGCACTCTGGTTCCAAGCCGGCGAAAATGGCAGCTTCCGGAGAGTATCCGATCGGCATCTCCTTTGGCTATCGAGGAATTACTGAAAAGAAAAAGGGCGCACCACTTGAGATCGTATTTCCAAAAGAGGGCGCAGGCTGGGATGTGGAAGCCAATGCACTCGTGAAAAAGGCGCAAATCAAACCGGAAGCTAAAGTGTTCCTCGATTGGGCGATCTCCGATGAAGCGATGAAGGAGTACAACAAAAACTTCGCGATCATTACGTTACAAGACGCTGGCGGTGGCATTCCCGAAGGCTATACGAAAGAACCGAAGTCCCAGCTGATCAAAAATGACTTGATCCAGGCAGCAGCCGATCGATCCAAGATCCTAGGAGAATGGGATAAGCGCTACAGCACAAAGAGCGAGCCGAAGCAGTGAGTAATGACACGCAGTCACAGCCTCTTACACCAAGCATAAGGAAGAAGGGAGGAGCCGTATGACAAAGCCATATCTCAGCATTCAGGGAATCCGAAAAACCTTTGGCAAATTTGTAGCGCTCTCATCGATCGATATTGATATTCAAAAAAATGAATTCATCTGTCTGCTTGGCCCCAGCGGTTGCGGGAAGACGACATTGCTCCGCATCTTGGCTGGATTGGAGCAGCCCACTAGCGGGCGCATTCTCGTGGGTGACCGTGACATTACGACTCTCCCGCCTGCCAAACGAAACTTCGGGATGATGTTCCAATCCTACGCCCTCTTTCCCAATCTGACGGCAGCACAAAATATCGCGTACGGACTACTGTCGAAAAAATGGTCCAAGAAAGCCATCGAGGATAAAGTGCGGGAAGTGTTGGTGCTGATCGATTTGGAGCACATCCGTAACAAGTACCCATCTCAGCTCTCTGGCGGGCAACAGCAACGGGTCGCCTTGGCACGTGCGATCGCCTTGTCTCCTGATTTCTTGCTGTTGGATGAGCCGCTGTCTGCACTGGATGCCAAAGTCCGTCTCAAGCTGCGCAGGGAATTGCGCAGCTTGCATGAAAAAATCGGCATTACCACCATCATGGTGACGCACGATCAGGATGAAGCATTGACCATGGCGGATCGGATCGTGGTGATGAACAATGCGGAGGTCGTCCAGGTGGGTTCTCCACAGGAAGTGTACGAGCGGCCCAATAGCCCGTTTGTCGCTGATTTCGTAGGTTCAATCAATTTCCTCGAGGAGTCGGTATTCTGTGGTGGGACGATCAGTCAAGACAGACTCTTTGCGATCCGACCGGAAAACATCCACTTGATGGATCCCGCAGCCGAGTACAGTATCAAAGCGATTGTGCAGGACCTGGAGTTTCGTGGTTCGTTTTACCGCGTCACTCTGCAACTGGTCAATCAACAGAATGGTTTACTTCCGCAGCTGGTGACGATTGATCTGCCCGTCCACCAGACGCACCGGATGGGACTTTCTCGAAACAAGCAGGTAGCTTTTGAACTGCCGATGGAAAATCTGATTTCATTTGATCAGACAGCTGTGACGAAGAAGACGGGGAGTGGGTAAGCCGATGAGCACGCGAACCGTTCGCCAGAAAATGGGCAGGGATGAGTGGCTTCAGAAGATCCTCGTCAGCGGAATTGTCATCGTGCTTTTCATCAGTGTGTTATTGCCGCTCGGGGATTTGTTCAGTAGAGCGTTTATAAATGAAAGCGGCCAGTTCATCGGCCTTGCCAATTTCGTCAAATATTTTGCGACTCCAGCTCTCGTGCAGTCCTTCAGTAATACGATGTACGTCTCAGGAATTACTACAGTCTTGTCGGTGGCACTTGCGTTTCTGTACGCATTCGCGCTGACCCGCACAGATATGAAAGGAAAGGTGTTTTTCCGTTACGTCGCCTTGCTGCCGCTTTTTGCGCCTACGATGATGCATGGAATCGCGCTTACTTACTTGTTCGGCAATCAAGGCATTTTGACCACAGGCTTATTCGGGGCCTTACCGGGCTTTGACATGGAGCTGTATGGTCCATTGGGGATCATCCTGTCAGAAATCATTTACACCTTTCCGCAGGCCTACCTGATCATGGCCGTATCGCTCGCCTTTGCGGACTACAATCTGTACGAAGCGGCGGAGACCATGGGGGCAGGGAAGCTGCGCAAGTTCCTCACCGTCACCTTGCCAAACGTCAAATACGGGTTGGTCAGCGCCATCTTTGTCTGTTTCACCTTGAGCTTTACTGATTTCGGAGCACCCAAGGTAGTAGGCGGCCAATTCAACGTACTGGCTACGGACATTTACAAGCAGGTGATCGGTCAGCAAAACACAACAATGGGCGCGACAGTAGGCATGATCTTGATACTCCCGGCGATCCTCGCCTTTATCGTGGACCGCATTGTGGAGCGCAAGCAAAATTCCTCCGTCTCCGCTAAATCCACGCCGTACAAAATTACGTCACAGCGTGGACGGGATACTGCTTTCTTCGTTTACTGCTCCGTGATCACGGCATCGATCTTTGTGATGTTGGGTACGGTGATCTTCGCTTCACTGGTCAAAGTGTGGCCATATGATCTGACGGTTACCCTTACGCACTACGACTTCTCCAAGGTGGCAGGAGAAGGGCTGCAACCTTTTTGGAACAGCCTACTCGTTTCCTTCTACAGCGCAGTAGTGGGCACGGTCATCACGTTTATCAATGCGTACTTGATTGAAAAGACGCGCTTCATGAAAGGGTTGCGGCAGGTAGGGTACTTCCTTTCCATATTGCCGCTCGCCTTGCCGGGGCTCGTGATTGGTCTCGCCTACATCTTTTTCTTCAATCATCCGGATAATCCGCTGAACTGGATGTATGGCTCGATCCTGATTTTGGTGTTGGCCAATCTCATTCACTTTTACGCCGTTCCGTTCATCTCGGCAACGACCGCGCTGAAAAAACTGGACAAAGAATTCGAGCTCGCATCTGAATCGATGGGTGTTCCGTTCTACGTCACGTTTTGGCGGGTGACGGTGCCGATGTCGCTGCCAGCCATCCTGGAGAATGCCGTCTATTACTTTATCAACTCGATGGTGACCATCTCTGCTGTCGTCTTTCTTTACTCGGCCGATTTCAAATTGGCATCCGTATCCATCGTCAATATGGATGATGCAGGTGACGTGGCTCCAGCTGCTGCCATGTCCGTACTGATCGTTCTGACGAATATCGTGGTGCGGATCGTGTATGAGATCGGGACGAAGAAATGGCGAGAGAGGACAGGGGCATGGCAAAAAAGATAAAGGTGGGGAGTGTAATGATTCAAGCAGTGATCTTTGACTGGGCTGGAACAACCGTTGACTATGGATGCTTCGCGCCCCTCGATGTCTTTTTGGAGGTGTTTAAAAAGCGGGGGATCGAGGTCACCCATGAGGAAGCCCGGGAGCCGATGGGAATGCTCAAATGGGATCACATCGACACGATGCTGCAGATGGAGCGGGTCGCGAATTTGTGGAAAGACAAATTTGGCAGACTCCCTGAGAAAAAAGACGTGGATATGCTGTATGCCGATTTCGAGCCGATGTTGTTTTCCATCCTGAAAAACTATACGTCGCCTATCCCAGGTGTGCTGGAATTGGTTGGACGATTACGGGCAGCTGGAATCAAAATCGGTTCGACCACCGGATACACAGCTGAAATGATGGCTGTCGTGGCTCCAGAGGCCAAAAAGAAAGGCTATGCGCCTGATTCGATGGTCACACCGAGTGAGATGCCGGCTGGGCGCCCTTTCCCGTGGATGTGCTACCAAAACGCGATCAATCTCGATGTTCACCCGATGAAGCACATCATCAAGGTGGGGGATACGACCAGCGACATTAAGGAAGCGGTGGCTGCGGGTGCATGGGCAGTGGGGGTGATCAAAGGAAGCAGCGAGCTCGGCATGACCGAGCGAGAGGTGCTGGATTGTGACCCCGACGTGTTATTTGACAAGATGGAGGCAGTAACCAAAAGATTCAAGGCCGTCGGCGCCGATTATGTGATCGAATCCATCGGAGAGCTGGATACACTCATTCCGAAAATCAACCTGCGCCTGGCGCAAAAGGAGAGATAACGATGAAACTCACCCAATTGCCTGACAATCCGTACCTCTTGCTGACTCCGGGACCACTGTCGACCTCCAAGGGAGTAAAGGCGGCCATGCTGCGTGACTGGTGCACCTGGGACAACGAGTACAACGATCTGGTCCAGGTGATCCGCCGAAAGCTGATTGGTTTGGCCGGTGCTAACCACGACGACTACACCGCTGTGCTCATGCAGGGTAGCGGCAGTTTTTCCGTAGAATCGGTAGTCGGCTCAGTGGTTCCGGCAGACGGAAAGCTGGTGGTTTTGACCAATGGGGCTTATGGGAATCGTCTCGCTCAAATGGCACAGGTGTTGAAAATCGATACGCAGGTGCTCGACTTTGGGGAAGTATCCCCCGCAGAGGCTGGCAAATTACGCGAGACTCTGGAGAACGATCCGCAAATCACGCACGTCGCAGTCGTCCATTGTGAAACGACAACCGGCATGCTCAACCCGATCGAGGAAGTCGCCAAAGTGGCAAAAGAGTCCGGCAAGTTATTGATTGTCGATGCGATGAGCAGCTTTGGCGGGATCGCAATCGATGTGGCAGGTCTGGGTATCGACTTTTTGATCAGCAGTGCCAATAAATGCATTCAGGGTGTGCCCGGCTTTGGATTTATATTGGCCAAGACAGAAGAACTGAAAAAATGCAAGGGCCAGGCGCGATCGCTTTCGCTGGATTTGTACGATCAGTGGGAAACGATGGAAAAGCATAACGGCAAGTGGCGGTACACATCTCCTACACACGTCGTTCGTGCCTTCTATCAGGCACTGGTGGAGTTGGAAGAGGAAGGCGGCGTGGAAAAGCGTCAAGTGAGGTATCGTGAGAATCAGCGCACGTTAGTCGAAGGAATGGAGCGGCTCGGTTTTTCTACACTGCTGACTCGAGAGTGGCAGTCGCCAATCATTACATCTTTTTACTTCCCAGATAGTCCGGCATTTACGTTTGCAGCCTTTTACGAGCGATTGAAAAAAGAAGGCTTCGTCATCTATCCAGGCAAAATCTCCGTGGCAGATACGTTCCGGATCGGCAATATCGGTGAGGTCTACCCGCATGACATGAAACGGCTCGTGCAGGCTGTCGAACAAAACATGTTCTGGTAGTTCCCTATGTCTCTAGCAGGCGAAGAACGTAAAGACCTCATCATCGATCTTCTCAACTCACGAGGCAAAGTCAGAACGAGCGAGCTAGTAGATAAATTGCAAGTCTCCTCGGAAACGATTCGCCGTTATTTGGAGGAGCTCGAGCAGGATAAGAGGCTCAAGCGGGTGTACGGCGGAGCGATCAAGATTCATTTTGATCGGGAAGAACCTTCTCACCTGACGCGGGAAGTAGCCTTTGCGGATGAGAAAAAGCGTATCGCCCGTACCGCAGCAAGTCTTGTGCAGGACAACGAAGTGGTGCTGATCGACGACGGAACGACGACGATGCACATGCTCCCGTATTTGCTCAGCCGCAAGAATCTATGCTTCATCACCATCTCGGTGCCAGCGTTAAATCTCTTGATGGACTACCAAAACAAAGGGATGCTGAGCGCAGAGGTGTACTTCATCGGAGGGAAAGTGCAGTCCAAACACTTTCGCTCAGTAGGCACGCTTGCCGAAAAAATGATGCAAGACTTTTTCGTCGACAAGTCCTTCCTCTCGATCGACGGTATTCAGGCTCAGTACGGCATCTCTAGTTATGACGCGGAGAAAGCAATGCTTGCCAAACGGTTCATCGAGAATGCAAAGGAGACGATTGTGCTCACGGATCACTCCAAGATTGGCATCAGCACGTTTTACAAGATCACTGACCTGAAAGAAACGGATGTCGTCGTCAGTGACGTGCCTTCCCCAAAAGAATGGGATAGTGAGCTGGAAGCAAAAGGCGTGAATTGGATAGTAGCAGAGTGATGACCGGGGCATCAGGGAAGCCCTCTATTTTTCGCAAGAAGTCACAACTAAAATCAATGAAAACAACTGAAGTACAGAAAAAATCCTGATATTTCTTGTTTTAACGAAAGTGTCGGAGAAAGGTGGATACCACATGCTCGAAAATGGCTACGCCTTGGGAATGATCGAGACGCTAGGATTCCCCGCCCTTGTCGCTGCTACAGATGCTGCTGCCAAAGCAGCGGATGTCCGTTGTGTGACGTACCAGGGAGCCGATGCGGGGATCGTCACGATTTACATTGTAGGAGATGTTGCCTCTGTGACGGCAGCCGTCTCCGTGGGAGAGGCAGAAGCGAGAAGGGTAGGGCGGCTTCTCTACTCCCGCGTCATCCCGCGGCCAGAGCGAAGTGTCATGCAAATGATTCTGCAGCAGCTGGAAAAAGAAAAAGGTAAACAAACAGCAAAAGCAGCAAGCAAACCCAAAACTAGCAATCCGGCAACGACTACGCAAACAAGCAAGGAGGAATAGACATGGGAGACGCATTGGGCATGGTGGAAACGAAGGGCTTGATCGGTGCTGTGGAAGCAGCGGATGCGATGGTCAAGGCTGCGAATGTCAAGCTGATTGGGAAGGTGCATGTAGGCGGTGGTCTCGTGACCGTCATGGTTCGCGGAGACGTAGGAGCGGTGAAAGCATCGACAGACTCTGGCGCAGCGGCAGCGGAAAAAGTGGGAGAGCTTGTCTCCGTCCATGTCATCCCGCGCCCTCACTCGGATATCGAGCTGATTCTGCCCAAACTCGAGCAATCGTAAATTCAACCGCCGAACATATCGCAAGACTCGTAAACGGCTGAGAAGAGGTGACAGTATATCGTGATGCTAGATAGAGATTTGCAATCAGTCCAGGAAGTACGCCAATGTCTGGCGCAAGCCACAGGTGCGCAAAAACAGCTGCAATCCATGTCGCAAAGGCAGATTGATCAGATCGTACAAGGCATGGCCGAGACCGCGCAATCGGAAGCGGGTCGCCTGGCTGCACTCGCCGTAGAGGAAACCGGCTATGGACGAATTGCAGATAAAACGGTGAAGAATTTGTTCGCCGCAAACGATGTCTATCAATCGATCAAAGACAAGAAAACAGTTGGGATCATTCGGCGTGATGAGCAAAAACGTGTTTGGGAGATCGCGCAGCCAGTGGGAGTCATCGCAGGGATCGTGCCCTCTACCAACCCTACCTCGACTGTGATTTTCAAAGCACTCATTTCCGTGAAGGCGGGCAACGCCATCGTCTTCAGCCCACATCCCCAAGCGGCAAAGTGCACGAAGGAAGCGGCGGTACTCATGCAGGCAGCGGCCGAGCGTGCAGGTGCACCAGCCGGATTGATCTCTTGCATTACGGAGCCTACATTGGCTGCCTCACAGGAGCTGATGAAGCACAGCAAAACGGATGTCATCCTGGCCACTGGTGGGACGGCAATGGTAAAAGCCGCCTATAGCTCAGGCAAGCCTGCATTTGGGGTCGGACCTGGCAACGTGCCGGTATACATCCACGCCAGTGCGGATATCGGAAGGGCTATCCGCCAAACGATTCAGAGCAAAACGTTTGATTACGGTACGATTTGCGCATCCGAGCAGGCATTGGTGATAGACAAATCGATTAAGCGAAAAGTCATTGCCGAGCTGAAGCAGCAAGGGGCCTATTTCCTCGATGACCATGAGCGAAAGCGGGTAGCGGCTATCATCCTGAAAGCGGGGGGACTCAATCCCGCCATTGTTGGGAAATCGCCGCAAGCGATAGCCGAGCTTGCAGGTATTCTGGTTCCGAAAGACGCCAAGCTGTTGATTGCCGAAGAGAGCGAAATCGGCATGGCGTATCCGTTTTCCATCGAAAAGCTGGCTCCCATTCTCGCTTTGTACACGGCTAGTGACACGGCAGAAGCGAGCAGCATTTGCACACGACTGCTGGAGCTTGGTGGATTAGGACATACCATCGGCTTGCATTGTGAGGATACACAGGTGATCGAGAGGTTCGTGCTGGATAAACCGGCTTCCCGAATCGTCGTCAACTCGGGCACGACCTTCGGAGGAATCGGCGCCACTACGGGCATCGCCCCTTCGCTCACACTGGGCTGTGGCTCGTATGGCAACAATGTGACGTCGGACAATATCGGACCCGAACATCTTTTCAATATCAAGCGCGTCGCTTTTGGATTGCGTGAGATGGAGCTGGGAAATGCTCCGGTTGCAGCACCATCGACTAGCTCCACAGCGGCTCCAGCAGCGATCAGCAGGGACGAAATCGCCCAGATTATCAAGAGTGTATTACTAGAATTACAGTCTACCAATCGGTAAGGAGGCATAAAGAATGGCAGGAGAAATGGGAGCACTGGGAATGGTAGAAACAAAAGGATTGATCGGAGCGGTCGAGGCGGCCGACGCCATGGTGAAGGCAGCCAATGTCAAGCTGATTGGAAAAGTGCACGTAGGCGGTGGCTTGGTAACCGTTATGGTACGCGGGGATGTGGGAGCGGTAAAAGCGTCGACCGATGCAGGCGCAGCAGCGGCGGAAAAAGTGGGAGAATTGAAATCCGTGCATGTCATCCCACGTCCGCATTCGGATATCGAGCTGATCTTGCCCAAGCTGGAAGGGTAATGGTCTAGCCTATGGCTTTGATCACGGAAACAGCATTGCGGGCCATGCTACGATCTGGGATTCCCAATCCTTATCTTGTCCGCGCCGATGACAAATTCACCCCGGCAGCCATCGATTTTCTAAAGGGGAGAGGGATCAAAGTGGAAGCTTTTCAATCGTCAGATACCTTTTCGCCGAAGTGCGAAAGCCCAATTGAGCTCAGTATCCCGGTTGGCGTATCCAACCGTCATGTTCACTTGTCCCAGGAAGATGTCGAGAATTTGTTTGGGGTTGGCTACCAGCTGACCCCGCTACGACCTCTCTCTCAGCCTGGACAATTCGCAGCAAAGGAGACGGTAACGCTCCTCGGCCCAAAAGGGAACATCAAAGGAGTACGTATACTCGGACCTGCGCGAGGATCCAGCCAGGTGGAAATATCCAAAACGGATGGATATACGCTCGGTATTCATCCGCCGATCAGAGTGTCTGGCTCTCTGGAGGGAACACCTGGCGTCACTCTCATTGGGCCGAGCGGCTTCGTATCACTCCCAAACGGGGTGATTGTGGCGAAATGTCATGTTCACATGTCTGATGCAGAGGCTCGTACGTCAGGCGTTGAGGATGGCGACAATCTGATCTTGCAGATGAGAGGGGAACGCTCTCTCATCTTTCCAGATGTGACCGTGCGGGTCAGTCCCCGATATGCATTGGACTTTCACATCGACCTGGACGAAGCCAACGCAGCGAATCTGTCTACGGGTGATCAGGTGCACCTGGTCGGGAAGAACGGCAATTGGTTTTCCACAACAGGGAGGTGGTAGACGTGGATGTCCGCCAGATGATCGAGTCCATCACACGGGAAATTTTGCAGTCGATGAGCATTCCCCAGGAGAATAAGCCGAAATGGCTGTTCATCTTTTGTGACAGCACGGCGCATGAGTCGTTTGCCGATCAGTTTATCGCCCTGCAAAATCACGGAATCTGCCATGACCTTCTGTTTTTAGATGGGGAGACCTCCTCTTGGCTGGGTATGCATTGCATTGAGTGCACAGGGGCAGGCAAGATCATCGCGACAGACGAGTATGCGCCTGCTCCGCTGGAGTTGCCAAAAGAATACGACGGGATCGTGATCCCGGAAATCGATCTGGACAATGCGGCACGGGTGGTCGCTGGGTTAAAGGGGACCATCAAGGCCGAAATCATTTTCTCTGCACTCGTATTGGGCAAACCTGTCTTGGTGGGAGAAGACGTGCCTGGCATGAAACGCTCCGACCGACGTTGCCTCAAGACCTTAACCTTGCCGGGGCCGTACCAGAAGCTTTTTCAACGTCATGTGATCGAGATGAAGGAGCTAGGCATCGAATTCGCTGCGCAAAAAGAATTGGCAGCGTCCATCATCCGTAAGAGTCGGGCGAGTCAGCAGGCAACGGCACTCGCACTTCCCCATCAGGATACGCAAGGCCAACAACCCGCAGCGGTGAAACTGCTCACAGCAGACTGGGTGAAATCACAATCAGACTTTCCCGATCAGAAGCTGGTCCTGCGACAGGGAGCGATCGTCTCTCCTCTGGCGATAGACTTACTCAAAGAGAAAGGGATCGCTGTCCACTATGTGCGATAAAGGGGGAGCGCCATGTTTTTGGGAAAAGTGATCGGCAGTGTCTGGTCCACACAAAAAGAAGAGGGCATGGAGAATTTGAAGCTGCTGGTTGTCCAGCCCATTGACTGGAACGAAAAAGAGGGTGGACGAACGGTGATTGCGGCAGACCGCATCGGAGCGGGTTTTGGTGAGAAGGTCATCGTTTCTTCGGGCACTCCTGCGCGGATCATTTTTCACAATAAGATGGTCCCCATCGATGCCGTCATCGTAGGAATTGTGGACTCTTATGAAGTTACACAAGAGACATAAGAAGAAATCAGGTGTAGTCTATACAAGACTACACCTTTTGCCATTTACTCGACCGTCGTGACGATCGCTTCCACTTCGATTTCAACTAGCAACTCGGGCTCGATCAGTGCCTTGACTTCGACCATCGTCGCAACTGGTTGAATGTTCCGGAAAAATTCGCCGTGCGCTTTCCCGATCTCTTCCCATTTGGATATATCCGTGACGAACATTCTCGTTCTTACCACGTGGGAGAGATCCGCGCCCAGCTCGTGCAAGGCCTTTTCGATCGTCTGCAAAATAAATTTCGTTTGTTCATACGGATCTCCGACGCCAACCACTGCTCCGTCTTTCATGGCAGTAGTTCCGGCTACTTCGATCTTGTCACCGACTCGAATGGCCCGGCAATAGCCGACGACTGGCTCCCAGGGAGACCCAGTAAATACTTGCGTTCGGTTCAAAAGAATCCACTCCTCTTTCATAGGAAGTTTGTACCTACTGTTATTTATCCGTTTGTTTCCTCAGAAGATCAAGCATTAGTTTCAGGCTGTCGAGAAAGTGGCTGCTGTGTGGAGACGCCTGTTTCCATTCTCCGCTCCGGGCTACGTCCTGCAGGGGAGTCTAGACTGTCCGCTCCACCATGATCCCGAGGGAATCGCCAAACGGAGCGCAGCTACGAAGGTTATTCATAGATAGCGATTCTGTTGCCGCGGGATTCATGGCTACGCTGAGTGGGACTCCGCGAGTCGCTCCGCCTGGAAACATGCTTCTCTTGCGAACGGAGCCTGCTCATCGGGCTTTTCTAAAACCTTTTGGGACACGCCAAAAAATAAAGGAACCTTTCTCTTTAGAATCGCTTTCACGATTTATGCTAGCCGCGATCTTTATACCCAAAAATCATGAAATAAAAGTAAATCCCGAAATGCATGAGGTTTCTCAACGCTCTTATTACTTTTTTACCTTCGCCTTTTTCTGTCCCAGCACTACAATCTCCGAGCGACCGCCAAAAACGAGAATGCCTTTAACAAGTCCAGAAAAGACACGCTCAACCCAAACAGCTGTCCAGGAAAAAGGCGAAATGGAGATGTTCGGGGCACAGCCCAGGTGGAACGGAAAAAGCGGAACACGCTTGAGCGTCCACCTCTGAGTGGCATCCGTGAATCGTCTACTTTGGACGCCGTTCCGCTTTTGGAGTGGAACCGTACGGGGATGACCTCGAAGCAAGTGACCCTACTAACCTGGAGTGTTTTCGTCTTTTTCCGCCCCAGCAATACAGTCTCCGAGCGACTGCCAAAAAGAGGCACGCTCAACCCAAACCGCTGTCCAGGAAAAAGGGGAAAAAAGCGAAGGTATTAAGGACACAGCCGAGGTGGAGCGGAAAAAGCGGAACACGCCTGAGCGTCCACCTCTGAGTAGCATCCTGAACCGTCTGCTTTGGACGCCGTTCCGCTTTTGGAGTGGAACCGTACAGGGATGCCCCCCATGAAAGTGACCCTACTAACTTGGAGCGTTTTCGCCTTTTTCCGCCCCTCCACTACGGTCCATCATTTAGCAAAAAAAGAAAGCTGGGAGAAGAAATGTCCACCACCATTTTGCTGATCCTGTTGTTTGCAGCGATCTGTCACGCTATCTGGAATGCCCTGTCCAAGCAAATCGAGGAACGGGATGCTTTTTTTACGCTGATACTGGGTGCTTCCGTGATTTTGTACGTACCGCTGGCCATTTACTTGTGGAACACCTCTCCGTTCCCTGTCGCCGCGATCAAATGGCTGCTGTTTAGCACCATCTCGGAGGTGCTGTATTTTGTCGCGTTAGCAAAAGCGTACAGGACCAACAACTTGAGTTACGCTTACCCCATTTTGAGAGGGACGGCCCCTATCATGACTACTATTATAAGCACCCTGTTCATCGGAGCAGCGATCGCGTGGACAGGGTTCCTGGGCATCCTGGTCATCGTAGCCGGAGTCGTTTTCATGAATCAAAAATCCTTTTCCTTGCGTGAACTCAGTCACTTGCTGAAAGACTGGCACAACATGAAGTGGGTTTTCATGGCAGGGAGCTTTTCCGCGCTCAGCAGTGTACTGGACGGAATGGGAGCCTCGATGATGTCTGGCTTGCTCTTCAAATACTTCGTGTTTATCGGCATGTTTGCTGGAAAGTGGATCCTCGACCGCAGAGCGCAGACAAAAGTCTCTTATTTCTCTCTGGTCAAACGTTATCCGTGGCATACCCTGGCAGGCGGGCTATTCGTTTTTGTATCCAATTCACTCGCGGTCTATGCCATGCAGACGACTCCTGTCACGTATGTAGCATCCGTACGTGAAATCAGCATTGTCTTTGCCACCATCATCGGAGTCGTCTGGCTAAAGGAACAGGTGAGTATCGTAAAATGGGTTTCGATCGGTTTGATTCTGGCTGGAGTCGTGATTATCAAGCTAAGCTAGTCGTTCAAGCAGTTTGGACCATACGAAAGTCGGCTGCTGGTGATAAAATGGATAGGAATAGTAGGTGTCTAGACCTTTTGGACATGAAGGAGGCGTAGAAACCATGCAAAAACCAATTCGAGCATTTATGGTCAACAAAGACGAACAAGGGTTTTCCGCGGAAGTAAAAACGATCTCGATGGACGATTTGCCAAAGGCAGATGTACAAATCAAAGTCCATTATTCTAGTGTGAACTACAAGGATGGCTTGGCGAGTATTCCGAATGGAAAGATCGTCAGGAGCTATCCCTTTATCCCTGGAATTGATCTGGCAGGTGTCGTCGTAGCATCAGCAGATCCCCGTTTTCGCGAGGGTGATGAAGTGATTGCGACCAGCTATGAGATCGGTGTATCCCATTACGGCGGCTATAGCGAATACGCAAATGTCCCAGGAGATTGGGTCGTTCCTCTTCCAGAAGGTCTCACGCTAAAGGAAGCCATGATCTTTGGGACTGCTGGTTTCACAGCCGCGCTATCCGTGCATCGTTTGGAAGAAAATGGCGTGTCACCGGAAAAGGGAAAGGTACTGGTTACGGGCGCGACTGGCGGAGTAGGTAGTATTGCCGTATCTATCTTGGCGAAAAGAGGCTATCATGTCGTCGCCAGCACAGGCAAAGAATCGGAGCACGACTATTTGTACAAGCTGGGGGCAAAAGAGGCTGTTTCGCGTGAGGAAGTGACCGGAGAAAAAATCAGTGCTTTGGACAAACAGCTCTGGCAAGCAGCGGTCGACCCTGTCGGCGGAAAAACGTTGGCGGCCATTTTAAGCAAGCTCCATTACAACGGTTCGGTTGCGGTCAGCGGTTTGACAGGGGGAACAGACGTGCCGACGACCGTGTTTCCATTCATTTTGCGCGGGATCAATTTGCTGGGAATCGATTCCGTCTATTGCCCGATGGAATTGAGAAAGGTCATCTGGGAGCGATTGGCGACGGACTTGAAGCCAGACCGTCTCGAAGATTTCATCGATGAAGAGATTTCTCTAGATCTATTGCCGAATGCCTTGTCAAAAATATTGGCGAGCCAGATGCGCGGCAGGGTGATCGTGCGCCTATAAGCTGGTAAGATAAATAGAAGAGATAACAGGTACTCCAAGATGCGCAGATGGGGTATCTGTTTTATGTAGAGGGGAGCAAATAGATGAGAATTGGATTGGCTCAAGCAAGATTTCCTCAATCGTTAGCGGATGGAATCACAATCGTCAAACAAATGATCGGGCAGGCAAGCGAGCAGTATTGCGATGTGGTTTGTTTCCCCGAATCGATCATCCCGGGATTGCGTGGGGTCGGCTATGAGGTCGAGAAGTACGACCACACATTAATGACTTCAGCGCTGGAAGAAATTTGTGCAATTGCGAAGCAAAATCAGGTGACCGTCATTTTACCGACGGAATGGAGAGACGAGGATGGCTTGCATCTCGTTGCTTTCGTTATTTCAGAGACTGGAGAGATTTTGGGCTACCAAACAAAGAACCAGATCGATCCGGAGGAAGATCAGTTTGACTACGTCCCGGGAAAAGGTCGCCTATTGTTTGAACGGAAGGATGTAACCTTTGGCATTGTCATCTGCCATGAGGGATGGAGGTATCCAGAGACTGTTCGCTGGGCGGCAAGAAAAGGAGCTCATATCGTTTTCCATCCGCAGTTTACCGGACAAGTCGCGAATCCGGAGTTTTACAAGGGTGCGATGGTGGGCAGGAGCTTGGAGAACAACATCTATTTTGCGAGTGTTAATTACGCGCTGGAGCATCAAGGCTCTACTACGACTCTCGTATCGCCGACAGGAGAAAAGCTGAGTGTCATACCCGAAAATGCGGAGGGACTGCTTGTATGGGATATCGATCCCGCGCAGGCGCACGGATTGCTGGCGAAGAGATTTCATTCGGAGTTGTTTTAAAGCGAAGGGGGAAACCATGACGACCGTACCCTATTTTGCACAATTCGAGTCTCGTGATCGGATACTAGACTTGATATCCGGGAAGCTGGACCCTACACAAGACCCTAAGTGGCACTTGTCCGGGGCAGTAGACCCCGAAGAATATGCACATTGGAGCTCCCATATCTGTGGCATGGCCTGCCTGAAAATGCATCTCGCGCGTTGGCAAAACCGGATCATTCCAACCATCGACCTGATGAGACAATGCCGCGAGTACGGAGGATACGTGGAAGGGGAAGATGGAACGATCAAGGGATTGATCTATCGCCCGTTTATTACCTTTATCCAGGAGAAATACGGTCTCCAAGCGGAGCTTCGTGAACACACACCGATCGAAGAAATATACGACCTGCTGGACCTGGGATATGTGTATATCGCTTCCGTTCATCCAAGCATCCGCAAGCCTGATGCAAAACCGCCTAAGCAAGGGGGACATCTGGTGTATGTGTTTGGCAAGAACAGTGAGAGACAAGAGCTTATTTTTCACAATCCGTCCGGCCACACGTCTGCCACTCAGGAACAGGTTCACGTCGATTTGGAGACCTTTTCCCGGTTTTACGCCCAGCGCGGGATCTTGATAAAGACGGAAAAGAACTAGAGAGGGTTTTAGAAAAGTAGGGTGAGCAGGATCAACTCGCGAGAGAAGACTGTTTCCAGACGGAGCGACTGTGAAGTTCTACTTAGCGGAGCCATGAATCCCTCGGGATCATGGCGGAGTGGACAATCTGCGCTCCCCGGAAGGACGCAACCCGGAGCGTAGTATGGAAACAGGCTTCTCCCCACGACAGCTGCCTTCTTGACTGACCGACCTCATCAAAAAGTGATGAGGTTTTTTTGTTCCCACTTTTTATATGATGGGTGGATGTTATCCAAGAGAAAAAGGAATTGGGAAACGGTTAGAAGAAGTAGTCGCAATTATCAGAACCTAATGAGGAGTGTCTACCATGAATGACCGACGGAAAAAGCATCCGCTGAACCTGTTTCGAGGAACGCTGCGCATGAAGATGCTCACGCTGTTTCTCTGCCTCATCGCGATCCCGTTGAGCCTGCAAGGCATGATCACGTATAGTAAATTTTCTACCTCCACCGAGGAGAGGACCTCCGAGTACACGGCGCAGATCGTCTATCAGATAAACCGAAATCTGGATCGGAATATGGAAGAGATGAAGCGTCTCTCCCTCATGCCTCTCTACGATAATAGCGTCCTTTCTATACTGAGAGAGCTGCGCAGTAACACGCAGGCTCCTCCCTATCTCTCCACGGAGAAACGCCAAAAAATGACGTTGTACATTTCCAGCCTGTCATACAGCCGACCGGAAGTAAGAGGCATCCAGATCATGTCCCAAAACGGGATGATTTTCTCCAACCTAGATCCGTCCACGATAAAATCACAAGTCCATTGGAGCGAGGAAGCGTGGTACCGTCGGGTGATAGAAGGTAACGGTGCATCTGTCATCATCCCTTCGCATCGGCCGGGCTATTATGTGGATTCGTCTGAGGAGCAGTACTTCTCGGTGGCTCGCCTGTTGAGAGAGCCCAACACAAACGTGCCGCTCGGGATCATAAAGATCGACATGAAGATGGAGATGATTGACCAGATCTTGACCAACATGCCATTTACTAAAGAGGGCAGTCTGATCATCGTGAATCAACAAAATGAGCTGTTCTTTGAAAAAAGGGAGAACGAGGAGACACCTGGCTATCGTACGCTACTACAGGAAACAGATAGGCTCAAATCTCCCCGTGCGGAAAAAACGATGTGGCTGCAGGGACAGCGCTACTTGCTGATCGACAATGAATCTGCGAGCACGGGACTCAAGGTCATCAGTATCATTCCGGTAGACAGTCTGTTAAAGGATTCGAATGCCCTGCGTAGCTTCACGATTTTGATTGCGGCGATTTTTCTGGTAGTGGCAGGAGGCTTAGCCAGCTATTTTGCCTACTCACTCAGCAAACCGCTCGTACAGCTCAAAGAAAAAATGCTGCAGGTCGAGCACGGGCACTTTCACGAACGCGTGCCTGTGGCTTCCGAGGATGAGATCGGCAAGCTGAGCGAGCAATTTAACCACATGGTCGAAGAGATCAATCGACTCGTCAATGAAGTGTACGTCATCAGTCTGCGGGAGAGAGAGGCGGAGCTGGCTGCCCTGCAGAGCCAGATCCATCCGCATTTCATCTACAACACCTTGGAAGCGATCAACATGATGGCGATACGCGCTGGAAATTTCGACGTATCGGACATGGTGTCTTCCTTGGGCAAACTGATGCGCTACACGGTGGAGCGCGACGATGGCTTTGTGACGCTTGCACAAGAGCTAGAATCTCTGGCTTCGTATGTGCGAATTCAGCAGACCCGCCTGGGTGATCGCTTACTAGTGGAGATGGATGTGGACGAAGCAATACTAGATACTCCGATTCCCAAGCTGCTCTTGCAGCCACTAATCGAAAACGCCATCTATCACGGCATCGAGCGTCAGGAAAACGGAGGGACGATTTGGCTGACGGTCGCACGCGATGACCAAGACGTGCTAATCAGCGTGAAAGATGACGGGAAGGGAATGACTCAGCCAGCGCTGACCCGGCTACGTTCTATCGTCAGCATTCCTTTTCATCAGAATGAGTATTCGAACAGCCAAGGAACTGGAACGGCCCTACGCAATATTAATCAGCGCACTACCCTTTTGTACGGTGAAGGGTACAACCTTTTGATGGATAGTCATGCTGAGCAAGGATCGATTTTTTCTTTGAGAATCCCATTAGAGAATGAAAAGAGGGCGATGCGACATGTACAAAGTCTTGCTAGTGGAAGATGAGAGGATCATTCGGGAAGGCTTGAAGACCTTAATCGAAAAAGTGACCACCGGATTTGCCGTCGTCGCAGAGGCAGAGGATGGGAAAGAAGCGCTGCACTACTTGCGAACGGAAATGCCTGACCTGATCGTCACGGATATTCGAATGAGAGAGGTAGATGGTCTTGCGATGATCAGCAAGATCCGCGAAATGTATGAAGAGCTGCCGATTGTCATCATCAGTGGGTACGGAGATTTTCAATACGCACAGAAGGCACTGAAGTACAAAGTGTCGGACTACCTGCTCAAACCGATTGATCGCATCGAACTCGTGAGTACGCTGGAAAAAATCAGACAGTCACTGGAGCGCAAAAAGCAAATAACCGGAGAAGAAAATCAGGAAAACCAAAAAGAAGAGCGGCAAATCATACGCAAAGTAAAGTCATACATCCAAGATCATACGGATGGCGACCTGCGATTGCAGACGCTTGCAGATTTCGTGCACCTCAACCCAATCTACCTCAGCCAGCTGTTCAAGACCGAGACGGGTGAAAATGTCTCCGATTACGTCACTAGGGTGCGGATGAAAAGGGCCAAGCAGCTTTTGCGTGAGACGAGCCTCAAGATTTATGACATCTCTCGTCTGGTGGGATATCAGAGTCCCAAGCATTTCATGATCGTGTTTAAAAAAGAAGTGGGAATGACCCCTGGAGGTTATCGTGATAGTGCATGGGGAGATGAAGACCTTTAAATCCCATACCAAATCTGTAAACTAGATGATTTATCTCAATATTCCATCAAATTTATACTTGAACTAGGAAATGATTCCAGTGAGAAAAGGGGGTCCACTATGAAAAAGGCAATCTTTTTGGTATTGTCTATCCTTTTGACAGCGTTTACTTTTGTGGGCTGTAGCAGTAAGCCTGCAGCTTCCGGCGATCCGGCAGCAAGCACCAACGAGCCCGTCGAGCTTTCCTTTTTGACATGGGGCAATCAAGCTCACCTCGATCTGTACAAAAAGCTGATCGATAAATTTACTCAGTCGCATCCGAATATTAAGGTAAAGCTCGAGTCTGTGCCGTTTCCTGATTATCAGCAAAAGGTGACGGTACTTGCGGCAGGACAGGAATTGCCTGATATCGGATGGGTCTCAGAGCGCATGGTGCCACAGTTTATGGCAAATGGGATTTTGGAAGACGTCTCGGATATCAAACAGGATGCCAACTTCAAAATGGACGACTTCATCCCTTCCACGTTGGAGCTTTTCAAGAAAGAAGAGAAATTATACGGAATTCCTTTTTCAACACCCCCAAGCGTGATGTTTTATAACAAGGATTTGATCGAAAAGGCAGGATTGAAGTCGCCCAATGATCTGGCCAAAGAAGGCAAGTGGACGTGGGAAGAGTTTGAAAAGACGGCGAAGGACATTACGAGTGGAACGGGAGCGAGCAAGATTTACGGGGCAAACTTCTTCCGCGACTGGAAAACATGGATTATCCTTTCCTCTTACGCGTGGTCGAATGGTAGCGGTCCGTTTAATAAAGAAATGAATCAATTTACGTGGAATGACCAGTACGGCACTGAGACACTCAGCATGCTGCAGCGCATGATGTTTACCGATGGCTCGCATCCAAAAGCAGGGGAGCAAGTGAGCTTTGAATCAGGCAAAATCGGGATGTTCTTCGATGTGTACAGCTACGTCTCCAAGGCGCGCGCGATTAAGGACTTTAAATGGGATATCGCTCCGATGCCATCGGGCTCTCAAGGTTCTGCACCGATGCTTGGTCAGGCAGGCTACTCCATTTTTAAAGGAACCAAGCATTTGCAGGAAACCAAAGAGTTCCTCAAATTCATCGCCAGTGAAGAAGGAGTACAAGCGACTTCCGCTTACTTCGTCCCTCCACGTACGTCTGTACTCAATTCCGACCTGTTCCTGAAGCAGCCGGACAATCC
The DNA here is from genome assembly GCF_001420695.1 of Brevibacillus choshinensis. NCBI lineage: Bacteria > Bacillati > Bacillota > Bacilli > Caryophanales > Paenibacillaceae > Brevibacillus > Brevibacillus choshinensis. Next base: position 502,933 of record NZ_LJJB01000010.1, on the reverse strand, counting down.
AGATCCAGCTCACATCAAACAAGCGGTGATTGATGAGATGCCGAAAGCACACTTCCAGCCAGGACATGTGGAATGGCAAAAAATCGATAACACTATTCTCGCAGGCTTTGACCAGCTGTTCGGGCAAACCGCACAGCCACAGGACATCATGAAGTCTCTGGAAGAGAAGATCAATCCGATTTTGAAAAAATAGGGGAGCCACGACGGTCTGGAAACAGGCCGTTGTGACTTAATGGGAGGTCTCGGGACACGATGAATCGTTTTCAGCAAGCGCTAACGGAAAAACCGTTTCTCCTTCTGGTGAGTCTGCCAAAAAATGAGGAGGAACTGGCGAGAATCGTGCTCGAAGAAGGCGCAGACGGACTCAAGGTGCACATGAATGTCCACCACCGAGCAAGTGGAAACAGCTTTGGGCCTCTGTCACACTATCGCGAACTGTTCTCCTCCATTCGCAGTCAGTTTGACGGGCCGTTTGGCATCGTTCCCGCAGGCTCTCCACAAGATCTAGACCCTGCAGAGCTCTCGCAGCTGTCTTCGGTAGGGATCGATTTCATCTCCATCTACGGACATCATTTGCCAGCAGCTCAGATGCGTATCGAGGGAGTGGCAAGCACCTTTGCCATTGACGATCAATTTGATTTGTCGTTGCTTGAGGTCGTGAAGCATTTTCCTATGGCGGCGCTGGAAGCCTCGGTCGTTCCGGGAGCCGAATACGGAACGCCACTGGTATTCGCCGATCTGTTGAAATACCGGTATTTGGCTGAAAAGGCAGGCATTCCAGTCATGGTTCCTACGCAACGAAAGGTCGTGCCAGCAGATATTTCAGCCTTGCGGGATACGGGAGTACGGGTCTTATTGGCAGGGGCGATGGCTCTGGGGACGACGACGGAGGAGATAAAAAGGTCGGTCGCTGCACTCCGCAATGCGATTGACAAATAAGCACCTATGCGGTCTCGCAAGAAGAATTTCGAGGTCGCTTCGACCACTAAGAAGGAGGGAATCGAATGGAGAGCAACATGAACGCCCCCCTCTCTCCTGAACAGAGAAAAACGAAAACGAGGAGCAATCCGTTTCATAGAGAAGCCAATGTGACTGGTTGGCTGTTCGTCAGTCCGATGGCCTTAGGATTTCTGGTGTTACTGCTCGGGCCGCTCCTGCTTGCCTTTTACATGAGCTTGACGGATTGGCCATTGCTTGGGGAGCCTACCTTTGTCGGGTTAGATAACTACAAAGCCATTTTTCAGGATGAGGAGTTTTGGACAGTCGTCGGCAATACCTTTACGTTTGCGGCTGGCCTCGTTCCAATGAACATTGTCCTTGCATTGGGGCTCGCGCTGCTGTTGGCCCGCAAGCTGCCGGGGATCGGAATTTTCCGCACCGCTATCTTCGTGCCTGTCATGACTTCGCTGATCGTCTGGGCGATTGTGTGGAAGTATTTGTTTGCTACCGACACGGGATTCATCAACCAGATTCTGCAGCTGTTCGGGATCACCGGTCCTGCCTGGCTGTACAATCCACAGCTGGCGATGCCCGTCGTTATCGTGACCAGCGTCCTGAAAAACGTCGGGTTGAATATGGTTTTGTTTATCGCGGCCCTGCAGCAGGTACCCGTGCACTTGTATGAGGCAGCGCGCATCGATGGAGCGGGGAGGGCCCGTCAGTTCTTTCAGATTACGGTCCCGATGATTTCGCCCACCATCTTTTTGACGACGCTGTTGACCATTATCGGGTCACTAAAAGTGTTTGGACAAATCTATGTGATGACACAGGGAGGACCAGGCGATAGCACCAAGGTGCTGGTCTACTACATTTGGGAAAAGGCCTTTAAAAATTTTGAGTTTGGCTATGCGTCGGCCCTCGCTTTTGTGCTGTTCTTTATCATTTTCGTCTTTACGCTGCTCCAGTGGCAGTATCGAAAGAGGTGGGTGTTCCATGAAGAATAAGAGTCCAGGAAAAATCATCGGCATCGGGATGAATTACTTCGTGCTGACGGTCGTATCCGTCGTGATGCTCGTCCCGTTCCTGTGGATGCTTTCGACATCCCTCAAAGAGCCGTCCAAAATCTTTGTCTTTCCTCCTGAGCTGATTCCATCGCCGCTTCGGCTGGAAAATTACACGGAGGTCTTGTCCAATACGCCGTTTCATTTGTTTTATTGGAACAGCCTGTACATCGCGATTCTCGTGACAATCGGCACAGTCCTGTTTGCTTCCATTGCCGGTTATGCATTTGCGAGGATTCCTTTCAAGGGGCGCAATCTCGTCTTTTTGCTCCTGCTGTCGACGATGATGATTCCCAATGAAGTGACTTCCATTCCAATGTTTTTGTTCATGCGCTTTCTCGGCTTCATTAACACGCATGTGCCGCTAATTGTGCTCCCGATTTTCGGAGCGGGTGGCATCTTTGGAGTCTTTGTCATGCGGCAGTTTTTCCTCGGGATTCCCAAAGAGCTGGAGGAAGCTGCGATGATCGATGGCTGCTCACGTTGGCGGATCTACTGGAGTATCATGCTGCCGCTAGCCAAACCAGCGATTGCCACATTGACGATCTTCACGTTTTTGACCAGCTGGAACGACTTTTATGATCCGTTGATTTTCTTAAATGACAGAGAGCTGATGACGTTGCCGCTAGCCCTTTCCTTGTTTACGGATGAAGCAGGAACGGCATGGCATCACTTGATGAGTGCATCCGTAATGGCGACGCTGCCGCTGTTAATTGTGTTCTTCTTTGCTCAAAAGCAATTCATCGAAGGCGTATCGATGACAGGGATGAAGGATTAAATGGAGGTGGATGCAGATGGATCGCGTACTGGAAGCAGATGTCGTCGTCGTTGGGGGAGGGCCAGCGGGAATCAATGCAGCACTAGCTAGTGGAAGAATGGGAGCCAAAACGATTCTCATCGAACGGTATGGATTTCTCGGCGGAATGTCTACGGCGGCACTGGTGTACCCTTGGATGACGTTTCATACGGAAAAAGGGGAGCAAGTGATCAAAGGCATCGCGCAGGAGATCGTCGAGCGCTTGCAGGAGCGGGGCGGTTCTCCGGGGCATTTGCGGGATACTGTGGGATTCGTTCATACGGTCACACCGTACCATCCAGAAATCTATAAGCTTCTGGCTGTGGAAATGCTGAAGGAAGCAGGGGTCAAGCTGCTCGTGCACAGTTTCGTCGATCAGGTGGCTGTAGAGGGAGAACGGATCACCGCGATACAGATTACGACCAAGTCAGGCAAGTATGAAATTCGCGGAAACGTCTTTGTCGATGCGTCCGGTGATGCCGATGTGGCCTACTTAGCTGGCGCGCCGACGAGTCAGGGCAGGGAAAGTGACGGGCGGACGCAGCCGATGACGATGAAGTTTCGGATGCGCGGAGTTGATCTGGATCAGGTCAAAGCGTACATGCTGGAGCATCCGGAAGATTTCTACCACAAGACCCCATTCGATCAATTGCGCGAGCTGCCTCTGACGGGTGTCCAAGGCTTTTACACGCAATGGAAATCCTCAGGTGTCCCAATCAACCGCGATCAGGTCCTCTTTTTCAGCGGTCCGGAAAAGGATGAAGTGCTCATCAACTGCACGAGGGTGCAAGGGCTGGATGGAACGGATGTAGAGGATCTCACGGAGGCGGAGGAGGTAGGAAGACGTCAGGTGCTGATGATGTCTGATTTTTTGAAAAAGATGGTCCCGGGATTTTCCCGAGCCTCCATTTCAGCAGTCGGGACGCAGATTGGCATTCGTGAAACGCGCAGGATTTCGGGAGAGTACAGCCTCACCATCGAGGATGTTGTGCAGGGACGCAAATTCTCCGATGTGATTGCGCGCAGTGGTTATCCTGTCGACATCCACGATCCTTCCGGCAAAGGAGTTATCGCGGCAGAGATCGAGGGGGACGGCGCGTACGACATTCCGTATCGTTGCTTGCTGCCCCAGACAATCGAAAATCTGCTTGCCGCAGGGCGTTGTATTTCGACGACGCACGAAGCGCTGGCGACGACGAGGCTCACTCCGAGCTGTATGGCTACGGGGCAGGCAGCGGGAACAGCCGCCGCCATTGCTCATCTAGAGGGAACGATCCCGCGAAAGATCGACGTATCCAAGCTACAAGAAGCATTGCGGCAGGCTCAGGCAGTCCTGTAAATCGTCAATCATTTCGTTCATTTGGAAAGGAGTCGAAACGATGAAAAAGTTGAGAGTTGTGATTTCCACTGTCGCGATGGCCACGCTGCTGACAGGAATGCTGCCTTTTGGTCAAATGAGTATGGTGCAAGCCAAGCAATCGTCACCCAAGCCGATTGCCCGTATCGCCCTGGTTCCTCTGGATGATCGTCCGGTCAATACGTATTTTCCCATGATGACCTCGCGAGCCGGGGGAGTAGAAACAATCATGCCGGATGAAGACATGCTCGGGCACTTCACGACTCCGGGAGATGGAGAGGAGATCGGCGACTGGCTGCTCGACGAGGCAGATGAAGTGGACGGTTCCGTCATTTCTGTCAGTATGCTGGCGTACGGAGGGCTCGTGGCTTCCCGTACCGCCGACCAATCGTATGAAGATGCACTGTCCAACATCAAAGCCATCAAGCGATTGAAAGCAAAGGAACCGAAAAAGCCGATCTACGTGTTTGATACGATCCAGCGCTTGGCTGTTACGGCTACTGATCCTGAGACGTTGAAATATTACGATCAGATCAGGGAGTGGGCGATCCTGTATGATGAGGTGCACAATCTCGGAATGACGGAAAAAGAGGATCGTCTGGAGGAGCTGGAGGAGCTCATCCCGGAAGCTGTTCTGCAAGATTATCTGGATGCTCGCGAACGCAACCATAAAATCAATTCCTTGTTAATCGACTGGGTGAAGGATGGAACGATCGATTACCTCGTACTCGCTCAAGATGATGCCGCTCCTCATGGACTGCATCGTGCTGAACGAGAAGCGTTGGTCGAAAAAGCGGAGGACCTCCACGTCGAGGATCGAACCGCCATTTTCCCTGGAGCAGATGAAGTTGGTACCGTTCTCGTCAGCCGACTTTCTCTTGAACAATTGGGCATTCATCCCAAAGTAGCGGTCGAGTACTCTGGCATGGACGGAAGCGATTGGACTGCGCCGTTTGAAGATACGACGTTTGACGAGAGTGTGGACAAGCATATCGTCGCGGCGGGGGGAAAACCGGTGCGTGATGCGGCCGACGCTGACCTTGTCTTGATGGTCAATACTCCCTCGGAGCCTGGTGAGAGCAAAGCAGACAGAAGAGAAGCGCTGGATGACTTTGTCGCCGCGATCAACGAACATTTGGAAGATGGCAAACGCGTAGCCGTGACAGACGTGACGATCACGAACAAGGCAGATGCTGATCTGATCGAACGCCTGCAGGATGAAGTGAAGCTGCCTGCTTTGCTTTCCTATACCGGGTGGGGGACAGCAGGGAACAACATGGGCAGTGCTTTGGGACAAGGCCTTCAACGCATGGCTTTTCTACAAAAGGGCAACCAGTTCGGTATCCCCCTAACAGTCGAAGCAGCAGAGGCTCATGTGAATCTTTTGCTCTCTTCTTTTGCCAACGATCACAACTACCGCAACGAAGTCATGGCTGACGCTCGGGCATTGGTCAAAAAACTGGGTGGCAACGAATGGGGACTGGGTGATGACTTTGAAGAAGTCAATGATTTTGTCGTAGAAGAGCTGTCTCCAGCAGTGGATGACTGGTATGAAAACTACTTCGCGAATCAATCCATCGACATTGGCAAACGAGGCAGCCATACGTTCACTGGCAAAATCGCAAGCCTCGATGACGTAGAGATCGTGCTGCCCTGGGAGCGATTGTTTGAAGTATTCATCGGTCCGGAAATGACGATTGAACGGGAATAACGAAAGCTACCAGCAAAAACAGGTACTCCGTCTCAGACGGGGTACCTGTTTTGTTTTCTGCTTACCGGGGTAAGACCTTTGGAAATTTTGAATGAAATGTGTGAAGTACATGTCGTCAAGAATCTGGAGATGTACTTTCGTATCATTGTTAGTGCCATACTGGGATTATTTATCGGCCGCGATGATCTTCCTCGCCGGGGGGATCGGGATCGGAATTGGCGCGGGCTTCTACGGAATTGTGATCTTCTCCGTGGTCGTTTCCTATTTGTTGGCTCGGCTCAGTCACCGAACCAGGAGCAAATGGATAAGTCTTTTGTTTAGTGTTTTTTCTCTACAGCAAATCATGCAGTTCAGCATCCGAGTAAATAGCAATCAATACAACCGCTTTTTCATCCCCAATATTTTTTACATAATGTGGCACGCTCGCATTCCAACTGAACGAGTCACCTTCCTCTAGCGTAACGGAGTCCTCTCCTTGTTCGGCGAGAAGTCTTCCTTCCATCACAAAATGGCACTCTTCTCCCTCATGGGAATGTGGTTCTCCCATGGAAGCCCCTGGAGGGAATTCTACAATCATCATTCTGAGTCCACTCTTGGAAGTTAAATGCTCGATCTTCAATTGATGAAAGGAACTGTACCTCCTCGTATCTTTTCTGACAACACGCATATGCTGCTGCTTTTCTAACAATAAGTAAGGCAAAGGAACCCCTAAAAAGCTGGCGATTGTTTGAAGCGTTTGAAAGGATGGGGAGGTATTATTGTTTTCCACATTACTGATGAAACCCTTTGAAAGTCCTGTTGCTTCACACATCTGTGCAATGGTTATTTTTTTTCTTTTACGTATCGCACGAATTTTTGACCCAATATCCAGTTTAACCACCTCTAATGTTTCCTAATAAAAAACATATTTCTATATTAGCAAAATGATCGTTGACGTTCTATATCATCTATTGTTATCTTATACATAACGAATCAATAGCCTTATCAAAAAAAGAAGAATCATCGGGCGATGTTTTTTTTTATCCAAAAAGTTTTTTAATATGAATATTATATTCTTATAAAGATACAAAAGTGAGAAAGGATGCGAACTATGAATTCACCAATGCTTTATGAACTTCGTCGACCAAAACAAGCCGACCCGAATCAAACCTATCCAGCTTTATTTTTGATGCATGGCATAGGGAGTAATGAACAGAACATGTTGTCACTCGTAGATGGACTGGAAGAGAAATTCTACATTTTCAGTATTCGGGGACATCTTCCACAGCCACCAGGATATGCATTTTTCACCATCCAGGGATATGGGAAACCGCATAGAGAAGTCTTTGATCAAGCCGTACACAACCTGACAAGCTTTATTGACTATGCTGCCGATCAATACCCGATCGATCGCAGTCGCTTGTACTTGCTTGGCTTTAGCCAAGGCGCGATTCTCGCAAAGACTCTTGGTTTGACATTGGGGAATCGCGTAAAAGGGATTGTTGCACTCAGTGGATACATCCCAGGATTCGTCAAGGAAGAATACAGGAAACAACCTGTCGATCAACTTTCTGTCTTTCTTTCACATGGTCAATTTGACAACATTCTTCCCTACGAGTGGGGCTTAGAAAGCAATGATCTCTACGGAAGCTTGGGTGCCGATGTCACCTTCCAGACTTATGAGGAAGGGCATTCGGTTTCGATAAAAAACCAACAGGATTTTACGAAGTGGCTTCTCGATGATTTGAAGAAGTAACGGGGGTCGTAAATAACACCAGGGAGGAAGAGAACATGTTACCGTCATTTTTCGTCGCTCACGGAGCGCCTTTACTAGCGATTGAGGATAATGAATACACGCAGTTTCTAAATACATTAGGTCGTACATTGCCAAAACCAAAAGCGATTGTCTTGTTCTCCGCTCATTGGGAATCATCCGTACAACGAGTCAGTGATGTCGATGAGTATAAGACCATTTATGATTTTGGAGGTTTTCCAGAAGCATTGTACCGGATTGAATATCCAGCTCGAGGCAACCAAACAATCACCAAGGAAATCGAAGACCTGTTCACGAAACAGGGAATCCCGTTTGATGTTGAAACGGAACGGGGCTTGGATCATGGGGCGTGGGTCGTCCTCAGGTTGCTTTATCCTCATGTAGACATTCCGGTCATTTCCATGTCTGTAAACCCGAAACTCACACCCAAGGAGCAATATCAAATCGGTAGGTCTTTATCTGGATTAAGAGAAAAAGATGTTTTGATTATTGGCAGCGGAGGAACAGTTCATAATCTTAGGGCTTTAAATTGGGGAGCAGAGGATGGGGAGATCGATCCATGGGCACTTAGCTTTGATGAGTGGCTGGAAAGCGGTTTACGTAATTGGGACCTAGAATCACTCTTTACCTACGATTCTGTAGCACCAAACGCAAACCTTGCCGTGCCGCCATATGGAAATGAGCACTTTGTTCCCCTTTTCTACGCGATGGGTGCAGCTGATAATGAGCAAACAGCGAAACTGCTACACCGCAGTTACCGATATGGAAACCTGAGCCACAGCGTTTGGCAGTTCGGATGAGTGCATGACTTCAAGGGAGGAGGAACAAACATGCCAATCATACAAATTATGATGCTGGAAGGTAGAGAACAAGAAACCATAGAACAATGCATACGTAATGTTGCGCGTACAGTTCACGAATCACTGGGGGCCCCTTTGTCTAGCATTCGTGTGATTGTAAACGAGGTACCCAAAAATCATTTTGCGGTAGGCGATCGTTTAAAAAGCGAAATGTAAGAAACGGTGACTGTGTCATCGTGGAGATCGGAGGCATTTTACATGCTTGACTGCAGAGAACTGGCTATACGTTTACTCAAGGCGGAAGAAAACCACAAAGCTGTTTCTTGTATAACCGAAAAAAATCCTGAATTCGATATCGCAATGGCATATCAGGTACAAAATGAACTCGTTCAATTGAAAAAGAATCAAGGGCATAAAATCCTCGCGTACAAAATGGGCATTACGAGTCAAGCAAAAATGAAGCAAATGAATATCAATGAGCCAATCTACGGTTATATTTTTGACTACATGAATGTTCCTGATGAAGGTGAACTCTTGATAGAGGATTTCATACATCCGAAAGTAGAGGCTGAAATTGCCTTTATTCTTGCAGAGGATGTGGAAGGTCCAAATATGACAATGGAAGAAGTACTGTCAAAAACGGAATGGGTTTTACCTGCTTTAGAAATTATCGATAGCCGTTATACTGATTTTGTATTCAAGCTTCCAGACGTAATCGCGGATAACACCTCTGCGGCAAGAGTCGTTTTTGGAAAGAGACGATTTCGACCAAATGAATGTGAGCTAGATGAGATTGGTGTAACGATGTTTACAAATGGCGAATTACGAGCAGATGGAGTTAGCGCCGCAGTTTTAGGAAACCCGGCAAATTCGGTTGCCGTGCTGGCGAATATGCTTTCTCACAATGGAAAAGGGAAAATAGCCAAAGGCTCGATCATCTTATCCGGTGGGATTACAGAGGCCATCATGGTAAACAAAGGGGATTCGGTAACGGCAAATTATGATGGAATGGGCAGTGTTTCCTTTCAGGTTCGATAAGTAAAAAAAGGTACTCCATTGAAATGGGGTACCTTTTTGGGTTTCGAAGGGCTACCTAACCACCTGCACCGACTCATCGAGCTGCGTAATCTCCTCATGCATGAAAATTCCCCGCTTCTCCAGCTCAGCGAATATTTCCGCTGGCTCAAACGCATCTTCAGGGATAAGTACGCCCGTCTTTTTCACATGGCCTTTCGCGATCAATTCAGTCGCAATCGCCATAGGGATTCCGACATTGCGGGTATAGGCGCGCAGCTTTTCCCATCCTTCCACCGTTCCATCAGAAGCAGGATGTGTATGGTAGAGTACGTGCTGCACGCGACGTCCGTCTTTTACACCGATTACCTCTACGTGCAAGGAATAGCCATACAGTTCCGTTTCCTGGCCTTCTGTGGAGTGGAACAAATATTCACTGATGCAATCGAGGATGCCAATTTCTTTGCCATTAACGGAAATCGCATCATTGCGCATGAAGCCCCAATCGTAGAGGGCCCGGACCAGTTGCATATTTTTTGCGGGCCATGTACCGCGGACCTCGATGAGCTGGACGTTTTTGTCGGCGAGGGCAGCCGCCAACGTTTTCGTCTCGGCGTGGGGAATGATGTATTGGACGGTCTTGCCATAAGGCTCAGGCAAAACGATTTCACGCGGTCGGGCAAAAGGAGGGACTTGTAAGAATTCGCCGTTTTCGTATACGACTCGGCCAGGCAAAAGAGGATCATACTCATAGGTGGTGGTTTCGGTGATCGAGCGTGAAAAAGCAATCGGACGAAAAGCGCCATGGCTGACTCGAACCGACTCGACTGTATCCATCTGACCTGCGGCATACATCGCCATCATCTGAGTGACACCAGGCGTCATGCCAAATCCCGGTACACACGTCTTGTTATGCTTTTGAAATAAGTCATGGTAAGCATCTTCTGCTCCAAAGCCATTCAGATTGATTCCGTGGCAGCCTGCTTCCGCGATGCATGCGGTAGATAGGCCATTCAATGTGATTGTCGTACCATCCATGACGATGTCGTACCCTTTCATCTTGTTGACGGTGTCTTCGTGGTCGCGAACGTTGATCTGGACAAAGTCGACGCGCGGATCGTTCAAGGATTCAACGATAGCACGCCCTTCCGTTTCATTAAAATCAGCGACCGTGATCTTCTCAAAACTGGAATACTGTACCAGATCCAGAATCGATTCCCGGCAAATTCTCCCGGCACCACCCAAGCAAAGTACTTTCACGACCATTCACCCTCCAAAAAGTCATATTTTCTGAACATTCAGATGCTTGGTTTTGAGTATAACACAGCAATCGTGTTTTGTGTGTTATTTGTTGCGTAAAATATGTGTATTTTCGTTTATTTTAGTTTATTTTGTGGTGTTAACAAGTAAAGGCAACTTAATAGTTCGTTTATTAAAACGAATTCCAAATAAATACAACAAAACTATGGACATAGAAACGAGAGTAGGTGTAAAATTTAGAAAATTCAATTTACATGACCGTTACTAAATAAAACTGTCGAACGGCAGAGGAGGAGTGATTATGAAGCAAAAGCGGGCTGCACAAACGAAGAGAGCATTGATAGCGAGTCTGATTGGAAGTTCCATTGAGTATTACGATTATTTACTGTTTGGAACAATGGCATCTCTTGTCTTCAACAAACTCTTTTTCCCTACGCTCGATTCTTTTGCGGGATTGCTCCTTGCTTACGCTTCATTTGGCATCCCGTACTTATTCAGACCGCTCGGCGGCATTATTTTTAGCCATATCGGTGACAAGCTTGGCCGGAAAAAAACGTTGGTAGTGACGCTTGCGCTGATGGGCTTATCTACCGTGTTGATCGGATGTTTGCCTGATTATGAAAGGATCGGGATCTGGGCTCCCTGTTTATTGGTTTTACTTCGGCTGATACAAGGAATTGGGATCGGCGGAGAATGGGGAGGGGCATTACTTTTGGCGGTGGAATATTCACCCAAAAATAAGAGAGGCTTCGGCGGTAGCATCCCGATGATGGGATCAGCTGTCGGGATGCTCCTCGGAACGGTGACTATATCGATCATGGGGCTGCTCCCGGAACAGCAGTTTTTGTCTTGGGGCTGGCGAGTACCATTTTTATTGAGTGTGGTGCTGGTTTTCGTTGGTTTATGGATTCGGCGCGGTCTGGAAGAAACTCCAGACTTTCAGCAGATCAAGGACAGCGGCAGCGTTTCCAAATTTCCGCTCGGAGAGACCTTACGTCACTATCGAAAGGAAGTACTGCTGACGATTGGGGTAAAGCTGGTCGAATCAGCCCCCTTCTATATTTTCGCAACGTTCGTCATTTCCTACGCGACGGGACAGCTTCACATGGATAAAGTATCGGTGCTGAATGCGGTCACTCTGGGAACGTTGTTTTCCGCTTTCGTCATTCCTTTTATTGGGATGCTCGCGGACAGGATCGGTCGGAAGCGTATCTTCATCGTGGGAACGTCAGGCATGATTCTCTTTGCCTTTCCGTATTTTCACTTGCTCTCTTACCAGTCCGTCTATACGTTGACATTGGCCACTGTCTTGGGGATGGGGCTGTGGGGTGTGATCACTGCGGTCATGGGGACGCTTGTTTCCGACATGTTTGGTGCTCGGGTGAGATACACGGGGATTTCGGTTGGTTATCAGGTAGGCGCAGCTTTAGCGGGAGGCATGGCACCATTGATCGCGACTGCGCTCATCCACTCCTTTCATGGCTCTTGGGTTCCGGTAGGCATCTTCCTCATCGTAATCGGCGCTATTTCACTGATATCCGCCTTGTTTGTCCCAAATTCAATTCCGCCTGTCTATTCAACAAACGACCGCGTATAATGTCTCTATCGCTAAAAGAAGGTGCGTGGGATGGAATATTTGAATGTCATTTACGAACAGCATGTCTTCATGAATTTGGAGATGTATATCCGCGTTGTCGTCAGTGCAGTTCTCGGGTTGTTTATCGGATGGGATCGCTCCCATCGCAACAAGCCTGCTGGTTTGAAGACGTACATGTATGTATCTGTCGCCTGTACCTTGATTACGCTGGTCTCCATTTACAGCACCAAAATGTACAGCTCGCCCAATAGCGGGACGATGATGGATCCGATGCGACTGGCGGCACAAATAGTGACAGGACTTGGTTTTTTGGGCGCGGGCGTAATCTTAAAGGACGGCTTGCAAGTAAAAGGACTGACTTCTGCTGCGATGATTTTTTTCGCCGGAGGGATAGGCATCGGAATCGGTGCTGGATTTTATGGAATTGTAATCTTCTCCGTTGTCGTTTCGTTTGCTTTGGCGAGACTTAGCCAGCGCTTTGAAGAGGTACAGCACAGGCGTGTAGAAAGCAGCGAAAAAACCAATGCAGTGAAGCAACAAGGTGTGAGTTGAAAGAAGAACCTCCGAAAGGGCCTGGATCTAGCAAGTACAGATCCGGGCCTGACTGTTTTCCGTTGCGTGTTGAAAAACTTGCGAGAAACATTGAGACAAAATGGAGACGATCCACGGTAGTGACAACGTCGGAACGATCACAGGATATAACAACTCATTGTTCAGCAAGCTGGGTGCGAAAAATCGTACGCATGCAATTCAGCTTGCCTCTGAGTTGGGGAATTTACAGAAAACCTAACTTTAGTTAGTCTCGTTTTTCATGTCATTTTGTTACCTTATAGGAAAGCACGGCATTCATTTCATAGCGATTGGAAAGGGGACAAGCACACGTATGCATGAAGAGTTTTGGTTTTCGCTCCAAATGTACCTGTTGACGCTGGTGATGACGCCTTTCGGGCTGGTAGTCATTCCCCGGGGAATCGACACGCTCATCCAGCATGCGGCGCTGGCTCTGATGTTTTACGGGTACTTGCTACTCAATCCTCTCCTGTTTAGCTCCTATCTCAGACGCTTGAAAAAGAAGGCAGTTCTGCAAAGAAAGACGGACGGTAGTAAACAAAAGCATTGGTGGAGAGCTACCGGCTGGACGTTCTTCTCTCACTTTATCTTGTATGAAATGGTCTGCACGTGGCTTTCGCGTGTGAATCCTGAAACATCCCATCCTCCCATCGAGGTAGTCGGACTTTCAGCAATCGCCTTGTTCGTCCTCGCGGGAAGTACGGGATTCTTTACGTACAAGCATTCGTTGTACGTAAAAGATAGCAGACCTTCTCACTACACGGTTTTTCGAAAATAACGATTTTCATGACGAGCCACCGATCTGGCCGTTATTTTTTTTGCTTTGATATTCCTCTGACAAAGGGCACTTATTCTAGCACTATCCCCATTAGATGAGAAAAGAGGCGAATGAGAATGAGAGACGAACGGATTGGCAAGATCGCGAACAATTTGCTGGATTACAGTCTGGATGTGCAGCCGGGAGAAAATATCATGATCATGGTTTACGACGAGGGCGAGATTCTGGCAGCTGAACTGGTGAAGCAACTGTACGCCAAAGGTGCATTTCCCCATGTACGTTATGTCAGACCCAAAGTACAACGAGAATGGATGAAAGGGCTGTCGAACGCACAAATGGCCCAAGTAGTACGCTGGGAAGAAGAAATGTGGCTGGGCATGCAAGGATATATCGGGATTCACGGTGAGACCAATGGCAGTGAGATGCGCGATGTACCGGAAGACAAGAATCGTTTGTTTGCAGAAGCCTATCGGCAAATTGCCCATCATATCGATAACAAAATAAAAGGGATGCGCATCAATTATCCGACGTCTGCCTTGGCACAAAAGGCAAACATGCCTACAGAAGCCTTCGAGGATTTCTATTTTGAAGTATGCGCATTTGATTACCGGAAAATGGCGGAAGCATGTCGACCACTCTACGATTTGATGGACAAGACGGATCGGGTCCGCATCGTTGGGCCAGGGACAGATGTGTCGTTCTCGATCAAAGGGATCGGGACGAGGACTGCGGTAGGCAAGCGCAATATGCCGGATGGAGAAGTGTACACGGCTCCTGTAAGAGACTCGATTGAAGGGACGATTAGCTATAACACCCCCAGCCAGTACAAAGGGACGTTGTTTGAGAATGTACGGTTTGTTTTTCGGCAAGGCAAGATTGTGGAGGCGACTGCCAACCATACGGAAAGACTCAATCAAATTCTCGACAGTGATGAGGGCGCTCGCTATATCGGGGAGTTTGCGATTGCTTTTCACCCAAACATTCTGCAACCGATGGGAGACATTTTGTTCGACGAAAAGATTGCGGGCAGCTTTCATTTGACACCCGGGCAGGCATACGATGAAGCGGACAACGGAAACAAGAGTACCATCCACTGGGATTTGATCAACATCCAACGACCGGAGTATGGTGGTGGCGAAATCTGGTTTGATGACAGACTTATTCGCAAGGACGGGGTATTCGTTCATGAGGCTTTGCTGGGACTAAATCCAGAACAACTGGACAAATAAAAAGGAGGGCAATTGCCCTCCCTTACTTCAGTTTGAAGATGATTAAACCTACAATCATGACGGCGATCCCCATCACTTTGCTGAGATTCAATGGGACCTTTTCGACACCAAACAGACCGAGGGAATCGATGACCAAAGCAATTAGGAGCTGAGAGACGAGCAGGATAGAAATCGAGTAAGCAGGTCCGATCGAAGTAATTCCCTTCATGACGAAGAATACGATCAAGGCTCCGAAGACGCCACCGAGCAAATATACTTTGTTCACTTCATTGATTTTTTGCAGGTCCCCATCACGGACGACCAGAAAAATGGAGAAGGACACGAAAAAGCCCAATCCATGTACGATCGCGTTGGTTTGCCACAAGCCCAGTTTTTCACTCGCTTGGGCGTTGAAGACGCTTTGCAAGCAAATAAAGACACCAGCTAGTAATGAAAAGAAGATGCCTTGCACGAGATGACCTCCTGAGAGCGGACTTACTCGTAGATGTTCCCGCTCGCTAAATGTTCGATTTTGTCCCTGTCTCGGATGAGCAGGGCTCCTTTTTTTCGTTCAATGATTTGCTCTGCACACAGATTGCGAATGACTCGGTTCAAATGTCGGTAGCTGGTTCCGAGGAGCTCGGCTATTTCGGTTAGTTTGGCGGTTTGCAGTTCCTCCGAAATGGCAGAAGACTGCTCGGCGGATGTAGTGGAAAGCAGGTAACTGGCAAAGCGATTCTCCACCGGGTATAAGAGATTTAGGCTAGTTGTGTTGGACGAGGTATAAAGCTTGTGGCTGATTTTTTGCAAAATGAATTGCAGGAAAGGCGGATGGTTCACATATCGCTCCTGCAGCAGCTTGTAACTGATCCCGATCAACAAGCTGGGATGAACAAATTCGACGGTATTGCGAACCTCGCAGTGGGAAATAAACTCGATGTCCCCGATGATTGCCAGAGGATTGTTAAACCGCAAAAGCAAGGATTTGCCGTTGGGTGAGGTCGTGAAAATTTTGATTTTTCCTGTCAGTAAAAAGTACATTTGAGTAAGCTGATCGCCTTTGGAGCAGAGAATTTCACCTTTTTCAGCCTCGTACAAATGCATTTCATGGATCGTGTCATCAGTAAACATATTGTGGAGCTGGCTCTCACGAATGAGGGAGCGCAGCATGGCTTTATCTGTCCGTTCTTTCATCCAAGACCTCCCACAGCATCTATCTTAGTAAATAGCATTTTCTTTCGAAAAAAAAGGACATATGTCCTTTTTTGTACAGATAGGGACTTTTCACAGACAAGAAGTAGGGCGAGGTAAGAATTGGTCCGCCAAAAACGAGCAGGAATTTTAGAAGGATTCAGAGAAGTATATTTGTTGGATAGAGATGAGCGATAGGAGTGGTAAGCGTGACTTTGCAAACAAAAGAGACCGTAATCGGATTTGTCGGAACAGGCGTAATGGGCAAAAGCATGGCGTCTCATTTCCTGAAAGCAGGATACTCGGTTGTCGTGTACACGAGAACGAAGGCAAAGGCAGAAGACTTGCTGGCGCAAGGCGCTGTGTGGAAAGAGCATGTCTCTGAAGTAGCCCAGGCGTCCGATGTGATCATTACGATGGTTGGTTATCCGAGTGATGTGGAAGAAGTGTATCTCGGCGCCGGGGGAATCGTTCCTCATGCGAAGCCGGGGTCTTTTTTGATTGATATGACGACCTCCAAGCCTTCTTTGGCGAAAAAAATCTACGAAGAAGCCAAGAAGCACGATCTTCATTCTTTGGATGCCCCTGTTTCCGGTGGCGACATCGGTGCGCGTGAAGCTCGGTTGACGATCATGGTAGGTGGCGATCAGGAAGCATTTGATGCAGTGGAGCCACTGTTGAAAATCATGGGAACCAACGTCGTGCTCCAAGGTGGCCCAGGAGCGGGTCAGCACACCAAAATGTGCAATCAGATCGCGATTGCAACCAACATGATCGGCGTGTGCGAAGCGATCTCCTATGCGAAAAAAGCGGGTCTTGATCCGTCGCGTGTGCTCGAAAGTATTGCGGCAGGTGCCGCCGGAAGCTGGTCGCTCAGCAACTTGGCTCCGCGCATGATCGCGGGCAACTTCGACCCAGGCTTTTACATCAAGCACTTCATCAAAGACATGGGCATTGCGTTAGAAGCAGCCAAAGAAATGGGACTGCTGACCCCAGGCCTGGAGCTGTCCAAATCGCTGTATGACGAGCTGGCGGCAAAAGGGATGGAAGACAACGGTACGCAGGCTTTGATCAAGTGGTTTGAGAAGTAGACAGTTTCGTTTTCAACACATCTGATATGACCAAAGGAAGGAGGCCCGCGACAGTGGGTCTCCTTTTCTTTTCGCTGGGATGCTGAAACCTTTTCCAGCTTTCCTCGTCTGAATAATAGCGACAAATGAGTAAGCGTTAGGAGGGGAACAGCCGAATGAAAAAACAGATTATAACTGCTTGTACGGCTCTCCTGCTCGGTGCAAGCGCATGGATTCCTACCGCACAAGCAGCTAATTTCTCGACGATACAACCCTATATCACCGACTATAAAATCGGATTTACCAATGGTGCCAAGCTCAGTACCCAACCGGTCTACGATGAGTTTAGTCGTTATACTACCTATACGGTGGTCACAAAAGCCGGTAAAAAAGGTATTCTCGATAACAAAACGGGGAAAGAAATTACGCCGGCCATTTGGGATAACATTGACCTGCCTAGCTCAGGCAAAATCGCCATCGTTCAAAAAGGAGGATGGTTTCAATATCTGGACCTGGTGACAGGAAAGCTCTCGGCGGCAAAATTTGCAGGAGGGCACACGATTTATTTGTCCCCTGCTCACGAGACGGTGATCCTGATGGTTGGACAGACGTCCATGCTGCTTGATTCATCGGGCAAGGTATTGATTCCGCCAACAGCTGGTAAGCTTTCTATGGTGCAGCTCGTAGATCCTTCGCAAGCGGGCAAGGAAGATACGAAAACCGTTCGCTACGTGCTAAGGAGCGCGTCCAAGCAGGTTACGCTGTACGACCCAGTGACGTTTGTCCCCAAGTTTACGCTCAAAAATGCCGAGCTGATCCCAAATGAAGGCGGGCCGGATACGGCGTATCTCAAGGTGAGATCGGGAGGCAAGGAAGGATTAGTGGACGTTACCGGAAAATACGTACTCGCGCCCAACTACAACGCCTTGTATTTCTGGAATAACGACTACGTCCGCGTCGAAGGGCCCAAGGGAGTAGGGCTTTGGCGAAACGGAAAAATGATTGCGGAGCCGCAGTATACGGATGTAGGCATTCCGTCTGGGGATATTTACTCGACCATGACCAAAGACAGCATTACCTACCATTCGATCTCCAAAGGATCGTCTCTGACATTCAAAAAGGGAGCCGAAGTGCTGCAAGATCGGTATGTACTCGGACAGGACGTAAAAACAGGACTGTACGGTATTGCTGAAATTGGAGGAGGGGCTGTCATACCTTTCGTTTATCCGCGGGTAGAGGGACCACCAGCTGCACGGCTCTTGGTTCGATCGGACGGGAAAAAAGGCCTCATCCCCAGCTGGGAGCAAAAAATGGCTGAGCCAACGGTTTGGTTTGACACCCTCACGACTTTGGGCGGGACCTACAGCATGCTCGCTATCCAGGATGGAAAGAAAATCGGCTTGTATTCGGAGACTCGAGGACTGCTCCTTGCACCAGAGGAAAATACAGTAATCACGTATGATCAGAAAACGAACCGGATTCTTGTAAAGGCTGCTGACGGTACGACGACAGCATACGGCTTTGACGGAAAAGTGATCGTTGACACGGAGGAAAAAGAACGGATTTTAACAGACCATTTGGCGGTAGTCGGCAATCCCGAAAAGGGCTACGTTCTCGTGGATCGCGAGACAAAGGAGCTTATCAGCAAGACTTATCCAGGTTTTTACATGGAGGGTGAAGATAAAAAGCTCATCGTCGCCTTGGATGGGAAGGTAGCAGATCTGTATACGCCAGAGGGCGAGCTCTTGACGAGGGAGATTCAAATCCCATTGGGGGAACCTTCCGGCAATCAGGCACCAGCTACATTCACGATGGTGGATGGAGTGGTTTATACAGCAGGTGTGAAAGCTGATTCTGACAAATGGGCCTTGGTTAGCATCAAAAACGGACAGCTACTGCCCGTAAGCGAGTTTGCATATGTAAATGTAAGCACCAGAAATACGGCAAAACGGTACTTCTTCACGCTCGGTCGCCCTGATGGAACCAGTGATCTTTGGGCAGTGGTCAATGGCGAGATGACGCGACAGGTCGAGCAAGCGATCGCCGTGCAAACAGTAGATGGATTAGACAGAGTGTTTATCGAGAAAGGAACGGGCTGGGACGTTTATTCTCCTGAAGGACAGCGTCTGAGCAATGGTAACTACGGCTCCTTGAAGTATTTGAGCGCGGGCGTGGGCAAACCAGGTGCAATTGCCTATCAAGATGCGAAAACAGGTGGGTGGGGACTCTTGAATATCGATGGGAAACAGCTGACTGCCCCTACCTTCGATAATCTGTATCCAAGTGCGCAGGTCTTTCCACAATTATGGCAAGATACAAGCAGTCAGTCGCCGTTTGTTTTCTTGACGAAGCAGCGATTCGGCTACCTGGATCAAAACGGGCAGGAAACCTTCCAGACAGCCTTTTTGACCAAAAAGCCGACGATTACCTACCGTCCGCTGATCACCCAGACTTCGCTCTCTTACTCGGATATCATCCGCCAGATCCGCCAGAATCCGTTGGAGCTGGTTGCTTTTGACAAGCCGTACAGTTGGCCAGAGGGTGTCACCAGTGAAAAAAGATTCTTTGCCAATCTGGCGCTTAACGTCAATCTTCCGAAAGAAGCTGGCAAGGAAGAAGTGTTGGCAGAGCTCATCGGCAAAGGAATCATCAAAGCAGACGATACACGATCGGACTTGAGAGATGAGGATATGTTCGCTCTGAGCTACTATATGGAGACGGGGCAGATTAGTCAGATGACCTCTCCCCAACTGTGGGAGTGGGCTAGCAAACGGGGATTAGTGATTCAACGGGGCGGACATGACTATTATCAGACGATGGATTTGTACACCGAGTATCACCAACTGTTTTTCCGGGAGTTGCTCCACATACCTGCTGGACAGAAGACAGCTCAGGCGAAAAAGCTGTCGGTAGCTACTCTCAGTCCAGCCCAGAAAAACATGCTAGAATCCTTGATAATCGTCAACGGAAAATCGTGGGACCAGTTGCCTTTACCGTTGCCAAAGGAAGATTGGACCAAAGCCATGAATACGTTAATCGATCAGTACAACAAGCAAGCGCCACAGATGCTGGCGAATTATCTCAAACAACAGTAGTTTCATACAAAAAGGCACAACACCACGGGTTCCCGTAGGGTTGCGCCTTTTCCTTTTTAAGGTGATGATTTAAAATAGTGGCCAATATTTTGCCATCAAGACGTAAAAGAGAACAGCCAGGACGGCGGTTGCAATCAAGGTGAGGATGAGACCGAGCAGGGAAATCTGATCCAGCTTGTAGGCGACGAGAAAGAAAACGGTAAACGCCAGATAGGCTATCAATGTCGTTAGTTCCAATTGCGTCATATCAATCACCTCTAATATGATGGGCTTAAGAAAGTATAAAGATTATTACCCTCGTTTGGCAAGTGACGAATAGAAGAAGGGAGAGGGAGTTGTGCTGATCAATATCACACCGCTGCGGATGGAGGATGCAATTGAGCTCTATCAATTTGAATCCAGCAATCGTGCGTTTTTTGAAAAGATGGTCCCTAGTCGTGGGGAGGACTATTATCGCTACGAACATTTTCTACAAAGGCTGGAACAGCTTCTGGAGGAACAGGAGGCCGGACTATCCTTGTTTACCTTGATCCGAGATGAAGCAGGAATGATTGTTGGAAGAATGAATGTAGTAGATATGGATCGAGAAAAGGGAACCGGGCACATCGGCTACCGTGTAGGTGAGGCGGTTGCGGGTAAAGGCGTTGCTTCTCTAGCACTGCCGATGTTGCTAAAGGAAGCAGCTGAACGTTACGGGATGACAAAGTTGTATGCAAAGACTACCCGGGACAATATCCCATCCCAGAAAGTATTGCTCAAACATGGTTTTGAGCTCGTTTCCGTGGAGCCAGACGCAGCGGAGTGGGACGGAAAAAAGGAAGACTTTTTGCACTATCAAAAAAGAATGGCAGCCCCCTCCTTGTTCGAAGCGGACTGCCTGTAGTTTCTAGGACTCCCATGGTCTGCTCGTCCCGAGGAGATCAGCCAAATGCTTGCTGCGGGTACGGCGCTGCTTCCGTGCGTCTGCTCGTTCCGAAGCACTATCATGCAGGAAGATTTCTTCTTTTGTCTCTGGGATGACTTTCGGAACAGTCGTCGGCTTTCCGTCTGAGCCCAACGCTACGAAGGTCAAAAATGAAGTCGCACAAACCGTTCGTTCACCGGTGAGCAAGTCTTCTGCGACGATTTTGACGAAGATTTCCATCGAGGTCTTGTGCGTCCAGGTAACAAAGGCTTCAAGTGAGACCTCGTGATCCACTGGGATTGGCTGCAGAAAATCGACCGAATCCGTGGAAGCGGTCACTACCGGACCACGTGCGAGTTTCATGGCAGAGAGAGAAGCGACGTCGTCGATATAGGACATCAGCTTGCCTCCAAAGAGCGTGTTGTGGTTGTTCGTGTCTGGGGGAAGGACATGACTCGCTTTAAAAGTACGTGTCTCCCGGACAAAGCGTTCTGCAATCATGGAGAGGACTCCCTTTCGATAGCTTTTTCCACAGAATGACTTCATCTTGCTAGCTCCATTGTTCCACAAATCCTTTTGTCTAATCAACCTTCATGCCGTTTCTTATCCGTTTCAATCAAATGCGAGGATGTGAGTGCCGTGGAAGAAATCACGTACAGAGAGCTAACGATGGAGGATCTAGACACTACTTTGCTCAGCCGATTCAACCGCTATCAGGAGACCCATCGCGTCTGGTATATCGAAGACGGTCAGTGGAAGCAAAAAGACGACTACTTTGTGGAGCGGTGGGATGAGGACAAAAAGCGGTTGGTCCTCCAAGATTTGCAACGCTGTTTGCAGACCGGAGGAATCGTCGTAGGTGCTTATCTAGCAGATACATTAGTTGGTTTTGCCAATGTCGAGGGTACTTTCTTCGGCAGCCATCATGAATACTTGGAGCTTCCCTACATTCACGTAACCAATGAATGCAGGGGGAAAAGGATTGGGAAGGAATTGTTTGCCCTTTGCTGCGAGAAGGCAAAGAGCAAGGGCGCTACCAAGCTGTATATCGCCGCACACCCTTCTGTTGAGACTCAGCAATTCTATCGCTCGGTCGGATGTGTCTTGGCAAAGGAAATCAACCAGAGTATCTATGAAAAAGAGCCGCTAGATATCCAGCTTGAGCGGTCGCTATAGGATGCAAAAAAGACAACCTCCATAGGGGGGCGATAGCATGAATCCAGAGCAGATTGCGAGAGTGGTGCAGGCATTTCCTTGCTTCGTCGGAGTTCCGATCGAACAATGGGGCGTATCGGGTGCCCAACTGATTAGTATCCCGCCCCAACCTGTGATTGAAGAAGGACATATATTCGAGCATGCCTCTTTCGTATTGCGTGGCTGCGTTCGTATCTACAAGATCAGCCCGAATGGCAAGGAATTAACGCTTTATCGAGTGAAAAAGGGCGAGGTTTGCGTCATTATGATGGCAAGTATTTTAGGTGAGACAGGATATGAGGCGATAGCAGAAACGGAGGAGGAAACGGAATTAGTAGTGTTTCCAGTCAAGCTATTTCGGCAATGGATGCAAGAGTATAAGGAACTCAATCAATTTATCTATCGGTTGTTTATCAAGCGAATGGTCTCAGTGACTGATCTCGTAGAGGACATGACCTTTCAACCGATGGATCTGAGGGTAGCGGAATTACTGCTGCGAAAAACAAGTGAACATGCAAACGCTCCGCTGTATGTGACTCATGAATCATTGTCCAGAGAGTTGGGGACCGCAAGAGAGGTAGTCAGCAGAGTACTGAAAGGATTTGAAAGGAGTGGCTGGATTCGCTTGAGTCGAGGTAAAATTTATTTGGACCAGCGTGGCCAGCTGGAGCGGTTAATCTCCAGGTAAAGTGACTAAGTTACAGTAGCGACGTGGTTCATCTTCTAAACTGAAAGAGCGGCTGACACTGCAGCCAACCAATCTTGAGGAGATGAACAGACATGAACGCATATTACTCCCCAGCAAATCTAAAGAGAATACCGGAATTGATGAAATTGAGTCCGAAGGCAGCGGAAGCTTACATGGATTTTGAGCGTCATGTGTACGAAACAGCAAACAAGCTACCGCAAAAAACAAAAGAGTTGATTGCTTTGACCGTAGCCCATGTGACAGGCTGCCCGTATTGCATAGATGTTCATGTGAAAAAATATAAAGCGCTTGGCGGAAGTATGGAAGAAATCATGGAGGCTCTTCTCGTAGCAGCGTCTACTCGATCCGGTGCGATTCTCAGTCACGGATTGAATGCCCTGATGTCATATGAAGTAGGGGAAGAATCAAAAGGAGAGCGAAAAGCCTCAGACGACCCTGAATGCTTTTGCTAAATAAGCTGGCGGCCACTGTCTATTCATAAAAAGACAGGTGGCCGCCATTATGTGTAATAAAAAAAGACTTTTGCTAAAAGTCCCTTGGATTCGAATCACATTTGATATGAAAAGGCTTAAACCAATTTTTTAGAAATGCACGTGTATCTGAGACCGTTACAGCCACATCGCCATTTGGTATATCGATGTACAAGCTATATCCGCCATCAGATTTAGACTCGATTGGAATCAAGCTAATAAATTCGTTAAAATCCTTTAGTTCTTCGGTTACTTTATCAATTTGTGGCTTGGTTACATCGCTCACAATCATCAAAAACTGTCTTTTCAATGATACACCCCATTGTTTTATCGTTATCATTCATTATAACACACAGAGAGAACGAGATGGCAAAAGGCGAGTCGTAATGATTTGCGTTCAAAATGAAAGGAAAGAAAGCTGGATCATGTAGACGGATTTTTCTGTTTTTATTGACAATTTATAGGCTGCGATACAATAATGAAGACATCCTCTAACAGTCGGTGAATTGAATGGATAAAATAGCAGAAGAAATCGGAAAAGGAATTAGTGAGGCAATTGGAAAGGTTCCGTGGGCGCTTCCTATAATTGCAGCATTGGTAATCCTTGGATTTATTCTTTTTATCATAATGACAATTTGGAGGTTAAAAAAGGGATCTGAGGTTTCGATTGCGGGAGTATTGACTATTAAACCAAATGAGACGGTCGAACAGTTAAAGAAGGACTTCGAAAGCCTTAACGAAGATGACAAGCAAAAAACTCAAATCCTCAAGTTACTCAACCAGTTAACAATTGAGATCGCTAATGTTATTTGTAATACTACGAATGAAGAGTTTTTGGAGACACGCAGATCAATCTATGAATACCTGCTACCTGGAATAGGGATTGTACTTACAAAACAAAAGGGTAACAACCACAGGGTAGCAATTTTTGTACAAGAAGTAGATACATTGCGAATTCACCAGGGAATAGGTTACAGTACTGAGGGAAAGAGAAATTTACGACTTTCGATGGACTCTTCGGCGGGTCACTCTTTCACTACAGGTGAGATTTATTCTTCTGGGGACGTATTATCTGCTGGAAATAGGTTTAAGACACATCCTAAAGCATCGAAACAATACCGATCACTGATTTGTGTTCCAATAAAATGTGGTAATCATATACTAGGAGTACTTAGTGTAGACGGGGAAGAGCCAAATTCATTTACAAAGGATGACGAGGATTATCTAACCTATCTTGCTAACTCTCTGTACATACTGCTGCATTTCGAAATGTTTATGGAAATTGTTATTGAATCGGGGAAGGGTGGTGAAATCGATGGGACACTTAGTAGCTAAAAAAAAGACTCCTCTTGAACGCTATCATGAAGGAACTCTTTCCGTCGAGCAATTTCTTGATAAGCTGCTTAATGGTAGAGAAGGCGACAGAAACCGTCGCCGTATTGAGGAAAAGCACCAAAAATTGTTCACCGCCCAACCGTTACGTAAATAAAGAGCTGGTTATCAATACCCTAGCGGTAATTAGGCTAGGATATTTTTTGTGTTTTGCAGGTTCGTAAACAATACAGAGCGTGTGTTCTTGTTTCGTCAGGCGTGAATTTAACGAGAGTTCAATAAACACAGCAGCAGTCTAGGATTTTATTTTCTCTTCCTAGTCTGCTGCTGTTTTTCATTGATTGGATCACTCTATAACCAATTACTGTCTAGTGACACAAGCATGTATGCCTAGGTGCTAGCAAATTGATAGCTCGTTCGATTCATATACAAAAAAAGGATATTTAATATCATATAGATGGCAGTTTGAGGAAGAGTCAAAAAGGGAGAGGAAGAAAACATGAAGAAAGTAAAAAGACTGCTTAGCTTCTAGTTAAAATACTTAACAATCAAAAATTGTAGTGATGCCCTTGTCCACTTCAACATCTCCTGCATATTTTGGTACAAGGAGGTGGTGTCAAGATGGCAGCAAACCAACCCATTTTTGTTGGAGCAAATAGTATTGCGAGGATCGGCAACCGTTTTTTCCTAATCGTTGAGGTTGAGGCAAAAGTACCTGGTGTTGAAATTGACCCAGTGTTTGCGGTCCGTATAACCCGCGAACAAGCACGAAGGCTCCTTAATGCAGGTGTGATACGAACGATTATACAGAATACACGTCCGCAATCTACACCTGGATTGGATGTTGAGTTTAAAGGTGTTCTGTTCGCTAATGGACGGTTTTTCTCAGTCTTCGACGTTGAAAACTCAACGGACATTTCAGTTTTAGTAAGAATTAACCGGGAAGAGGCTCAACGGCTTATCCGCAACAGAGCACGGAGAATTAAAGTAGTTAGAAGACCATTCTAATGATAAGACTAATTGCAATCTAATATAGTAGAGGTTGCTAACCTGCACAGGATTTAACTTTACCTACCTGCTGCAGGTTTTTTTATGGTTAGATTGAATGAAGTAATGCAAACGGTTATATTACTCATGGGGTGATAGACTTGAGCGATACAACAGCCTTTCAAATCCTAAAAAGTAAAGCCAAGAAGTTAAAAGTAGAGGCCTACATTCTTTACTTTTCCTATAAAGACTCCCGAGTTTCTTGGTATGCAAAACTATTTGCAATTTGCGTTGTTGCTTATGCTTTCAGCCCAATAGATTTAATTCCAGACTTCATCCCAATATTGGGCTACTTGGATGACATCATATTAGTTCCTTTGGGTATATGGTTAGCATTGAAGCTAATCCCTAAATCCGTGATCAATGATTGTCGAGAAAAGGCACAAGAACTTCTCGCTAAAGGTAAACCGAAGAACTGGGTTATGGGTGTCCTTTTCATTATTATTTGGATACTCCTTGGAGTTTGGTTTAGTTGGTACCTCTACAATTGGTTCCTTGCCAAGTAGGGAGATGGGTTCTCTTTTCTATTCACGCCATAGATTTTTTCTTCTGTGACGTGCTTTGTGGTAATTACGAAAAGGTACATCGTGGGGGGAGGTCTGCCACTTCTCCACTAAATAGATGTCTCGTTTGTTTCTCTAAAGAACGAGAAGATTTGTTCGTGGCGAAGTAATTACCATTATTTTCGTATGGAAACACTCGGAAACCAGGAGGATAATAGCAAAGTAATCCAAAACAACTAGTATAATCCACCTTGGGGATTACCGCGTGCGACTTAAATTGTGCAGACAAGTCGGCGCTATTTTTTTGCTCCAATAATAGGTTTAGATACCAATATGCACTTGTAGTCAAGTCCTTTTTTATAATTTATAGTAGATTTATTCACGTAACTTATAACGTACTACCCCGTACGTACCCCATCCGTCATTCATACGGGTGGGGATTTTTTATGGACAGGTGATAAATTATGTTCATAAATGGACAAAAGGTTACTTTAAATCAGTTAAAAGAAACGATACTGGAAAAAATATCGGAAGAAATCAACACTAAGTTAGCTGAAATTAATAAAGACATTTACAAGGGTCAAAGAAAGGCTTCAGCTTTATATGTAGAAGACCTTTGCACCTAAACCAAAACACCTCCTAATCATATGCACCACATACGATAAGGAGGTGTTTTTTCCTTGTCTAAACGATTTACTTAATATTATCGAATACACTTTTCATAACCTGCAGGGAGTCCTGACGATCGAATAAGTTATAACGTGCTTTAACCGCTTGATATACCTGCATGAGTTCTTTCTGACCCTTGGTTTTGCGATATCCTTGTACCAATTTGGTGAAGGAAGGATACCGAATCACGTCTTTTCTCCAGTCCCACACGCGCGGTTTTAGAATTTCTCGTCGTGTTTGTTCGATCATTCCTATCAATTGTGGCGCGAGAGCAGCACTAAACTGCGTTTCAGCTTTTTTTACTTCCGGAAGATTGCTCAACAGAAAATTGTTAGGAATGGAGGAGAGCAGCTTGTTGTTCACATACAAGAAATTCTCTGAACGAATGTCAACAGCGTTTAGCAAAAGGTCTTGTTGGACTTCAAACTGAAAATACTCCCTTCCTGTCCCATTGATTTTACTTGGTAAAAACAAATGAACGAAATCCAGCACGCTAGCGTAGTACGGCTGATTTTCCGGATATATATTTCCTTTGGCATCCACATGAAACCCTGGCAGGCCAACCTCTATGGCCCAGCGCACAGCTTCGTTTTGGCTGTCCTTCGGGGCAACACTACCCTTGTACGGTCTGACGTTTTTATATATACGGTACAACGTCTCTGCAACAAATTGCTTTGTAAGCCGTTGATTGTTTAGTTCTTCTGGCTTTACAAAACTAGCTTGTACCAGTGCTTTTATGCGTGAATCAAGTTCAGTCTGGCCCCGCATTTTTCTGAGTTCGCTATACTTTTCCCATCCGTCAGTGGGCTGTAACTGTGCAATTTTTTGTTTCATTGCCACGGGATCATAACCTGGAGGGTATATAGGTTCCAACACTCCTATTGCATTGTATAGCTCGAGCAAATAACCGTTTCTGGATACATAAAATTCATCCATCATAAATCCACGCGGAGTATCAGTGCCATTCAGATCTCCTACTATCTCCAATGCATCCATCCTGTTTTTTTCTACGGTAGTAGCTGAATATGGATTTTTGATTTGTAGAGATTCTCTAAGGAATGTATGAATTACTTCTACTTCTTCCATCATGTTGACAGTGGGCAACTTGTAGGTAACTCGGTATGTCGCTGACCCTGTTTGGGCTGCTTGAATGGATGGAGCGAATGGACCTGGAAACAACATGACTGCGATTGAAGCAACGAGCAAGCTTTTTTTTATCATGTTTAGTTTTTCCCTTCTTTTTACTCATTAATTAAACGCTGCTTGCTATCCAAATGTTTCTCTTTTGTTAAAAAATTCCCATCCTCATGGAGTAACCCGGGCACTCATTGAGCTAATTATGGAGGAAAGTCAATAAAGACAGTTTGCGTTTAACCTCTTGTGTTCTACGAGTATCACTTAGCTCATTTTGTTGACGGATTGTTGACGAAAAGCGTCAACGACCACATAAGAAGACCTTGGTTCACCAAGGTGTAAAAAGAAAAACCCTTATCAATGGTCATAACCCTGTCAAGTAGACTGTCTAAAAACCCATAGTTACGCGGCGATCGCTTTCCGATACTCAATCGGGGAACGGTCGCCAAGTTTTTCTGAAAACGATTCTGATTATAGAAGGCAATGTATTTTTCAACAGCTTGATTTAATTCCACATGTGTTTTTGGCGAGCATCGATACATCATTTCTGTCTTTAGATGTGAAAAGAATGATTCGATACAGGCATTATCTAGGCAATTTCCCCGTCTCGAATGACTTCCTAGGATGGCAAA
>NZ_LJJB01000010.1:462500-474065 GCF_001420695.1 Brevibacillus choshinensis | reverse complement strand
AGCGAATGCCTAATTCCTTCATCAATCGATAGACACGCTTGTGATTGATTTGTAATCCTTCTTTGCGTAGGGCAACTGTTATTCGTAAGTAACCGTAATAAGGATGCACGCGATGGATACTTAAGATATGTTCCTTTAGATTGACTTCCTTTTCGCAGCGTCGAACAGCTGACTCTTTGGACTTTCTCCATTTGTAATATCCCGCACGGGATACTTTTGCAAAACTGAGTAACCATGATAATCGATATCTGGTTCGCATTTGTTCAATGATTGAGAACCTTGCTTTCTTCGAAGTCACTCCCCGTTTAGATTTGGATATCGCTTTTTTAGATATTCATTCTCCGCTTTTATGTAAGCTAGCTCTTCCTCAATGCTTGTGAATTTGGATTTTGGACGCCCTTTTCGCCAGGTTTGATTAGATCGATAAGCTGTCAGTGTCTCCCCAATACGAACCTTATTAACCCAGTTCAACACCTGTCTTTTTTCTGGAATACCTAATCTTCTGGCGACTTCTCTAGACGATACTCCGGACTCGTAAAGACGTACCGCTTCCATTTTTTCCTCTTCCGTATAGACCTTATATGTCTGTCCCTTTTTAGCCATAAAAAATCCCCTCTGGTCAATTGTGTCTTACCCAATTGTAACAGTGGGGTTTTAAACACAGTCAACCATGAGGGGATATTACCACAAATAAGGGTTTTCTCGTTTGTGCCTATATCTACTTCTACCGATTATCCACTTTCTCCGGATACATATCATGATTCATCAACCGATGCATCGCCATTTCCTCGTACTTGGTTCCAGGCTTCCCATAATTGCAGTACGGATCGATTGAAATGCCGCCGCGCGGAGTAAACTTGCCCCATACCTCGATATAGCGCGGATCCATCAGCTTGATCAGGTCATTCATGATGATGTTTACGCAGTCCTCGTGAAAGTCGCCATGATTACGGAACGAAAACAAGTAGAGCTTGAGTGCTTTGCTCTCGACCATTTTGATGTCGGGGATGTAGCTGATGTAGATGGTCGCAAAGTCAGGCTGTCCGGTAATCGGGCACAGGCTAGTGAATTCTGGACAGTTGAATTTGACGAAGTAATCGCGATACGGATGCTTGTTGTCAAAGGACTCCAGCACACTTGGATCATAGGTATTCGGGTAAGTAGTGCCCTGATTGCCCAAGAGCGTCAGAGAAGAAAGATCGCGTTCCTGTTGATTAGCCATATAGGGTATGCCTCATTTCCATTCGTATTTTGTTCTTCTATTAAAAGCGGCTTTAGTCGCCTTATTCGTATCGTAACGCTACTTACACGCCGCGCTTATTGCCCCAGACGAGAGCGTGCAGCTGTGGAAGTACTTTCACATCATTTAGATCAGGAGCAGCCATAGCCATATTGATCAACCATTCAAACGTCTCCAGCAGTTTCACGCGCAGCTCCGCGGTGTTCGCTTCTACGAGGTCGGCATTTCCCGGCTGCAAGTAGAAAGGAATGCTCGGATAACGGCGGTGGATGCTGCGGGCGTATTCGAAGTCTGTTTCATCAAAGACGACGACCTTCAAGCTAACTCCCGGGTGATTCGCTTTGAGCATATTCGCAACGATCCGGTCCAGTACATCGAAGTCCGTTTGCATACCGGAGCTCGGTGGCTTAGGGGAGATGGTGACATCATCGATCTGTGTCAGCCAGTCCTGCCATTTACTGCCCTGTGTCTCGACTGCCGAGCGAATGCCATGAGCCTTCAATAGCTCAATCAGTCCTCCGATGCTCTCCAGCAAAGCGGGATTACCACCAGAGATGGTCACATGGGAAAAGCAGTCACCGCCTAAAAGGGAAAGCTCCTCCCAGATTTCCTCTGCTGTCATCTGTTTGATTTCATTTCGAGCAGAGCCGTCCCAAGTAAAGGCGGAGTCGCACCAGCTGCAGCGGTAATCGCAGCCGGCAGTACGCACGAACATCGTTTTTTGTCCGATGACCATGCCTTCTCCTTGGATGGTGGGCCCGAAGATTTCTAGTACGGGAATGCGGCTCATTCGTACATCCACTCCCGTCTTGCTTCGGCGTAGCTGGTGGGTGTCTCAAACAAGCGAACGAATTCCACGCGTGCTCCGTTGTATCTGTCACGGTAAGCTTCTGACTGCAGTTGGTTCTCCATTTGCTCGAACATCCAGACGACCATGTTTTCTGCCGTGGTATTCATAGGAGGGAGCATCTCATTTAAATAGCGATGATCCAGATAGATCTCGATGTGCTCTTTCCATATTTGCTTGATGTCACCAAAATCGATGACCAGCCCGATTTCGTCAGGATGACCGCTGATCCCAAAAACGACCTGGTACGTATGGCCGTGAAGGTTTTTGCATTTGCCTTCGTAGGCGTGCAGATGGTGGGCTGCGTCAAAGGTAAATTCTTTACTGACCAAGACGCGTTTGTTGTGATAGCGCAGCTGGGACTTTTCAATATGTGTGCCAAGCTGCTGCATGCGGTCGACAATGCGAAAGTCAAAGGAGTTCGCGCTCATCAGGCATGCTCTCCTTGCAGGTTTTTCTCGGAAAGGTACGTGTCCAGGCCGGCTTTTCGCAAATGGCAGGCAGGGCATTCGCCACAGCCATCCCCTTTGATGCCGTTGTAGCAAGTGAGGGTTTTCTCGCGGATATAGGTGAAAGCACCCAGATCGTCCGCCAGCTTCCATGTTTCCGCCTTGTTAAGCCACATGAGTGGAGTGTGAATCACAAACGGATAATCCATCGACAGGTTAAGCGTCACATTCAGGGATTTGACAAACGAATCGCGGCAATCTGGATAGCCGCTAAAATCCGTCTCGCATACGCCCGTGATCAAATGACGCGCGCCTCGCTGTTTGGCAAATACGCCTGCAAACGAGAGAAACAGCAGGTTGCGCCCGTCGACGAATGTAGAAGGCAGCTGACCTTCCTCTTGGGTGATATCGATGTCTGTGCGGGTGAGGGCATTGGGTGCGAGCTGATTCAACAGGCTCATATCCAATACGGTGTTGGCCACGCCGAGCTCCTGGGCGATCTCTTGGGCACATTCGATTTCTAGCTTGTGCCGTTGCCCGTAGTCAAACGTGATCGTTTCTACTTCGCCAAATTGTTGCTTCGCCCAGAACAGGCAAGTCGTGCTGTCCTGTCCTCCGCTGAATACAACGACGGCTTTTTCCTTTTTCATCGCTCTCCATCTCCTTTACGTGTTTGGGGAAGAAAGAGAGTTCTTGAACTTTGCTCTGAAAAAAAACAAAACAATACCAAGGAAAGGTACTGTTGTACACCTTAGTTTTTTATAGAGGGAGTTCGCGAACCTCTCCCATGCTTTCCGCATGGATTTCGTATTCGGTTGGGCAAATGCAGGCTTTGCCCTCTGCTAGTATACTACAGATCGGATATATGTGGGCTGTTGTTATCTGGTTTTTACTCGTGTAAATACGATTGACGCCCGAATAGCGGACTGCTAGTATGGCGTTGCGAAGATGAAACGATCATGCCGTGGAGATGATGACGAGGATGAAATACAGCACATTGGTAGAAGAGTATCGCGGTGGCGTTTTGGAAAATGTCCACTATGGCGTGGTTTGCGGTGTGAATGAGCGAGGCGAGGTCATCTACTCGTCGGGGGATGACATGCACATCGCTTTTTTACGGTCTGCAGCCAAGCCGTTTCAGGCCATTCCTGTCGCCAAGCAGAAAATTGATGAAAAGTTCGGACTGACAAGCAGAGAAGCGGCCTTGTTCGCCGCTTCACATCGTGGCGAAGCGTACCATATGGAAGCATTGGAATCTCTCTTGAAGAAAACGGGGATCGCGGAAGAAGAATTGCTCACGAATCCAACCTATCCATTAAATGATGAACCGAAATTTGCCTGCCTGTCTCAAGGGGTAGCCAAGCGCCGGTTATTTCACAATTGCTCTGGAAAGCATTTGGGCTTTCTCGCGTTATCCAAAGAGCGTGGCTTTTCCACCGATGATTACTACGAGATTGAGCATCCGGCGCAACAAGAAGCACTGGACGCTTTTGCCGATCTGGCGGATTATCCGAGAGAGCAGATTCAGCTAGGGGTAGACGGCTGCGGATTTCCTGTTTTCGCGTTGCCACTCAAACACTTGGCGATCTCTTATTTGAAGCTCGCCTGTCCAGATCTGATCGAGGACCAGGAAACGCACGAAGCCGTGGTCAAAATTACAGGCTGGATGACGGAAAACCCTGACATTGTCGCAAGCCACAATTTTACTTGCACGGCCTTGCTGGAAGATCCGAATATCATTGCCAAAGGCGGAGCTATGGGTGTATACGGTTTTGCACTCAAAAAGGAAAGAATCAGTTTTGCGCTCAAGGTGATCGACGGATCCGAGCTTGTGTGGCCGCTCGTGATTGCATCGATCCTGACGCAGATCGGCTACGACAACGAAGCTACCATCAAACGATTGCAAGCATTGGTGCCCGAAGAAATCAAAAACGATAATCAACGGGTCGTCGGGGAAAAAAGAGCGGTGTTTACGCTGGAAAAACGGTAACATTTCCTACGACTTCACTTGTTTGCACAAACCGTCCTGACCATTTACGATGTCCACATTATGAAAAAAGAGCGGAGGAATGGGAATGTTCGTGGAAGTCATTGCGACCTCGGTGGAGGATGCGAAACGTGCCGAGCGGGGGGGAGCGGACCGGCTAGAGCTGATTACAGGCATTTTGGAAGGCGGATTAACTCCTAGCTGGGGATTGGTGGAAGCAGTTGTCAAAGCTGTTTCTATCCCCGTCAATGTCATGGTACGCCCCCACAGCCAGACGTTTTGCTATACACAGGACGATTTGTACGTGATGCGTGAAGATGTTCGGGTCATCCGTGAAATCGGTGCAGCCGGGATTGTCATAGGCATGCTTACGGATGAGAAGCAGCTCGATCTGAAAGGATTGGAAAGGCTCCTGGCCGAAGCAGATGGTCTGGACGTGACCTTCCACCGTGCGTTTGACGAAGCGTCGGACCAGCTGGAAGCTGCCAGAACCATTTTGCGCTATCCGCAAATACGTCATATCCTGACTTCAGGGGGACAAAAAAGCGCATTAGAGGGAGCAGCGTGCATTGCCGAGCTCGTTCAACTGACCGCGCATACACAGCTCTCCATTTTGGCTGGCAGCGGATTGTCTCTGGAAAACGTCAAGGGCCTCGTCGACAAGACAGGTGTGAGCGAAATCCATTTTGGTACAGGAGTCCGGGAAGACGGACAAGCTCTCAAATACGTAGACGTTCAAAAAGTTCAAGCGTTGAAGAATGTGTTTCAACGATAGCAGTATCATACAAAAATAACCTAAGAAAGCCGGAGTCACCAAGGTGAGCGTTTCGGCTTTTTTAATTTTTGTCAGAAAATTTCATTTTGTTTGACGGTTTTCGGTGGAAGTGTTAGGATGATTATGAAACAAAACGAAACTTATCGAAACAAAATGAAACATAGATACGATGAACGTAGTCATGTCATTCATCGCGAGGAGGACGTTTTCCATGTTAGCGACAGAGAGACACAGCAAGATTCTAGCGAATGTGAACAAGGAAAAGACCGTAACTGTCGCTGAGCTGAGCAAGCTGTTGGATGTATCTGAGGTCACGATTCGCAAAGATTTAATCAAGCTGGAGCAAGAAGGATTGTTGTCAAGAGTGCATGGCGGAGCGTCGATTGCCAACTTTTTGCCCGTCGAACGCAGCTTTATAGAAAAGCAGGCAGAGCGGATGGAAGAAAAGGCGCGAATTGCCCGACAGGCGCTCCGTCACGTACAGCCAGGAGATACATTGATCCTCGGAGCAGGAACGACAACGATGGAGCTCGCCAAGCTGCTAGGCGAAGTGGCGGAGCTGACGGTTGTAACCAATGCTGTTAACGTAGCTATGGAGCTGAACAGCCATGTGGTACACCATGTTATCCTGATTGGCGGGGAAATGCGGGCAAAATCTTTCGCGCTCGTAGGGACTGTTGCAGAGGACAACTTGAAAAAGCTGTCCGTCTACAAATGCTTTATCGGTGCAGATGGAATTCATGAGCAGGATGGATTCTCCACGTTGTCTCTGGCGGAGAGTAAAGTAAACCGGGTCATGATGGAACGCTCGCGGAAGGTTTACGTCTTGGCCGACCACACCAAGTTTGGCGAGTCGCATTTCAGCAGCTTCGCAGATTTGTCCGATGTGGACCGGATTATTACAGATCGCTTGGATATACAGACGCAAGCCTCGTTTCTCGAACTCGGGGTCAAGATTGAAGTAGCGCAAGCCTAATGGACAAGGAGTGATCCGGACATGTCATTAGTATCATCGACGGAAATGCTGAGGCGGGCACGGAAGGAAGGGTACTGCGTCGGTGCGTTTAACGTGCATACGCTGGAAATGCTGCAGGCGGTAGTGGAAGCGGCGGAGGAAGCCCAGTCTCCACTGATTCTCCAGACCACGGTGGGAACGGTCAAGCATCTGGGGCCGGAATATGTGGCGGCGATTGCGCAGGTGGCTGCGGCGTCGGTTCAAGTCCCTATCGCTCTGCATCTGGATCACTGTCACGACTATGAACTGATCGAGCGTTGCATCAAGGCTGGTTATACTTCTGTGATGATCGATGCCTCCATGCACCCGTTTACGCAAAATGTGGAGCAGACGAAGCGGGTCGTAGAGCTGGCGCATCGTACAGGGGTCAACGTAGAAGCGGAGCTGGGAAAAGTGGGTGGCGTCGAGGACGAATTGGTGGTGGCAGAAGCAGATGCCGTGCTGGCCGATCCGCAGGAGTGCGAGGAATTCGCTGCCTTGACAGGGGTGGATACGCTGGCACCTGCGATCGGTACCGCGCACGGCATGTATAAAGGCGAGCCCAAAATCGCTTTCTCTCGTCTGGAGCAGATCGCGGGTAGAGTCGGGGTGCCACTGGTTCTACACGGTGGATCCGGCATTCCTGAAGAACAGGTAAAGCGCGCCGTATCGCTGGGGATGGCTAAAATGAACGTGGCGACTGAGCTTCGCATTGCTTTTTCAAACGCAATCAAGCAGGTGTTTGGTGAAAATCCCGAGGAAAATGATCCGCGGACGTACATGAAGCGGGCCAAGCAGGCAGTAAAGGCGATCGCTCAAGCGAAAATGACCATGTGTGGGTGTATAGGCAAAGCAGCAGGACAGTAAAACGTAAAGTCCTTCCAACTACTTGCAGGAACGAAAGGATGAGCAGATATGCGGGTCAATCTGGATGATGTAGGGGCAATCGAAAGGCTGGACACAATCAAGGCGTTACGGGATACGGATGAATACGACGAACAATTTTCAGAAGGATGGGAATTATCTGGTCAATTTGATGTCTCAGCAATTACAGGTCCTATTGACCGTATCGTCGTGCTCGGGACCGGCGGAGGGTCTGCTGCCAGCGTCAATCTGCTCAAGTCTTACTTGTTTGACGAGCTGCGTGTGCCCCTTCAGCTGAATCAGGGCTATACGATTCCCGCCTTTGTCAACGAGAGTACACTCGTGATCGTCGTCAGTCATTCGGGTAATACGGAGGAAGTGATAAGTGGTTACGAGCAGGCGATCGTAGCCAAAGCGCAGATTGCCGTCATTACAGCGGGCGGTCAGGTTTTGAAAATGGCGCGCAGTAACAATCATGCGCACCTCGTAGTTCCAGGAGGAATGATGCCAAGGATTGCGCTCGGCTACATTTTTCTGCCGATGCTGTCTATTCTGACACGTCTAGGGATGGTGACAGACAAATCTGAGGAAGTCACGGAGACGATTGGTCTGTTTGCCCTTCTGCGTCAGCAATACGGCCTGCAATCACCGCTCGCGACGAACCCTGCCAAGCGCCTCGCACGAGAGATGGACGGTCTGACACCTGTCATTTACGGGACTCTTCCTTTTTTTGATGCTCCGGCCTGGCGATGGAAAAACCAGCTGGGGGAAAATGGGAAGGTCATGGCTTTCTGGAACGCAATTCCCAGTCTGCATCACGATGAGGCAGTAGGATGGGATGCTCCTGCCGCTATGTTGAAAGGCTACCATTTTACCTTGATCCGTGATGTGGAGGACAGTGAAAAGACATGCAAACGGGTAGAGATCAGTGCAGACATCCTCCGAGAGCGGGCTGGCGCCGTTCAGGTCGTGCATTCTCAAGGCATTTCAAGACTGGCACGCCTTTTCTCTATTGTATATCTGGCTGACTACGTGACCTTGTATACCGCCCTGATCCGTGGTGTCGATCCGACTCCGGTTGAGGTCATCAATCTTTTCAAGAGCAAGATGGGGCAGCCGCTCGTTCAGGTGCAGGTACGATAGGATGCTCGTGACCGTTACGTTAAACGCCGCGATTGACAAAACATACCGACTTCCAAAGCTTATTCCAGGCCAGCTACACCGTACGCAAGAACAACTGAGCCTGCCAGGCGGCAAAGGGATCAATGTAGCACGGGTAGCGAGAACACTGGGAACGGACGTGATCGCGACTGGCTTTGTCGCAGGACACAACGGACGATTCATCGCGGAGGGCTGTGCCAAGATGGGGATCGCTCCAGCCTTCGTGGAAACGGAAGGGGAATCACGCTGCTGTCTCACGTTTTTGGATGAAGAGAGCGGCGAGGTAACCGAAGTACTAGAGCAGGGGCCAGTCGTATCTGATCGCGCATTTGAGCAATTAAAAGGCAAGCTGAGGCTTCTGGCGAGTCAAGCCAGCTATGTCAGCTTCTCCGGGAGCTTGCCTGCAGGAGTGCCTTTGGATGCGTATCAGATTTTGATTGAGCTCGTTCGTCTGGCGGGTGCGCTCCCGGTACTCGATGCGAGTGGAACTGCGCTCGTCCACGGATTGAAAGCTCAGCCTTACTTAGTAAAGCCGAACCGTGATGAGGCAGAAGCGTTGCTCGGCTATCGGCTGGAAAGTGAAACTGCCATTGGGCAGGCTCTACGCGACATTCATTCGCATGGGGCACAGAGGGTTCTCTTGTCAATGGGGGAGCAGGGGGCGTGGTTTTCAGCGGGAGAGGAGCAGCTGCATTTTCCTGTTGTCCAGGTAGAGAACGCCGTCAATCCTGTCGGATGCGGGGATGCCTTGCTGGCAGGCATGATCGCCGGCAGGTTGAAAGGCCTGGAATGGAGTGCAGCTGTCCAGATGGGAATGGCGAGTGCGGCAGCCAATTTATTGGCTGTAGGGGCAGGAATCGTGGACCCCGAATTCGTTGAACGGTTGCTGCGGCCCACGCTTACGCAGAAGCAGGAAGGTTCTTGACTTGATGACGAAGGAAGAGAGGGGGCTGAGCATGCGGCACGTAATCGGTCTGGATGTGGGTGGGACGACGATGAAAGGGGCAGTGCTCGATGAGACGGGACGCATCCTTGCTCGCGGGAGTAGAGAGACGAGACTGCACAACAACCTGCCTCTTTTGATCGAGCGAATGGCGGATTTGATCGAGGAGCTGCAAAAGAGCGTCCATGAAACGGTTGAAGCGGTAGGTGTCGGATTCCCCGGTCCTTTTGATGCCGCAAATGGTATTTCCATTCACTCGCCCAATCTGAGTCTGCGTCAAGTAGACGTGCGGACTCCGTTGGCAGCAGCAGTCCGATTACCTCTGGCTTTTGAGAACGACTTGCGGACTGCGACCTTAGGGGAAGCCGTGTTTGGTGCAGGGAAAGGTGTCAGTCACATGACGTTTATCCCCATTGGAACAGGGATTGGCATGGGCAACATCATCGAGGGGCAGTTGTTGCGTGGGGCGTTTGGTCTATCCGGAGAGCTCGGTCACATTACCGTTCCAGGTAATACCGCCGTATGCAACTGTGGAAAAATAGGCTGCGTGGAGACAGTGGCATCAGCAGCAGGCATCGTCCGCTTGGCGAAAGAAGGATTGCAACGAGCCATGGAAGAAATTCCTGAGGAAGCGCAAATGCTGCCTCTTGTGCAAATGGCAGGTGGTGACCTGGAAAGATTGACTGCGCAGGATGTGGCTGTCGCCGTTCTCAAAGGTGATCCCATCGCGGCAGAGACATGGAAGGAAGTATGTGAAATAACAGGTTGGGCAGTTTCGCTGATCGTCAATTTGTTTAATCCTCAAATGGTGGTCATCGGCGGTGGCGTTTCCGAAGCGGGGGATCTGCTCATCGATCCGGTTCGGCGAAGTGTCAAACGGCATGTGATGAAAGCAGGTCATGAAAATACTAGGATTGTTCGAGCCTCGTTGGGGCCAGATGCTGGTATGTTGGGTGCGGGAGTGCTTGCCTTGCGAACAGACATCTGGAGCGGAGAAAGTGTGACTCGTCTGGTTGAATAATTGCGCGCTGAATCAGAAAGTGGCGACGTCTGCTGATCTAACAGGCGTCTTTTTTATCGTCATCGGCGTGATCCAAATAATCCTGTCCTAACCGTTTTCATAATTGTATGATAAAGAGGACAAAGACCGATGTACTTACACAAACAAATAAACAAACGAGAGGAAGGGGTGACAACCATGGATAAAGTAAATCTCGCAGAAAAATTCTCGAAGTTCGATGAATGCTGGAGCCCGAAGATCGTAGGAACAGTCAATGATTCACATATAAAGGTGGTAAAGCTGCAAGGGGAGTTCGTCTGGCATCATCATGAAGAGGAAGACGAGCTGTTCCTGGTCATCAAAGGAAGGTTGCAAATGCAATTTCGCGACCGGGAAGTCTGGGTAGAAGAGGGCGAGTTTATCATCGTTCCGAAAGGTGTGGAGCATCGTCCCGTAGCGCCGGAGGTATGTCATGTCGTGCTGATGGAACCGACAAGTACGTTGAACACCGGAAATGTAACGAATGAAAGAACAGTAGCAGAACTAGAGCAGATCTGATGCCAGGGAGGGTCGATAAATAGATGGAGCAATTACGACAAAAGCTGTCTGACTTGCTAGCCAAAGCACAAGGAAGCTGGGGAGTCGTGGTGGAAGACTTGGATCACGGAACACGCTTTGAGCATCGCGCAGAGGAATCCTTTATTGCAGAGAGCGTCATCAAAGTACCAATCATGGCAGCCGTGTACGCAGCGGCGGATCGAGGACAGTTTACCATGGATGATCGTCTCTCCTTGCGAAAAGAAGATCTTGTCAAAGGCTCGGGACTGCTGTATACGCTGTCGCCAGGACTGAAGCTGACCATCCGAGAGCTGGTTACCTTGATGATCATTCAAAGCGACAATACAGCGACAAACGTTCTAATTGATTTGGTGGGAAAAGAGCGAATCGATCAGACCATGTTCGAGCTCGGTATGCAGCAGAGCAAATATTCCCGCAAGCTCATGATTTACCCTGTAGATATCTCGGAAAACAACACAATCACTGCTTGTGATGTGTCCCGGATGCTTGGCAGATTGGCAACTAGCAAATTCCTCTCACATCGGGCATGCGAGGAAATGATCGGGATCATGAAAAAGCAGCAAGTTCGCAACGGTTTACCTTCTTTGCTCCCATCACCTGAAGACGAGACAGACTGGGAAATAGCTTGCAAGTCTGGCTGGGACACAGGAAGGCAGCATGATGTTGGGGTCTTGTACGTGGGGGATCGCCGTTTTTCCATCGTGGCTCTATCGCAGAATGTTCAAG
>NZ_LJJB01000010.1:300000-455000 GCF_001420695.1 Brevibacillus choshinensis | reverse complement strand
TCAATAACGTGCAAGCCTCCTACGACGCGACTGCTTACCTGATTTCCCAGGGCCATCGTCGTATCGCATGCGTCTCTGGCCCCTTGTGGGATCCACCATGTGGATTGGATCGGATGGGAGGGTACCGCAAGGCGATGAGAGCTCATGGGCTGCCTATTCCGGAAGGGTTTGTGGCGGAAGGGGATTTCACACCCAAAAGCGGCTATGAGGCGGTAAAGCGGATATTTGAGGAAAAGGAGCGTCCGACCGCTATTTTCGTCGCGACTGATTTGATGGCAGTGGGGGTTTTGAACTACTTGCACGACGAGGGAATTCGCGTGCCTGATGATGTTTCCGTCATGGGATTTGACAATTTGGAAATTGCTTCACTAACCAGACCCATGCTCAGTACCGTTCACAACGACCCGTACATGTATGGGCGAGCAGCAGGAGAGCAGCTCCTCAAACAGCTGCGAAATGAGCCGATAGAAAGAATGAGCACAGTCCCGCATGATCTCGTCATTCGGCAGTCCGTAAAGGCAGTACTCTAAAGGGCATCAAGAATCCTGACATAGATAGCGCTCACTTATAAAAGGGGTGAAGAAGTGTGAAACTTGGCGTGTTTACGGTGTTATTCGGGGAAAAGTCATTCGAGGAAATGCTGGATCATGTGCAGGCTGCAGGCTTGGAGGCCGTAGAAATTGGCACAGGAGGTTATCCCGGGAATGCCCATTGCAATCCGGATGAGCTGCTGGCAAACCCAGAAAAACGGCGTGCTTATAAAAAGGCGGTGGACGATCGCGGCTTGGTGATCAGCGCGCTCAGCTGCCATGGGAACCCGTTGACGCCTGACAAAGCATTTGCCCGCGAGTCACATGAGACCTTTCTCAAAACCGTGCAGCTGGCAGAGAAGCTGGAAGTACCCATTGTCAATTGCTTTTCAGGAACGGCAGGAGACCATGAAGGCGCTCTTTTCCCGAACTGGCCGGTGGCCCCTTGGCCCAATGAATACCGGGACGTTCTGACGTGGCAATGGGAGAACAAGCTGATTCCTTACTGGAAGGAGTCCGCAGCCTATGCGGTTTCCCATCACGTGAAAGTGGCGTTGGAATTACATGGAGGCTTTTTGGTTCACACGCCAGGAACATTGCTCAAGCTTCGTGAACAGGTCGGAGAAGGTATCGGCGCCAACTTTGACCCGAGCCATATGTGGTGGCAAGGAATCGATCCGGTAGCTGCGATCAAGATCCTGGGCAAAGAAAAAGCCATCTACCATTTCCATGCGAAGGACACGTACATCGATCAGGATAAGGTCAACATGTACGGACTGACCGATATGAATTCCTACGCCAATCTCAATGAGCGTGCCTGGTATTTCCGCACGGTGGGCTACGGACACGATCAGCAGACGTGGGCGAATATGATGAGTGCCTTGCGCATGAACGGTTATGACTACGTCGTCAGCATTGAACACGAGGATGCCATCATGTCCATTGAAGAAGGATTCCAACGGGCCGTACACAATCTGCAACAGGTCATTTTGCGAGAACCCGTAAATAATCTGTGGTGGGTATAGGAGGGGGAGCATGGCTACCAAACAAAAGTGGAAGATCGGGATCATCGGAGCGGGTGGCATTTCCGAAGCACATCTAGAGGCAATCAAGGACGAACCGCGAGCAGAGGTGGTCGCCATTGCAGACGTAGCGAGGGAAGTAGCATCAAATCGCGCGGCTAGACATACGATTCCACTAGTCTATTCGGACTTCCGAGAGCTGCTAGAGGTTCCAGAGATCGATGCAGTAGTCATATGTGTACCTAATTATTTACATGCAGAGACGGCTATGCAGGCACTCGCAGCAGGTAAGCATACGTTGTGTGAAAAGCCGATGGCTATGAATGTACAGCAGGCTGAAGAAATGATCGAGGCTGCAAAGCAGGCGGACAAAATTCTCATGGTGGCGCAAAATAATCGTTTTCGCAGTGATGCCCAATACGTAAAAAAACTATTGGATGAAGGGAAGCTAGGGCAGATCTACCATGCCAAGACAGGGTGGGTCAGGAGGAACGGCATACCCGGCTGGGGGAGCTGGTTTACGCAAAAGGAACTGGCAGGCGGTGGTCCGCTGATCGACATCGGGGTACATATGCTCGACCTGACGTTGTGGCTGATGGACCATCCGAAGCCCGTGTCTGTTCTGGGACAAACGTACGCGCAATTTGGTCCGCACAAAAAGGGATTGTCTGAGTGGGGACGACGGGATGAAAACGGGCACTTTGATGTGGAAGACATGGCAGTAGCGATGATTACTTTTGAAAACGGCTTGACGCTCACGTTGGATGCAAGTTGGGCTTCTCATATCGAAAAGGAAAACGTTTTCCTAAACTTGTACGGAAAAGAAGGTGGGACATCGCTCAATCTGATGGAAGATCGGCTCACGCTGTATCAGGATTGGAACGGCTCACCTGCCACCACGGAAATTGTACCGAGACGTGACAAAGAAAGAGTACAGCTCTTCCACAATTTCATTGACTCCCTAGAAGGAACGACAGCTCCACTTTGCACGCCGGAACAAGCCCTGTACATCAATCGTCTGATCGAGGCGATCTATGCCTCCGCGCAGGCGGGTGAGGCGGTCAGGTTGTAACGTTGTGAGGGGGATGTCTCCACAAGAGACGGCCACATTCTCAAATCAAAAAAGGGGGTAAATTGAATGAAAGTTTTGAAAGGGCTTACATCAGTTGGACTGACCTTGTCCATGCTACTCTCCTTGGCGGCGTGTTCCAGCGCCCCACAGCAATCGACACCTACACCGGCACCGCAACAGCCTGCAGCTCCAGCTAGCACAGAAGCACCGAAATCAGAACCGACCCCTCCCGCCGCAGAAAAAGTCAAATTGGTATACGCACGTGGGAAGGATTCGACGGATTCGACGAAAAAGCTGGTGGAGGCTTTTACAGCGGCAAATCCAAACATAGAGATTGAAGTACGAGAAATGCCCTCCGACACCGGACAAAGCCATGATCAATACGTGACCATGTTTAGCGCCCAATCTTCTGAAATAGATGTATTCGATCTCGATGTAATCTGGCCAGCCGAATTTGCGCAAGCAGGCTATCTCCTGCCACTGGATCGGTTGATGGAGCAAGACAGTATCGACACTGGCAAGTACATCAAAGGGGCGATGGACGCTGGGAACTTCGGTGGACAGCAATGGACCATGCCGAAATTCATCGACGCAGG
The DNA here is from genome assembly GCF_001420695.1 of Brevibacillus choshinensis. NCBI lineage: Bacteria > Bacillati > Bacillota > Bacilli > Caryophanales > Paenibacillaceae > Brevibacillus > Brevibacillus choshinensis. The sequence goes on along the minus strand of NZ_LJJB01000010.1, from coordinate 451,780 downwards.
GCTTCTCTTTTATCGAAAAGACATGGTAAAAGAAGCGCCGAAAACATGGGATGATCTGATCAGCCAGGCAAAAGCCCTGAACGGCAAAGAAGGCACGAAGTTTGGTTACCTGATGCAAGCCAAGCAGTACGAGGGGCTAGTGTGCAACTTCGTGGAGTTCAGCGCTGCCTATGGAGGAAAAATCCTCGATGAGCAAGGGAACGTAGCAGTTAACAATCCCGGAACCATCAAGGGTTTGAATAAAATGATTGAGATCGTCAAATCTGACTTCGTTCCTAAAAACATCACCACCTTCACCGAGACAGAGTCTCATACTACATTCCTCGAAGGCCAATCCCCTTTTGTTCGTAACTGGCCGTATCAATTCGCCATGGCACAGGATCAGACACAATCCAAAATCGTAGACAAAGTAGCCATCGCTCCACTGCCCGCAGGTGATGCAGGTTCTGCAGCAGCGCTCGGCGGCTGGATGGGTGGAATCAACAAGTTCACCAAGCATCCAAAAGAAGCATGGGAGTTTCTGAAGTTCATGACAGGTCCTGAAGGCCAAAAAATTTCTGCTGTACACGGAGGTTTGGCACCTACTTACCTGCCTGCTTACGATGAGGCTGACGTGCAAAAGGCAAGCCCGCTGTTTGCTAACAAAGACTTTGTCGATGGTGTGAGCGCTGCCGTATCCCGACCTACCACTCCGATCTATCCAAAAATTTCCGAAGTCATCCAGATTGAAGTATCCAAAGCACTGGCGGGTCAGCAAACAGCTGAGCAAGCTGCGAAAAACATGGAGACCCAAATGAATGCGTTGATGAAAAAGTAAGGGGAAGTCAGGTACTAGGATGGGTGGCAAATCCATCCTAGTACAACCCTTCTGGTTACTGAATCATTGACGAGAAGAAGGTTGAAGGTGGTGAATGGATGAAGCGAACGTCTATGTCGGAAAAGCAGATGGGCTATTTGCTGATTTTACCTGCCATTGTCATCATTCTCGTAATTGCCATTTGGCCTGTCATGCGTTCTTTTTGGATCAGTCTGCATGACATTCGTCTCAACGATCCAACGAAAACAGAGGTCCACAACTCCTATGGTCTAGATATGGAAAGGTATGTAAGCACACTCCCCAACCTTCTCCGGTATTTGAAAAAAGAGGCTGACAGTGCCCAAGGGAGCGTAAAGGATCAGCTGCTGACGCTCAGACAGCAGGCGGAACATATGAACGCTATGCTCAGGCAGACCGGCGAAATCGCCTCGAGATATCAAAAGATCGACCAGCTTTTGCTCGAATTCAAGCCCGTTCCAAATGAACTGAAATACGTAGAACTCTCCAATGAACAGATTGATTCCATCCGGTCGACTCTAAATACGATCGGAACGACCCTCAATGATCTGGGAAAGCAAAAACAGCTGAGTAAACCAGAGGGGGCTCTCGGGGTGGTGCAAGGGATAACGGCGTCGGTCATCGAGCCGAACTACGTTGGCTTTGCCTACTATAAGCAATTTCTTACAGACAGTAGAATGTGGGGGGCTCTATACAACACGCTGTTCTTTACTGTGGTCTCGGTAGCGATCGAGCTAGTGCTCGGATTGTGGATCGCTATGTTGATAAATAAGCAGTTTATTGGAAGGGGGCTCGTGCGGGCGACAGTACTGATTCCTTGGGCGATCCCTACGGTCATCTCTGCTATGATGTGGAAATATTTATACGATGGACAAAACGGGATGGTCGCTCACTTGTTTGAAGTGACCGGGCTGGTTTCCGATATGGGGGTTCTCTTGACGACGAAAGCGGGAGCGATGTTTTCCGTCATTTTGGCGGACGTCTGGAAAACGACACCCTTCATGGCCTTGCTGCTGTTTGCTGGTCTCCAGACGATCCCCCACAGCTTGTATGAAGCGGCACAGGTGGATGGAGCGAGCCGGACTCAGCAGTTTTTCCGAATAACCCTGCCCATGCTCAAATCGACTTTGTTGGTTTCCCTTTTGTTTCGTACGCTCGATGCGTTCCGTGTATTCGACCTGATATACGCATTGACCGGAGGGGGGCCAGCGAATTCCACAGAGACTATTTCCATTTTGGCGTACAAGACGATGTTCGCTCAGATGAGCTTTGGTGAAGGCTCTGCACTCGCTGTTATTGTCTTTCTGTGTGTGGCGTTGATCTCGATTGGCTATATCAAAATCTTGGGCGCAGACCTGCTGGGTGAAAGCGGCGGAAGGTAAGGAGGGAGAATGACATGCAGAAAAAGGCTGGACCGTTGTTTTACGTCTTTTTAGTCCTTTTTATCTTTATTGTGATGTTTCCGTTTCTATGGATTCTCATCGCCGCTTTGAAGCCACCCAGTGAACTGTTCGGGGAAAGGGCATTTGATTTTATCATCCAGAACCCCAGCTTCGATAATTTTGTACGAGTATTCACAGAGCGTCCCTTTGCCAGATACTTGTGGAATTCAACGGTTGTGGCAGCGCTAACCACCTTATATTCGATAACAATCGCTTCGTTTGCTGCGTATGCCATCGCGTGGTTATCGTTTCGGGGGAAGGCGATCATTTTGGGAATCGTGCTGGCTGTCTCCATGTTTCCGCAGATTGCCACGATCTCACCCATTTTCATGTTCATGCAGTCCATGGGTCTGACGAACAGCTATCTGGGTCTGATCATTCCGTACACGACCTTTGCATTGCCGCTCGCGATCTGGAATTTGACCATCTTCTTTCGCAAGATTCCCATTGATCTGGGGGAGGCTGCCAAGGTAGACGGCGCAACCATCTGGCAGACGATGACGAGAGTGTTCTTTCCGCTGGCGATGCCTGGTGTATTTACTACGGCGATCCTCGTCTTTATCGCTGCTTGGAACGAGTTTTTGTTCGCCCTCACGCTCAATACACAGGAAACGATGAAGACAGTCCCAGTGGGAATCGTTATGTTTCAGGGCATGTTCACCGTTCCTTGGGGAGAAATATCGGCAGCTTCGATTATCGTCACAGTGCCGTTGGTTATCATGGTGCTCATTTTCCAACGCCGAATTATTTCTGGCCTGACTTCTGGTGCGGTCAAGGAATAAGCCTTACTTCGCTTTGAATCCTTCCAGCATCAAGGTGAGTGAGGAGGTCGCCTCAACAAGAGCTTGCTGCTGGTCTGGCATCTGGCAAACCCAGAGTACGGCCTCGTTCATTGCGCCAGAGAGCAGGTGGGTCAGACTGGTAATAGACACAGGCTTGAGATAGCCATGTTCCTTCATGAGCTGCAGCTGATCGTGCAATAATCGCATGGAATTTTGTTGATCCATTTTGCGCCATGTCTCCCAGCCCAAGACGGAGGGCCCGTCGATGAGCATGATTCGCCTGTTTGGGCTTTCGACGGCAGCGGATACAAAAGCATGGCACCCCAGGAGCAACTGCTCCCACATATCTTCGCTTTTTGCCGCTTCTGTTTCTACGCGCTCTGCGATTTCTGTTTGGACCATTTCCATCACCGCATGGAACAAGCCTTCCTTGCTACCAAAGTGATGGTAGAGTGCTCCCCGCGTCAATCCAGCCTCCTTGACCATATCCTCCATGGAGGCATCGGCATACCCTTGATCGGAAAAATATACTCTTGCTACTTCCGTTAGCTTGCGGATGGTCGCCTTTTTTTGTTCTTCTTTTGATTGTTTCATGTTGATAGCTCCTCTTCTGCTTCATTCGGATAAGTTAATTCTCCACGTATTGGCTACTGAATGCGTCTGATGGTGGAATAACGGTGATAACATCGATTAAGACGCCGTTAGGATCGGATGTGATAAAATGTCTCTGCCCAAAAGCTTCGTCACGGATATCCAGATGCAAGGGGAGCCCTGATTGAACGATGAGTCTGTCGTATTCCTCATCCACATGATCGACCTCAAAATTGAGGATCAGGCCGTGTGTGGCATTTCGGTACCCAGCTGGGATCGTTTCGTGTGACGAGTCTAGGATGGCTAGCTCAAAGGAATGGTTTTTTAAACTTACATACCAGTCAGATTCAAATACGGGCGTAAAGCCAAAGTAATCAACGTAAAATCTGAGGCTGTCAGCAACCTGGTTGGTCAAAATCACCGGATAGAAACTGGACATTTTCATCGTTCAATCACTCCTCATATGGGATGTATTGTTAATTTAACATACATACAGTATGTATGTAAATGTGGTGATTAACATATAGAAGGTTTGTCTTATCAGAGGAAAGAGCACCCAAAAAGAAAAAAGAGTAGAAGCAGCAAGAGCTGGATCCACCCTTTTGCGAGATTACGATTGGTTTACAGACCCAGCCAGCGCGAGATTCCCGACTAGTGCACGTCCCTCGACAATATCCGGATGAAACTGGATGGTAGCCCGTTGCCGTACGGAGCTCACTTGCTGGATGGCATTCTCCAGTAATTCACGATCCGACAACGCACCGCGTGAATAGGACATGGAGAGTCCTGCCACTGTACCTTGGGCCATTGCTACCTTTGCGCTTTCGACTCCTGTGATATTCCCTGCAACAAAAAGACCTGGCAGGGAGGTTTGCATCTGGTCATTATGGATCGGTACGTGACCGCCCAAAGATGGGACGTAGGCAAACGGGCATCCAGCGATGGCAGCTAGTTCTGCCAATGGGCTCAGACCGCCAGCGATACAGACAAAATCGGCTGGGATGATCTGTTCCGTTCCGGCGACTGGTTGGCCATCCGGAGTGATTCGTGCGATTCGGACCCCTTCGACTTGGCTGGTCCCCACAATTTCGAGCGCAGCTGTCCGCAGCTGAATAGGGATATTCCACATGGAAAAGCCTTGAGGGGGATAAAGGCTCACTCCCAGTCGCTGCATCCACGTGCTTTTCATCAGTTGACTGCCCCAGCGAATGATGGGGGAAGGTGCGAGATGAGCCACTCGTAGCAGCGAACGCATGACTTCCTCTGGCACGCCAGCATTTCCTGTCACGGTGGAGACAGGAGGGAGGATCATCCGGTCGATCTTGATGCCAGCTAGCTGAAGCTCACGGGCAATAGCGACGGAGAGAATGTTTACCCCGATGACCACGCCACGTTCTCCTACGCGCACACGCTGCACATTGGTCATGACTTGCGCAGCACCGATGGACATCGTGCCAGGCAGTGTCCAGCCGGGAACGGGAACTGCTGTTTCAGAAGCACCAGTGGCAATCAGCAGCTGTGGAGTCTCGATTTCTCCTGTTGTGGTAGAGACAATCCAACCAGTAGGAGACGGGACCACGTTGTAGACCGAGACTCCGCATTCAATTTCCACGCCAACTGCTCTTGCTTCCCGATCCAGGCGTGTTGCTTCGTCAATCCCATTCCACCAGGTGCCATCGGGTTCCTGATGCAGCTGTCCGAGCAAACGTCCACCTGCGCGGTAAAATTCATCCACGACGCGTACGGATAATCCCTGCTTCGCACAAGCAATCGCTGCAGACAGGCCAGCTGGTCCAGCCCCGATAATCAAAGCATCGATCATTGAGAGTGCCCTCCTTTTTTCAAAGGCGTAGGCAGAACAGTCCCGGCGGTGACTTGCATCCCGTCCTGAACCAAAGTCATGCAGGCACGTACGGTAGGAACCCCATCCACGTTTACACGGCATTCATAGCAATGACCGATATTGCAGTAAATGCCGCGTGGTGTACCTTTTTCCTCGTGCACCCGCAAGGTACGGACACCAGAGGCGAGGAGAGCGGCGGCTATCGTTTCTCCTTCATAGGCGCTGTATGGAGTCCCGTTAAAGGTAAACCTCAATTGGTTGCGAGCAGCCAAAGAGCCGAGTACTGGGTGATCAACAATTCGTTGGCTCATTTATTATCGACCTCCGAGTGTTTGAAACGAAATGGGACGTACAGGTGGCTGGTACCCGAGCGGTATCGTATGAGAAGGCGCATGGCCCGTTACTTGTTCGATTACCTGATCAACCAACATTCGGCAGGTGCGACCCCCACAGCAGCCCATTCCTGCCCGTGTTCTCAGCTTCAATTCCCGAGCACTGCACTGATAAGCCTCGGCTGTTTCCAATAGCTCAGCCAAGGATACTTCTTCACAACGACAGACAATCAGTTGATGTGCGTCCATGATGAAGTCCTCCTTTCGATCTTGTGCGAATGGGAAATGCAAGTGTCATGCCACTACGGAGAAAGTGCTTGCGGGAGGAAAATAAAATTGTAGAGAGAAATGGTAGAAGAATGGGGCAACTGGCATAAAGATTGCTAGATGGAAAGTCTGTTTGAAAAACAGGCGTGAGAGGATGACAGAGATGGAGAAAGTATATAAGCTGCGATGTCAGTTTGCTGCAGCTGGAATTGATGGCATGCTGATAACCAGTGGGCAAAACCGACGTTATTTGACTAATTTTACGGGCACGTATGGCGTTGTTCTCATTTCCCATGATCAGGCGAAGCTGTTGACTGATTTTCGCTATACGGCTCAGGCGGCAGAACAAGCTACTGATTTCGAGATCGTTTTTCTGCCTGTAAAGGAGTCTGTGTATAGCGAAGTAGCCCGTCTAGCTGAAGAAATGGGAATCACAAAGCTGGGCTTTGAAGAGGACAATCTGACCTACGCCTTGCACCGCAAGTATGTAGAGACGGCAAAAACGGAGATGGTCCCTACCACGGGTGTTATCGAAAGCCTGCGGATGATCAAGACAGCAGAGGAGCTGTCCAAGATCCAAACGGCCGCTGATATCGCAGATGCAGCGTTCGCCCACATCACGACCTACCTGCGTCCCGGGATTACCGAGCTGGATGTGTCCAATGAATTGGAAATGTTCATGCGCAAGCAAGGTGCGGCAGGGTCAGCTTTTGACATCATCATTGCTTCTGGTCATCGCTCTGCCTTGCCTCATGGGGTGGCGAGCAACAAGCAGATCGAATCGGGTGACATGGTGACGATGGACTTTGGCGCCATCTATCAAGGGTATCGCTCCGATATTACCCGTACGGTTGCTGTAGGAGAGCCTTCCGCCCAATTAAAAGAGATCTACGACATTGTACTGGAGGCACGCAATCGAGCTGTGGCGGGAATTCGACCTGGTATTACAGGAAAAGTAGCGGATGCTTTCGCGCGTGACTACATCACCGAAAAAGGGTACGGAGAGCGCTTTGGTCATGGTATGGGGCATGGTGTTGGCTTGGACATTCACGAGGAGCCATTCATGTCAACGCGTTGCTCCGCTATCATCCAGCCAGGTATGGTGCTGACGGTTGAGCCTGGGATCTACCTTCCAGACATCGGTGGAGTACGAATCGAAGACGATCTCGTCGTGACGGAAAACGGGAACGATGTGCTTACCCATTCCCCACGAGATTTGATCATTTTGTAACAGAGGGAGAACCCTTGACTGCGAACGGTGCGGTCGAGGGTTTTCTTTTATCCATGTACAAAGTACTGTATAAAATCTTAAACACTAGACACAGATGTGTAAAAGAACTGATACACAAGGCGCCGTAAATGGCTAATCCCCTCCTTTTACCAGACTGGCACACCTCTTGCATTTTCAGTAAATTGCGAAAGTTATAAGCAAATGAGAAAATGAGGGGTTGATCGCTTGAAAAGAAGTATTTTTTCTCTCATCAGCAGTGTAGCCGTTTTAGGAGCAGCACTGGCAGGATGTGGGGGAGGACAACCAGCAGCCAAGCCTGCTGATCCTTCACAGAGTCAAAATCAAACGCAGACACAGCCAGCAACTGCTGAAAAGCCAAAAGCAGAGCAAGTATTGCGCTGGAATCTTCACTCAGAGCCACCAACTGGAGATCCTGGTTTGGCGGAGGATACGACTTCAGCAGCAATTACCAAAGCGCTCTTTGACGGTCTGACGAGAATCGGTCCAGAAGGCAAGCCAGTAGAGGCAGTTGCCGAAAAAATCGACGTTTCTCCTGATTTGAAAACGTACACCTTCACACTGCGTGATTCGAAGTGGAGTAATGGAGAAGCAGTCACTGCTCACGATTTTGAGTACGCATGGAAACGGGCACTGGACCCCAAGACAGCCTCCAATTACGCCTACCAGCTCTATTACATCAAGAATGCGGAGAAGGCAAACAAGGGAGAAGGCAAGCTAGATGACGTCGGAGTGAAAGCAGTCGACAACAAGACGCTCAAAGTGGAGCTAGAGAATCCAACTCCATTCTTTTTGGAGCTCACCGCCTTCCAAACATATTTCCCGGTAAATAAAAAGCTGATCGAGTCCAATCCAAACTGGGCAGGAGATGCAAAAACACACTTGGGCAATGGACCGTTTAAGATGGAAGTGTGGGATCACAAGAGCAAGCTGGTGCTCGTCAAGAACGACCAGTACTGGGACAAGGACAGTGTCAAGCTGGACAAAATCAATTTCTCCATGGTAGAGGATGAAAACACAGAGCTGTCTATGTACGAGAATGGAGAAATTGACTGGGCAGGTTCACCACTAAGCTCCCTCCCTACAGATGCAATGCCAGCTTTGAAAGACAGTGGCAAGCTCCAGGTAAAACCGGTAGGAGCGACTTATTGGTATAAGTTTAATACGGAGAAACCTCCTTTCAATAACGTTAAAATTCGTAAAGCATTTGCCTATTCGATTAATCGTCAAATCTTGATCGACAATGTCCTGCAAGCGAATCAACAGCCTGCTATGGCAGCGGTACCACCAACGATGGCGCTAAATCAGGGCGGTTACTTCAAGGACAATGATCAGGAGACAGCTAAAAAGCTGTTGGACGAAGGTCTCAAAGAGCTGGGAATGTCCAAGCTGCCACCGATCACGCTCGTGTATAACACCTCGGATGGCCACAAGAAAATCGCTGAAGCGATCCAGGATCAGTGGCGCAAAAATCTGGGGGCAGAAGTGAAGCTGGAAAATCAGGAGTGGAAAGTCTACCTCGAGACCATGCACGAAGGAAACTATCAGGTGGGACGTCTTGGTTGGTCTGGCGATTTCAACGATCCGATCAACTTCCTAGAGCTGTTCAAAGATAAAAATGGCGGGAACAATGACACCCGATGGGAGAATCCGAAATTCAAGGAGCTCCTGAACCAATCAGCGACAGAAGGGGATCCGGAAAAGCGTAAGGCGATCCTCGGTGAAGCTGAGAAGATCATGATGGACGAGATGCCGATCATGCCGATTTACTTTTACACGCACACATGGGTGAAAAACGACAAGGTCAAAGGAGTCTTCCAGGATGGTTTGGGCGCAATTGACTGGAAATGGGCGTCCATCGAATAATATTCAATTGGGGGAATGGGTATGAAAAAATGGGGAAGCGTGATAACGGCTGCGCTGTTGACTCTTTCGCTGGTCGTAGCAGGGTGTGCAAATCAAGGGCAGTCATCAGGGGCGAGTGGAGATGAGATAGCGGTAGGGGTACTGTTGCCCGTGACAGGTAACAATGCCACTGACGGAAAAGATATGCAAAATGCAATCGAGATGGCCGTTAAAAAGGTAAATGACGGAGGCGGCGTGCTCGGGAAGAAATTGAAAATCGAAGTGGCAGATGACGGATGTGATCCGCAAATGGCGACGACAGCAGCGAACAAGCTGGTCTCACAAAATGTAGTAGCTGTCGTAGGGGGTTACTGCTCCGGTGCGACACTGCCTTCCTCTGGTGTCTTTAAAAATGCCAATATTCCGATGATTGTTCCTGCTGCCAACTCTGCAAAATTACCTGCCCAAGGCTATGACACCCTGTTTTTGATTAACGGGCTGACTCCTGACCAAGCACAAACGGCAGCGGATTATATGGCTGCCAACCAAGCGAAGAAAGTCGCGCTGATCCATGACAACTCTGCCTATGCAAAAGACCTCGCTGATTTCGCCAAAGCGTCTGTGGAAAAAGCGGGCGGTACCGTAGTGGCGTATGAAGCAATCAACCCCGAGGAAAAAGACTTCAGCGCCTTGGTTACCAAGCTGAAAGGCGTCGCTCCGGATGCTACGTATTTTACAGGCTATTATGCGGCTGGCGGGCTGATGCTCAAGCAGTTCAAGCAAAAAGGTGTCTCTGGACTATTCCTGGTAGGCGATGGTTCGTTTAGTGAAGACATCATCAAGATTGCGGGAGCAGACAATGCAGAAGGACTGCTGATCACCGCTACTCCGACAGCCGAATTTATCGAGGGCGCAGAAGCATTCACGACCGAGTACAAGGCAACGTATAACAATCTGGCTCCCGGTCCATTCTCTGCACTGAGCTACAACGCGGTCAATTTGCTCGCGGATGCTCTAAAACTCGCTAATTCTACTGACCACGATGCGCTCAAAAAGGCGATCAAAGAGACTAAGGATTTCAAAGCGCTTGGACAAACCATTTCCTTTAACGCCCAAAATACCTTGGATACCTCCAACTTTGCGGTCTTGAAAGTGACAGGTGGCAAGTTCACGCTGGCAAAATAAGCGGAGAAGGGAAGTTGAACGAATGGACATCCTGGTTCAGACGCTAGCGGATGGTTTGGTGATTGGGGCTTTCTACAGTCTGATTGCCTTAGGCTATACCATGGTTTTTGGTATCATCAAATTGCTTAACTTTGCGCACGGAGACTTGTACATGCTGGGGGCGTTCGTGGGCTACAGCCTGCTCAGCATGATCAGTGGCTCCGGGGCAGGTCTGATGGGAATCATCGTCGTGCTGCTGCTCACGATGGTGATCGTAGGAGCGATTGGAATGGGGATCGAGCGCGTGGCTTATCGGCCGCTGCTTCTCGCTCCCCGGCTCTCCATCCTGATCACGGCACTCGGTGTCTCGCTCTTTCTGGAGAATGGGTCGATGATTGCGTGGGGCGCGCAGTATCAGGTATATCCCGTGCAGCTCTCCCACGATGGGTGGAATGTGCTCGGTGCGCAGATTACTTACACGCAAATGGGACTGGTCCTCATCTCTGCCCTTTTGATGCTCGGTCTGCATCTTTTCATTAGTCGGACTTTGTACGGAAAAGCAATGCGGGCCATTGCCCACGATCAAACCGCTTGCCATTTGATGGGCATCAATGTTCACAAGGTAATCGGCCTCACCTTTTTCATCGGTGCTTCCTTGGCTGCCGGAGCGGGAACGATGGCAGGAGCCTACTACGGAACGGTCAACTTCATGATGGGCTTTATCATCGGGCTCAAGGCGTTTACGGCAGCCGTATTGGGAGGGATCGGCAGCATTCCGGGAGCGATGCTGGGAGGATTGTTGCTCGGAATGATGGAGACGGCAGGCACATTTGTTTTCGGCGGATCATGGAAGGATGTTGTCGCCTTTTCCTTGCTCATTCTCATCCTGGTGCTGAAACCGACTGGCATCATGGGTGAAAAAGTGACAGAGAGGATGTAGCGGATGAGACCATCGCAAAATAAAATCGGCATCGTCCTGTTGCTCGTCGCCCTCTGCCTGCTTCCCTTTTTGTCGAATAATTATTGGCTGGATGTTGCTACACTGGCGTTATTTTACGTCGTCCTCGCTCAAGGGCTAAATGTCGTGGTAGGCTTCGCAGGTCTTTTAGACCTGGGCTATGCTGCCTTCTTTGCGGTAGGCGCTTATACGACGGGAATCTTGATGACGGTCTTTCACTGGTCATTCTGGCTGACCTTGCCTGTCGCGATGCTATGTGCGGCGATCGTAGGCGTGATTGTCGGGGCACCGACCCTGCGTCTGCGAAGTGATTATTTGGCGATTGTCACGCTCGGTTTTGGGGAAATTATCCGCATTCTAGCGATCAACCTCGAGATCACAGGTTCGGCTTCGGGAATATACGGCATTCCTCGTCCTTCCATCGGTGGCTATGTACTGTCGGGACAGATGGACTTTTATTATTTGATTCTCATCGTGGCGGTGCTGGCGGTACTCGCTGTAAGGCGCTTGGGCACGTCACGGCTGGGAAGGGCGTGGATGTACATTCGCGAGGACGAAGACGCGGCAGAGGCGATGGGGATCAATCGCATCAGGATGAAGCTGCTGGCGTACTCGATTGGTGCTGTGATCGGCAGTATGGCGGGGTCCATTTTTGCCGTCAAGATGAGTGCGATTGCCCCGCTGAGCTTTAGCTTTACGCAGTCGATCATGATTTTGCTCGCGGTCGTTCTCGGTGGTTTGGGCAGTATTCCTGGAGTGGTGCTGGGAGCCGTTCTTGTGATCGCATTGCCCGAATTGCTGCGTTCCGTCGAGGACTGGCGCTATTTGATCTTTGGCGCAGCATTGGTCGTCATGATGCTGTTCCGTCCCCAAGGCTTGTGGCCTGCCCGCTACGAGTCAACCAAAGCCTCCAGAAGCGGCGCTAAAAAAGCACGAAAGGGGGACGATGCGGATGTCAGCCTTGACGTTGAAAAATATAACGCTTAAATTTGGCGGTCTGACAGCAGTCAATGATTTGAGCTTTGACATACCTGCTGGCTCGATCACGAGTATTATCGGACCGAATGGAGCAGGCAAGACCTCTGTTTTCAACATGATCACCGGATTCTATCGACCCTCCTCCGGGCAAATTCTGCTACAAGATGAGAACCTCGTCGGGAAAAAACCGAGTCAGATTACCTGCATGGGGATGGCGAGGACCTTTCAAAATCTACGGCTGTTCCCGAATCTGTCGGTGCTCGACAATGTCAAAGCGGGGATGCACGGCCGAACCAAACAAACGGTATGGGGAGCACTCTGGCAGACGCGTGCTCAGAAGCAAGAAGAACGGCTAATCGAAGAAACTGCTATGGCGTGTCTAAACTTCGTAGGCATCGAGGAATATAGCGAGCGCATCGCTAAAAATCTGCCGTACGGGGCGCAGCGCTATCTGGAAATCGCCAGAGCATTGGCCACCCAGCCTCGCGTTCTTTTGTTAGATGAACCGGCAGCAGGACTGAACTACGAGGAAAAGGAAAACCTCATCGCGCTGATCCGGCGCATCCGCGAAACCTATCAACTGACTGTTGTCATCATCGAGCATGATATGGGACTGATTAAAAAGATATCAGAACGGGTGATTGTGCTCGACTATGGTCAAAAAATTGCAGAAGGCACTCCTGTGGATGTCTTGAATCATCCGCGAGTCGTAGAGGCCTACCTCGGAAAGGAGGAGGAGGCTGTATGAGTGCTCTTTTGACGATTAATGAGGTGCATTCGTATTATGGAAAAATCGAAGCGCTAAAAGGCATCAGCCTCGAGGTGCGACAGGGAGAAATCGTCGCTCTGCTCGGCAGCAACGGAGCAGGGAAAAGCACCACTCTCAAAACCATCTCTGGACTCGTTCGCCCTGGGAGCGGTGACATCCAGCTGGAAGGGAAGAGTCTGGTCGGCTGGGCCCCTCATAAAATTGTAGAGGCCGGTATCATCCATGTACCGGAAGGGCGGCGCATTTTTGCTGGATTGACTGTCCGCGAGAATCTGGAGCTGGGCGGGTTTACACAGAGAAAAGAAAAGACGGTCATTTCGGAGGGGATTGAACAGGCCTTTGCCTTGTTCCCTCGATTGAAAGAACGCAGTGGACAGCTGGGAGGCACGCTGAGCGGCGGAGAGCAGCAAATGCTGGCAATCTGCCGGGGCCTCATGGCGCGTCCCAAACTGCTGATGCTGGATGAACCGTCCATGGGGCTCGCCCCAATCATTGTGCAAGAGATCATGCAAATAATCAGGGAAATTAATCAGCAGGGCACGACCATCCTTTTGATCGAGCAAAATGCCAAAGCAGCGCTGCGTTTGGCGCATCGCGGCTACGTCCTCGAAACGGGACGGATCGTCATGGAGAATACGGCCGAAGTGCTGCGCGGTGACGAATCGATTGTGAAAGCATATCTGGGAGCGTAGCGATTGTATGTTGCTGCACGTCCATCAGACAAAGGAGGAATAACCATGGAATGGGTCCGTATTTTGTCAGAGGTGCTACCACCAAAACGAGGGAGTGACTGTCGCACAGTCTGCCGGCGTCTGCGCTCGTTTTTTTCCCGAAAGTAAAGCGAAAAGCAGCCTGGTTAGGGGCTGCTTTTTTGCTAAGAAAATGAACCTTAGCCGTTTGCGAAATACAGGAAAAAAGACCAGCGAATCATTTTAAATGCTCTGTAAAAGCCCGATAAACGAAACAGCTGTCCAGGAGAAAGGAGAAAAAAGCGAAGGTATTAGGGACACGGCTCAGGCGGAGTGGAAAAAGGGGAACACGCTAGAGCGTCCACCTCTGGGAGACATCCTTGATCCGACCACTTTGGACGCCGTTCCACTTTTGGAATGGAGCCGTACAGGAAAGACCCCCGAGTAAGTGTCCCTACTAACCTGGAGCGTTTTCTCCTTTTTCCGGCCCTCCACAACAGCTACTCGATCAGCAAATCCTTCATTTGTTCAACTTGTTATAAAGAGTAGCACGAGAAATACCTAGCCGCTTGGCTGCCGCCTGCTTATTTCCGTTTTCCAGCTCGATTGCCCGCAGGATCACACGCCGCTCATGAGCTTCCAGTTCTTCCTGCAACGAGATCAGATCATCTGGCAACTCGATGGACGAGGGCTTGGGCTGACTTTGCAGCGAATACGGCAAATCTTCCTCCTTCACCATTCCATCCGTAGCAAAGACAACCAGACGCTCAATCGCATTCCTCAGCTCGCGAATGTTACCTGGCCAATCGTACTGCAACAGGTTTTGCATCACATTTTGTGAGATGGCATGAATGGGACGATTATAGCGTAAAGAAAACTCATAGAGGAAAAAATGCGCCAGTTCGATCGTGTCCTCGATGCGTTCACGCAATGGCGGGATTTTCATGGTGACGACATTCAGGCGGTAGAACAGATCCTCCCGAAATCTCCCTTCCCTTACCAGTTCCTCAAGGTTTTTATTGGTGGCTGCCACAATCCGGAAGTCTGCCTCAATCTGCTTGGTTCCTCCCACTGGGTAGTACTTTTTCTCCTGTAGGACTCGGAGCAGCTTTACTTGCATATCGAGCGGCATTTCTCCGACCTCATCGAGGAACAGAGTGCCACCTCGTGCCAGTTCAATCATCCCTTTTTTCCCTTTTTGATCAGCACCGGAAAAAGCTCCTTTCTCGTAGCCAAACAGCTCACTTTCGAACAATGTAGGGGAAATTGCGCCGCAGTTGATGGCGACAAACGGGGCGTTAGCTCCTTCGCGAACATCGTGCACGGCTTTTGCGAACAGCTCTTTGCCGACACCACTTTCTCCTAGAATCAGGACGGTGGCTTGTGTGGCGCTGAGCTTTTGGATCATTGCTTTGATTTGCCGGATTGCTAGACTACTTCCTTTGATTTGCTGAAAGGGGTCGGAGGATGGACTCATCTTGGCCATTTCTTGCTGTAGATGGTTCACCTTTTTGTTAGCGTTGAGCAACTCCTGATTGAGCCGAACCTGGCTCGTAATATCTGTCTCCGCCGCAACGGCGCCGATGATTTTGTCATGCAGGTAGATCGGATTGGTATTGATCAACACGACGAGATCTTCACGCGGTTGATGCTGGTGGCGATAGAGGGATTGCCCGTTATGGAGAGACTTGAGTGTCTCTAGCATTTCGAGTGGGAAGTAATCGGTGATGGGATGTCCGAGAACTTCTTTGCTTTTTAAGGAAAAAATGCGTTCCGCACCCTCCGTCCAGACCATGATCTTCGCTTCCTCATCGATGACGGAAATAGAAGCGTCCATCGTTTTGATCATCGTCTCAAAGTAAGCTTCGAGTACTTCATAGGATTCAAAGATGGATGGCAAAACCGTGTTCCGTTCCACATAACCAGCTGGCTGGCCTGTCTCATCCAAGATGAGGAGGCGATCATATGACGTCAGGTAACCAATCGTCTTGGCGAGCGTCGTGTCATGTGGAATAGCCAGTGTCGTTGCCCAAGGCAAACGGGAGAGGTCTGTTCGGTTTTCGCTGGTCAAATGGGAGGAATGGGCGACACGCCAGTTTTTTTCTGCTTTTACGAAAACGGTTTTGTTCTGTACAGGATCTATGTTCTCTAGCTCTTCCACTTGGCAAATGAACAGATTCGACTGCATGAGCTCGGTCAATGCGGGTAGCTTGTGTTTCAACCCAATCATCCCTTTTTCGGAGTGTATAAAATAATAAACACTTTCTTAATTATTATACATTTGGTTCTTCGGTTGTAAAAGAATTTAGACAAATTAGATGCAAAATAAGCAAAACTTGGTTGGCATGACCTTTGCAGTTAAATAGAGCTGGAAAGACACACATTCTTTTTGGGGGAGAAATCAGCCATGACGGAACGTACCCAATCCCATGCCGAAATCGCAGTAATCGGAGGAGGCATCATCGGGGGAGCGATCGCCTATTACGCTGCCAAGTCTGGCCTCGATGTAGTGGTTCTGGAACGGGGGGAGCTGGCTTCGGGGACATCCTCCCGCTGCGACGGTAACATTCTAGCGATCGATAAAGATCCTGGTTTTGACAGCCAGATGTCGCTGAAAAGCCAAATGCTCGTCGACCAGCTCAGCCGCGAGCTGGATCACTCGTTCGAGTACCGCGCACCGGGGAGTATTCTCGTCTGCGAGTCGGATGAGGAGATGGAAGCAGCCCAAGAATGGGTGAGACGCCAAAAGGAAGCGGGGCTACCGTTTCGAATGCTGGATCGATCGGATATCAAGCAAGAGTCCCCTTACTTTGCAGACGATCTGTTAGGCGGTCTTGAATGCGCGACTGACTCTACCGTCAATCCGTACATGCTCACGTTTGCTTTGTTTGAAGGGGCCAAAAAACACGGCGCACGGATCAGGCAGCGTACAGAGGTGAAGTCGCTGCGACGTGATGAAGCGACCGGTACCTTTCATCTGGAGACGAGTGCAGGAAGCATGACGGCAAAGCAAGTAGTCAACGCTGCTGGCGTATGGGCACCCGTCGTAGGACAAATGGTCGGGGTGGATATTCCGATTCATCCGCGAAAAGGCCATTTGATCGTCGCTTCCAGACAGATGCCTGTCGGGGTGCGAAAGGTGATGGAATTCGGGTACTTGATTTCCAAATTCGGCGGCAGGCGCCAGGTAGACGAGGAGACGGAAAAGTACGGCGTAGCTCTGGTATTTGAACCGACGGAGAGTCAAAATTTCCTGATCGGCTCGAGTCGTCAGTTCGTAGGCTTTGATACCAAGGTCGATCTGAATGTCGTGCGCTGCATGGCGAGGCGAGCCTTGCGTTTTTACCCGAAGATCGCTGATTTTGCGATCATCCGCACCTACTGTGGGCTGAGACCGTGGACAGAGGATCACCTGCCGATCATTTCCCGCGTAGAGGAAGTCCCAGGCTACTTCATTGCGGCTGGGCATGAAGGGGATGGCATTAGTCTGGCAGCAGTGACAGGGAAAGTCATTTCAGAAATGCTGCGTGGGGAGAGCGACACGATCATCCCGCTCGATCCTTTGCGCCATGACCGATTTTCTAACAAAGGGGTGTTGCATCGATGAAAGCGAGCCGGGTATTTTCTACCGTCGATACACATACCGGCGGAAATCCGACGAGAACCGTCATCAGCGGCCTGCCCAAGCTCGAAGGCCAAACGATGGCAGAAAAAATGCTGCACATGAAAGAAGAGTACGACTGGATTCGCACCCTGCTGATGTATGAGCCGCGCGGACATGACGTGATGTCAGGTGCCTTGATCGTCGAGCCCTGCCACCCTGACGCAGACGTGGGTGTCATCTACATCGAGACTGGCGGGTACTTGCCGATGTGCGGACACGATACGATTGGCTTGTGTACGACGCTTGTCGAGAACGGGTTGATTCCCGTAACCGAGCCGATTACCAAGGTCAAGCTGGATACACCTGCCGGACTCGTAGAAGTAGAGATCCAGGTCGAGGCTGGCAAGGCTCGTGAAGTGTCCTTCCGCAACATTCCCGCGTTTCTCTACCAAACAGATGTGACGGTAGAGGTTGAGGGCTTGGGACAGGTCACGTGCGATATTGCGTACGGCGGCAATTTTTACGCCATCACGGATGCGCGTAAGCTCGGCTTGGAGCTCGTCCCTGCGCATGCGTCTGCCATCGTCGATACCGCTGTGCGCATTCGCAAAGCTATCAATCATTCGCTTGAGGTCGTTCACCCGGATAAGCCGTTCATTCGTGGTTTGACCCATGTGGAATTTTATACGGCCCCCAGTCATCCGGATGCTGACGTGAAAAACACGGTAGTTGTACCACCAGGAGGGATTGACCGCTCTCCCTGCGGAACAGGGACGTCAGCAAAGTTGGCAACCTTGTTTGCCAAAGGAGAAATTGGTCTCGGCGATCCGTTTGTGCATGAAAGCATCGTCGGTTCTCTGTTTACGGGCAAAGTGCTCGAGGTGACAGAAGAGGGTGGTCTGCCTGCAGTGGTGACACAGATCGCAGGATCCGCCTGGTTGATGGGCAAGCATACGATTTTTTACAACCCGGAAGACGAGCTGGCGACAGGATTTCTACTTATCCCGCCGTCTACCGATCATTAATTTTTAAAAAACGAACCAGTCAATCTGGAGAGGAGAATGAACAATGACAAGATTTGCAGGAGTTTACGTGGCGATCGTCACACCTTTTACGAGCGATTATGAGGTAGATTACAAACGTCTCACCGAGCTGTGCGACTGGCTAATTCAAGAAGGGGTAGATGGACTCGTACCGTCAGGCTCTCTCGGAGAATACGCCACGATGACAGCTGAAGAGCGGGCAAAAGTAATCAACACAGTCATTGCTGCAGCAAAAGGGCGTGTACCAGTCGTCGTCGGCTCGGCAGCTCCATCCACGCGTCAAGCCGTAGAGTGGGTGCAGTTCTCCAAGGACGCAGGCGCTGCAGGTGTAATGGCTTTGCCGCCGATCAACTACAAGCCGCTCTTGCCTGAGGTGTTTGCCCACTATGAAGCGCTCAATACAGTAGGCTTGCCGATCATTGCCTACAACAACCCGCACGATTACAAGATCGACCTGACGCCAGACATCTTGGCCGAGCTGTCCAAGCTGGAAAACGTGGTCGCAGTCAAGGAGTTCTCCGGAGACGTGCGCCGCATGCAGGATATCCTCGCACAGACGGACCTAGAAGTCATGATCGGTGTGGATGACTTGGTCATGGAAGGTGCACTGATCGGCGCGACTGGCTGGATCGCAGGTGTACCGAATGCCTTGCCGAAAGAAGGAGTCGAAATCTTCCGTCTGGCACGCGCTGGCAAGCTGGAAGAAGCGCAAGCTCTCTACCGTCGTCTTCTGCCACTGTTCCACTTCGACGCGAGCCCACAATTGGTTCAGTCGATTAAGTACATGATGGAGCTGGCAGACTTCCCGGTCGGACCTACTCGCCCACCACGTCTCCCATTGCCAGAAGACTACTATGCTGGCATCAAAAAAGCGTTTGACTACGCAGTCGGCACAGCAGCTGGGAAATAAGGAGGGGCATCGATGCAGAGCAAAAACTGGATTGGCGGCGAGTGGATCACACCTGCTGGCAGTGAAGTGACAGTGGTGAATCCGTCGCGTACGACAGAACAAGTCGGGGTGGTGCATTTTTCTGATCGTTCCCACGTCTTTGCTGCAGAACAAGCGGCTCGTGAGGCACAGAAAAAGTGGGCAAACATGACAGGCGCCGCTCGCGGAGAGATGTTATATCAAATGGCTGCCGTTCTCGAAGCGCATGCAGATGAGCTTGCACGATTGGCGAGTCAGGAGATGGGCAAGCAGATCGGCGAAATGCGGGGAGAGGTGGCACGAGGTGTCAGCCTGCTACGTTATTACGCAGGAGAAGGCATGCGCTCAAATGGCAATGTCATTCCCTCCGCTGATACCAACGTCTTGCAGTACACTCGCCGTGTGCCACTTGGTGTCGTAGCTGTTATTACACCTTGGAATTTTCCAGTGGCGATTCCGATCTGGAAAATCGCTCCGGCGCTGATTTGCGGCAATGCGGTGATCTGGAAGCCAGCAGAAAATGGCTCCTTGACGGCTACAAGGCTGGTGGAGTTGTTCGCCGAAACGAAGCTTCCCGCTGGCGTGTTGAATCTGGTGATTGGACGTGGCCGAGAAGTCGGTACGGCGCTTACAGAGGAAGCCGCTGTTGATGCGGTCAGCTTTACTGGCTCATCCGCTACCGGCAGACAGATCGCCATCGCTTGCGCTGGTCGCAATATCAAATATCAGACGGAAATGGGCGGTAAAAATGCAGCGATCGTTCTGGCTGATGCTGACCTAGATAAAACAGTGCCGATCCTCTTGAGCGGTGCGTTTAAGTCAGCTGGGCAAAAATGTACAGCCACCAGTCGGATCATTGTAGAGAAAGGCATCTATCAACAACTTGCAGAGCGCCTGCAAAGCGCGATGTCCGCGTGCATGGTAGGTGATGCTCTCGATCCTTCAGCATATCTGGGTCCTGTCGCCTCGGTGGAGCAATACGAAAAGGTGAGCAAGTACGTGGGGATGGCAAGTGAGCAGGCTGCCTTGGTAGCGCAAAGTCCTGCTCTGGCGATTGCAGAACAAGGCTACTTTATCCGCCCGATGATTGTCGAGGGAGTCGGAGCCTCACATGCTCTGGTGCAGGAGGAGGTCTTCGGTCCATTAGCTGTCATGCTCGCAGCAGAAGACTTTGCAGAGGCAGTTGAACTGTGCAATCAGACGGTGTACGGATTGAGTGCGTCGTTGTTCACCCGTGATCTGGCGAGCGCCCACCGCTTTCTGGACGTGTCGCAGGCGGGAATGGTCAGGGTCAATCAGGAGACGGCAGGCGTCGAGTACCAGGCGCCGTTTGGCGGTATGAAGTTGTCCAGCTCCCACACCCGAGAGCAGGGACAGGCGGCTTTGGACTTTTACAGCGAGGTCAAGACGTGCGCGATCAAATACGCTTGGTAGTGTTTGCCTAGTAGGTCGATGGGGAGGATACCATGAAGATCAATCAGTTGTTTACCACGATCGACGCCCACACCGGAGGAGAGCCGCTGCGCATCATCACGGGCGGCATTCCTCCGATCAAAGGCGAGACAATTCTAGAGAAAAGACGGTACTTTCGCGAAGAACTGGATGACATCCGCCGCGTGCTTATGTACGAGCCGAGGGGCCATCACGGTATGTACGGCTGCGTAATGACCGATCCTGTAAGCCCAGATGCTGCATTTGGAGTACTGTTCATGCATAACGAAGGGTACAGCACCATGTGCGGACACGGGATCATCGCGGTAGTGACCGCTGCTTACGAAACGGGATTGTTAAAGGCGGATACCGTCAATCAGGACATCGTCATCGACAGCCCAGCCGGACGCATTTTGGCACGTGCCAACGTAGAAGGCGAGCAAGTGAAATCCGTTTCGTTTGAAAATGTTGCTTCCTTTGTTTATGCGCAGGACATCTCTATTGAATGGGAAGGGCGTACCTTCCATGTCGATATCGCATTTGGCGGCGCGTTCTACGCAGTCGTGCAAGCGAAGGATCTGGACGTACAGGTCGAAATCGAGCAGTTGCCGTTGCTTCAGGAGTGGGGCGCACGCATCAAAGAACAGATCGAATCCAAGATGCAGGTGGTTCATCCGCATGAATCCGAATTGACTGGCATTTATGGTGTCATCATTTCCGATGAACCGAAAAAGTCGGATTCTCATCTGCGCAACGTCACGATTTTTGCTGACAAACAGGTAGACCGCTCTCCATGCGGAACAGGGACGGCAGCGCGAGTGGCGACCTTATTCGCAAGAGGGCAACTGGCAGTCGGTGAGCCATTTGTTCATGAGGGAATCGTAGACAGCCAGTTTATCGGGAAAGTAGTAGGGACGACGCAGGTAGGCGAGTACGCGGCGGTCATTTCTACAATTGAAGGAAAGGCATTCATCACGGGGCTGCACCAGTTTGTTGTAGATCCTACTGATCCGTTGAAGGATGGGTTTCTGCTGAGATAAGCTTAATCTAGAGATGAAAATGGCTGCGCGTCGTGTGCAGCCATTTTTTGTTGGAAGAAAAATCCAGACGAGCAAAAACAGCTGTCCAGGAAAAAGGGGAAAAAAGCGAAGGTATTTGGGACACAGCCTAGGCGAAGTGGAAAAAGCGGAACACTTCTGAGCGTCCACCTCTGAGATACATCCTCGAGGAGGCTACTTTTGGACGCCGTTTCGCTTTTGGAATGGAGCTGAACAGGGATGACCCCTGAGCGGTGTCCCTACTAACCTGGAGCGTTTTCCCCTTTTTCCGCCCAAACACAAATGTACGAGCAGGCCGAGACAGAACTGCGATGCGATATCTCGCTCATGCTTTTTATCACGTAGTTGCCCGCATGGCATAGACGATCACGACACTTCTGTCACAATAATGCCACGTGTTCGAGCGTCTGCATTTTACCGACACTTCTGTTATAATGTCGAGGACAGGGAATAAATTAGGATCAAGGAGTTGATTTTCACATGTATAATGCGTTAAAAGAAGCGCATGTAGGTGGTTGGGAGGTTGCATTTGTCCTCTTGATCATCGGTTACATCCTGTATCGTGTAGGAAAGACAAAAGTAGCAAAAGTTCTGCATATGTTGCTCAGATTAATGATCGTCATTATCCTGGTTTCCGGTGCTTGGCTGCTGTTCCAATTCCACACGAGCGATGTCTACTACTATGTAAAAGGCGTGCTCGCGATTATCACGTTCGGACTCATGGAGATGTCACTGGGACGAGCTCGCAAGCAAGAGGGCAGTATTGGTTTCTTCATCGGGGCACTGGTTGTCATGGTAGTCGTCATCATGCTCGGCTATCGCGTATTTGCATAATCGTCGTTTCCTACGAAAGCTTTCATTCGCAGAGGATTTTCCTTGCGAGTGAAAGCTTTTTTCTATTCTTTTCATCAATATTGAAGAAAATATCCACTTTATATATAATGTGTGGCGGATTACTCCTTTTTTACGTATAATGGCGGAAGAACAGGCGAGAAGCTTTTAGACCAGAAGGAGAGATCTCCATGTCCGGACGACAGGAAGACGGGATAGAGGCATTATCTGCAGGAACTGTCAAAACAAATACCTTGCTGCAGATTCAGAGTTTGCAGCCTTCCTTTACAAAGTCAGAGCAAAAGGTAGCGCAGATCGTACTGACTCAGACGGAGGGTGTCATTTACTCCTCTGTCATCGATTTGGCAGAAAAGGCAGAAGTGGGCGAGACGACGGTCTTGCGGTTTTGCCGGAAAATCGGCTTTCGCGGCTATCAGGAATTCAAGCTGGCTCTGGCACAGGAACTCGTGAATCCCGTGAAAAACTTGCACGGAGAGGTAGGCGAGGACGATTCGTTGGGCATCATTATGCAAAAGGTTACGGCGACGAACCGCCAGGCCATTGAAGATACAAGTGCTTTGTTTGAAATGGAACAGTTGGAGCGTTGCGTAGAGCTGCTGCGTACGGCAGGCACGATTCATTTTTACGGAGTAGGCACTTCTGCAGTCACAGCTCAGGATGCCAAGTATACGTGCTTGCGAATTGGCCTTCGGGTGGATGCCTTTACCGAGTCTCACCTGCAGGCAATGGCAGCGGCTACGCTCGGCCCTGGTGACGTGGCGGTGGGCTTGTCCGTTTCAGGGAGCACCAAGGACACCATCGACTCGTTAAAGGTGGCAAAAGAGGCGGGTGCAACCGTCATTTGCATTACGCATTACCGCAGATCGCCGATTACGAACGTCGCGGACATTACGCTCTTGACAGCTGCCCAGGAAGGACCTTTGCAGGGAGGATCACTGGCAGCCAAAATGGCTCAGCTGCATGTACTCGATGTCGTCTGCACGGCCTTGACGATGCAAAACAAAGAGAAAGCTTTAATGTACAAGGAACGGACGGCCAAAGCTGTCCTTGAGCGAAAATATTAACAGGAGTGAAACGATTTATGAAGCTTGTCATCGCAAAAGATTATGAAGACCTAAGTAAACAGGCTGCACGGTTGATCGCTGAAGAGGTAACACGCCATCCATCTACGATATTGGGATTAGCTACAGGGGGAACTCCGGTTGGGATGTATCAGGAGCTGATTGCGCTTCACAAGGAGGAGGGCATCGATTTTTCTCAGGCGACCAGCTTTAATCTGGATGAGTATGTTGGTTTGCCAGGCCATCATCCGCAAAGCTACCGTACGTACATGGAAGACAACTTGTTCACTCACATCAATCTTCCAACTGACAAAACCAATATTCCTCGTGGGGACGCAGCCGATCTGGGCGCAGAATGCAAGCGCTACGAGCAGGCAATCGCCGCTTCTGGAGGCATTGACATTCAGGTTCTGGGGATCGGAAACAACGGACATATCGGCTTCAATGAGCCAGGCTCAACGAAAGAGACGACTACGCGTGTCGTCCAGCTGACTGAGAGCACCATCCAAGCCAACGCACGCTATTTCCACAAGATCGAAGAAGTACCTACTCAGGCGGTCTCCATGGGAATCCAGACGATCCTCGGGGCGAAGAAGATTATTTTGCTTGCCAGCGGGAAAGCCAAGGCAGAGGCAGTGCACAGCATGCTCGAAGGGGAAATGACCCCGGACGTACCGGCATCCTTGCTACAGCAGCACCCGAACGTGACTGTGATCGTAGACGAAGAGGCTGCCTCTGCCCTGTCTGCGAAAACACGAAACTGACTCGTCAGGAAAAGAACGCTTGTTCACCAATCTGTTCCGAATATCAGCCAGTCCCTTATGCTATACTGGGAATGTTGCAGTCGGGATAACCAGATATTTCAAAGGAGCTGATTTTGGGTGAGCGCAAACGAAGCGTTGCTTACATTGGAAGGTTGGTATACGTATCATAATTTCCGCACGATCAACTGGGAAAAATGGAGAGCAGCATCCGAACAAGAGCGTCAAGCTGCGTTGGACGAGCTGAATGCTCTGATTCGTACGTGGGAAGCAAACGAAGCGGAACAGCAAGGCAGCACAGCCGTGTATTCCATCCTGGGCCACAAGGCTGACCTGGTGTTCATGTTCCTGCGTCCAACCATGCAAGAGCTGGATGAGATCAAAACGGCGTTCAACAAGACCCGTTTTGCTACATATACAGAAGCGCCGTATTCCTATGTGTCTGTCGTAGAGCTGAGCAACTACGTCAACAACCCAGGTGAAGATCCAAAGGCGAATCCGCATGTACGTGATCGTCTGTATCCAATCTTGCCGAAATGGGAGCACATCTGCTTCTATCCAATGAACAAAAAACGTGATCTGCAAGACAACTGGTACATGCTGACCATGCAAGAGCGTCAAGAAATGATGCGCTCCCACGGAATGATCGGCCGTAAATATGCAGGGAAAGTGAAGCAAATTATCGGCGGCTCCGTCGGTTTCGACGATTGGGAGTGGGGCGTTACCCTGTTCGCCAATGATCCTCTGGAATTCAAACACATCGTGTATGAAATGCGCTTTGACGAAGTAAGTGCGCGCTTCGGTGAATTCGGCAACTTCCTCGTGGGGAACGTGCTGAATGTCGAGTCGTTTGGAAAAATGCTCGAAGTGTAATTCATAGAGTGGTAAAAAGGATCTGCCTGCGAAAAATCGCTAGGGCAGGTCTTTTTTGTCTATTTTTTTCCAAATGAATGGTAAAATGGGTGAGGTGTCCAAGTGGAGGGGAGGAGTCCCTTGCATGAATAGAAAACAAAAATTCAAAAAAACGGCAATAAACCTTTCCGCTGTAATCCTGATGTCATCGGCTCTTGTTCTACAGAGCAGTAGTGGTGAAACCCCAAGACGGGCGAAGCTGAATACCTGGGCAGCTATGGGAATAGTAAACAACTTCGCGTAAATCAGTCTGGAGTAGGGATCATTGATCCCGCAGTAGCTAGGAAAGTGGAACAAGAAAAGAAGCGGTTGCTGCTTACCTATTATGATCCCATATTTGGCCTGGAGAACGATCAGGTTTTGCTCGTAAATCGCTACATTGGTGACCAAGGAGGCGCAAAATGAAAGTCAACCGAATCGTCACCAACATCGATACCCAGAATATCGCGGCAGCGAAAAGCTTTTATCAGGACGTGCTCGGCCTGGATGTCGTCATGGATCATGGCTGGATCGCCACGTACGGGTCAAACGAAGAGATGAGCGTTCAAATCAGCTTTGCTTCACAGGGAGGATCCGACTCTCCTACACCTGATCTATCGGTCGAAGTGGATGATATAGATACGGCGCTAGAACGCGTGAAGCAAGCAGGTTTCCCCATCGAATATGGGCCAGTAGATGAACCTTGGGGCGTACGACGTTTCTATGTTCGTGACCCATTTGGAAAGCTTGTAAACATACTTGCTCACTAATGAATCATAATTAGGTCTACGATGATGTACAAAGAAAAGGAATGAAGAAAAGAATGATCACAACTTGGGGAAATCTACTTAAATGGAAAAGCGTTAGCAAACAATCACTTTCCCTTTTCTTTTCAAGCTTGTTCTTATTGGTCTCCTTGCATGCTTTACCATTTCCTGTCTCGCTCGCGCAATCGCCTCCATACAAACAACAAATTGCGATCCTAACCTATCACCACCTTCTGCCTGAATCTTTGAATCTATCTTATAAAACGGACGAAGCCGTTCTTTCCGTCGAAATGTTTGAGAAACAAATGAAATACTTGCACGATAACGACTACCATGTTCTCTCTTTAGATGAGCTGCAAGCTTTTATCAAGGGACAAAAGAAGGTTCCTCCAAGAAGCGTCGTCATCACATTTGACGATGGGTACAAAAGCAATTTGATCTATGCCTATCCAATCTTACAAAAATACGGCTACGAGGCAACGATGTTCGTGATTACACACATGCTCCCTACATCTCCTCAGCCTTTCAACGCAAACAAGCTTACGATGGTGAGCTTCGCAGAGATGCAACAAGTACGAGATGTGTTCTCTTTTCAAAGTCACACCGACAACATGCACAAAAAGAAAGACGCGGCTCCCTATTTGATCGCCATGCCCGAACAAGATGTGAAAAACGACCTCCTTCGTTCCAAGCAAATGGTACACGCTCGTTTCTTTGCGTATCCTTACGGCATGTATAATTCGAGAGTGGTTCGTCTATTGCGAGAAACGGGGTACGAAATGGCATTTACAACCAACCGAGCCTATGCTCGACAGACGCTTGACGTGTATCGAATCCCTCGTTTTTCCATTTACCGGTCAACCACCATGAAAGCATTCACGGAAATTGTAACGGGACAGTACAAATAAAAAGTAACATCCTCCCGATTTTACTTGGAAATGAGCTAGACGATTTGAGACTTTCCCACTTTTCAGATAGTATGGGGAAGGGGAGGTGTTATTTTGAAAAGCATAAAACCAGGTCGTGGACCATCCGCCATGGGCGCTGCAGGGAGTCTAGCAATCTCTGTGTTCGGCATCTTCTGGACGATTATGGCGTTCACGATTACGCGAGACGCTCCATTCCCGATCGGATTGTTCTTCCCGGCCTTTGGGATCCTCTTTGTCGCGATTGGAATCTTTCAAGCTATCTACCATTACAAGAACGCGACGTCCAAACAGAGAATGTCCTTGTTTGATATAACCGATTCGCGAGAGGAAAGCGATCCTCTCAATCTACGATTTGGTCAAGAAGCGATGAGAGCCGTGGAAAGTCAGGAGGATTCGTCTCCAAAAGCGTTTTGTCCGTATTGTGGGGAAGGGGTAAAATCGGGCTTTCAATATTGTCCGAAGTGTGGCAAAAAGCTGTAAGTGATTGAGTCCAAAGAAAAAAGCGGTTGCCTCTTGGGGAGGACCGCTTTTTTCTTTGTGTAACAAAGTCTTTACTTTGGTTCCTTAGTACTTTTTGGTACAGTGAAAGGGAGAACAGAGTGGAAAACATACTTTACTAGCATGGAGGGGAGCAGGACTGAGATTTCTATCATTAAAAATCGGATACCGCACGCTGAAAACGGCCATTGGAACAGCTGTATCCATCTTGCTCGCTCAGCAATTTGATCTGATGTTTCCAGCTTCTGCAGGGATCATCACGATCTTGTGTATTCAGGTGACGGTCAAGCAGTCGTTTCGCACTGTTGGCAACCGAATTCTGGCCAGCCTGCTGGGACTTGGGATCGGAATGGCGTTGTTCGCGTTGCTCGGTTATTCACCGCTTGCGATTATGCTTGCCATTCTTATTTTTTTACCGTTAGCGGTGCGCTTTGGCATTCAGGAAGGCTTTATCAGCAGCATGGTCGTCATGATGCACCTCTACTCGTCACAGCGAATGGATGCGGCGCTGATTGCCAATGAGTTGGCATTGCTCTTGATCGGTGTAGGGGTAGCGTTGATCGTCAACCTGTACATGCCGAGTCTGGATAAAGAACTGAAAACCATGCAAGGTCAGGTAGAA
The DNA here is from genome assembly GCF_001420695.1 of Brevibacillus choshinensis. Lineage (NCBI taxonomy): Bacteria > Bacillati > Bacillota > Bacilli > Caryophanales > Paenibacillaceae > Brevibacillus > Brevibacillus choshinensis. Next base: position 423,591 of record NZ_LJJB01000010.1, on the reverse strand, counting down.
AAGAACTTTGTTAGAATCCTCAAAGAGTTTTCGTACTATTTGCGACATGGAGAGAGTGAATGGGACGGTCGGGAAATGATTGAGACTCCCGGGCTGCTCGACAAAGCGGTCCAGCTCGCGTCACGTTCCGTGGACAATCGGTTGGGCAAACGGGATGAAGATCCGTACCACCAGTATTTTGTTATGCGTGACAAGCAGTTTGAATTGCTGGAGCGAATGATGCCGATCGTATCTACCTTGGACACACAAGTACCTCAAGGCCACCAGATAGCCGACTTTTTGGAACGGCTCAGTGACTCGGTGCATCCGGGGAACACGGCCTACCGTTTTTTGGACCAGCTGCGGGTGATGCGCCATGAGATCAAAGAGACCGGCTTGCCGACTTCGCGGGAGGAATTCGAGACACGTGCTTCTTTGTTCATCCTGCTACGTGAGATCGAGCGGTACTTGTTCATCAAACACGAGCTGGGCAAAAACAGTGACGAGAAAACAGGACAAGCCCTCGCGGAATGAGGAAAATGGAGCGGTACATATTCGATGAAGAAAAAGCGGTTGCCTAGTGGAGGCAGCCGCTTTTTTGCTTGCGCGCAACAGAGCACATGCTAACCATCATTCATCTTTTTGTTATCCATTTTCGAAAATCACTTGTATAGGCGATACGTCTGTGTTTCTGAGACAGCAGTTTTGAACGAGTCGTTTTCCAAGTATGACTATGTCGATTCTCCCGACGAACGTAACAGTAGTGATAACGGCTTCCCGAATAAACGCGTATCCCCTTTTTTTTGCATCTCCAAATGAAGCCGCCATCTTCGCCCAGGGAGCGATGAGGAAACTTGACCTTCTTGAATACACTTTTACGAAAACAGAGGGTACCTCCGGGAAAGATGCGCGCTGTTTTGTTGTCTCGATGGGGATGGCGAAGGATCAGCAGACGTAATCCTTGAAAGTACATGAAAAACGTACTTTTTCCCACGACAGGTGCTTTGGATTTGGCCAACGTGCGTAAAGCATCTCTTGCATAGAGAGGGGAGTAGTAGTCGTCGTCATCAAATTTCGCGATGACTGAATGGCGGGCTTTTTTAACGGCAAAGTTCAAACAAGCCCCCAAAGATGTGCGCGCGGGAAGTTGATAGACTCGAACATTTGGATAATGCTTGGCGTACTTTTTGTAATGCTTTTTGCTCATAGAGTCATTATTTAGAACGAGTATTAGTTCCTTTTTGACCCCTGTTTGTCTTTTGTAATTGCGAAAGATATTGTGTATAAAGCTCGGACGATTGGTGCACGTAATGATCGAAAATCCTGATGTAGGCATTCTGACCCTCCTCGACCCCGTGTCCTTCATCGTATGCAAACGCACGAGAGAGAGAGTTACACAAAAGCGGAATGGAGGAATACAACAACGTACCAAGCACATCTCACCGTCGAAAAGGAAATGCGCTTATTTCGTATGGGAAAATTCGAAGTAAAATAGCTATAGACTAGGTTTTTATCCAGTATCAACCTACTTTCCCAATTCAGACACGCGTAAATAGTTTGACTATTCAAAAGTAGGCAGGTATAATTTGGATAACTTTGTTAGTAAACTTAACTAACTGCATGGTGGTGAGTGACGAGGCGTGCGTGTTCCAAAAAAAACGGGCAACAGCAAACGGGTAAAAAACCTGAACAAAGAAGAAGTTTTGCAGCAGGTCATCCTACACGGTCAGATTTCCCGCGCCGACATCTCCAAGCAAACACAGCTCAGTCGTCCATGCGTTTCCTCGCTTGTCGACGAAATGATCCAGGAAGGGTTGCTGTACGAAGTAGGGATGGGGGACTCCAAAGGTGGGCGAAAACCAATCTTGCTGGAGTACAATTACCAGGCCTACGCGATCGCTGGGGCAATCTTTGATGGCTCCACGCTGGAAATGGCGATTGCTGATCTGAAGGGTGAGTTTCTAGCACGCTACAGCAAGCGATTGGCTCAGCCGGAAAATGGAGAGACCGTCATCGAGGATTTGGCTGCGGGTCTGGAGCGGCTGCTTTTCCAGAGTGGTATATCGCGTGACAGATTGCTAGGCATGGGTGTAGGCGTGCAGGGTGTGACCCAGCGCAATAGCGGGACCGTCAGTTTTTCGCCCAGTACAGGGTGGATGGGTTCGCCGATTCAGCATACGATCCAAGCGCGTCTGGGGTTGCCCGTCATCATCGACAATGACGTGAATATGATGACACTGGGCGAATACGTACGTGGAGTAGGCGTCGGACATAGCAATGTCGTCTACATGTACGTGGGAACTGGGATTGGATCCGGCATCATTTTGGATGGTCAATTTTACCGGGGGAGCAGAGAAGCGGCTGGTGAGATCGGCTTTATGATGATCGGACCCGTACATAACCGCACGAAACGAGCAGCAGGAGTATTTGAGACCCATTATTCCGTCCCGGGAATTGTCCAACATGCAAAGGGATTACTCTCTGACCTTCAGGAGGGGTCGAGTGTCATAAAAGAGCTCATCCGCCACGCGCGGCTGCAGAACGCCGATGCACAGCAATTGCTAGAAGAGGTGTACCGGCACTGGGCGTACGGAATGGCAAACATCATCAGCGTATTGAACCCGGAGCTTTTGATCCTGAGTGGGGAGATGGTCCATGTCGACGAAGAAGGGGTGAAGCGGATTCACGATTGGCTGACCGAGTGGGTGCCTGAGGTTCCTTGTCTCGAAAAGGCGAGCCTTGGTGAACAGGCGGGGTTAATCGGCGCTGTGCACAGCGTTCTGGAAGCGTTTCCGTCCACAAAACTGCTGGACAAAGAGTAAGAAAAAAAGAGGGGGAGTAATTTTGAGAAAGTCCAACAGCAAGCTGAAAAAATGGATGCAGGGAATGTTCGCTGGTTCCTTGGCACTGACCGTAGCGGCATGCTCCGGCGGAGGTCAGGAAGCAAAGCCTGCGGATAACAACAATGCAGGGGGTCAAGGCTCGGCACAACCATCGACACAACCAGCAGCGACACCGGCTGCATCAGGTGATCCGCAAAAATTGGTCATCTACACAGGGCGTGACAAAAACATTTTTGAAGTCGTACTGCCGAAATTTAAAGAAAAGTATCCCAATATCGAAGTGGAAACACTGGAGATGGGTGCCCAACAAATTTTGGAGCGTGTACGTGCTGAGAAAGCCAACCCACAAGCTGACTTCTGGTGGGGCGGTACACAATCCGCTCTGAGTACTGCTGCTGACGAAGGTCTTCTGGAGCCGTACAAGCCGACGTTTGCTGACAAGGTCCCAGATCTTTACAAAGATCCACAAGATCGTTGGTACGGTGAAATGCTGTTGCCAGAGGTCATCATGTATAACTCTCAAGCGCTGAAACCAGAAGAAGTACCACAAGATTGGGACGAATTGCTGGATCCCAAGTACAAGGACAAAATCGTAATCCGTAACGTTCTGCCTTCTGGAACGATGCGTACCATTTATTCTGCTATGATCTACCGCCAAGGTGCGGACACACCGGAAAAAGGCTATGACTGGCTCACGAAGCTGGATGCCAACACCAAGGAATACACGCAAGACCCGACCAATCTCTACCTCAAGCTGGACCGTCAGGAAGGCGTCATCTCCTTGTGGAACCTGCAAGACGTCCTGCTTCAAGGCAAAAAGAACAACCATCCGTATGATTTCGTTTATCCAAAGAGCGGGGCACCAATCCTCGTCGACGGTGTCGCTGTCGTAAAAGGTGCGAAAAACATGGATGCTGCGAAAAACTTCATGGAATTCCTGATGAGCCCAGAAATTGCGTCTCAATTGGCTAAGGAACGCTTCCAATTCCCAGCGCGCACCGACATCAGCAAGGACGACTTGCCAGATTTCATGAAAAATCTGGAGCTGAAGCCACTTGATCTCGACTGGGGAGTCATGGCTGCGAAGGAAAAAGAATGGATGCAGCATTGGGATGAAAACATCAAGGGCAAAGGCAAGAAGTAATGATCTAGCTAGACGGGAAGGAGTGTTCCTTTCCGTCTAGTCACTTATACCTCGCCTGCCACGACTCGCCACGAAGGAGGACACAAAATCGGATGAGCAGCGTAACACTGGAGCACGTTCATAAACGCTTTGGCAATGCAAAAGGGGTCGAAGATGTTCACATCCATATCGAGTCGGGTGAGTTCTTCACCTTTCTTGGGCCCAGCGGTTGTGGGAAAACAACGACCCTGCGGATGATCGCGGGATTCTACTATCCGTCAGCTGGACAGATTCGTTTTGGTAGTCATGAGGTTACTTCGGTGCCACCGCATAAACGAAATACCGGGATGGTTTTTCAAAACTACGCGTTGTTTCCGCACATGACTGTTTTTGAAAACATCGCCTTTGGACTGCAGGTACGCAAAATTTCCAAGGCAGACACCAAGGAACGCGTGGAGCGCATGATGAAGCTGGTCAGACTGGAAGGGTATGGCGATCGTAGAATCGATCAACTCTCAGGTGGGCAACAGCAACGGGTGGCGTTGGCGCGGGCGCTGGTCATCGAGCCGCAGATTCTGCTGTTGGATGAGCCGCTGTCCAATCTGGACGCAAAGTTGCGGGAAGAGACTCGTTTTGAAATCAAGAGACTCCAATTGGAGCTGGGGATTACCACTATCTACGTCACGCATGATCAGGCAGAAGCCATGTCAATGTCAGACCGGATCATGGTCATGCAGAGCGGTGAAGTACAGCAGATTGGCACACCACACGAAATCTATCATCGCCCCGTCAACCGTTTTGTCGCCTCCTTTATCGGCGAGACCAACCTGTGGGAAGGTACGGTGGTTGGCATCGAAGGGGACGAGGTACAAGTAAAGGTCGCATCGGGACACGTATTGAGTGGTCTCAAACAAAATGCATCGCCACAAGCAAAACTGGGGACAGGGGAAAAGGTGACGCTGTCCATCCGACCAGAATCGGTGCAAGAGAGTACAGGAGCAGGTGGGGCGAATATCGTCACAGGCTCTGTCGTGCTTGCTGAATTTACGGGAGCGTGCGTTAACTACGTGACCCAAGTAGGCGATGAGCAGCTGCGCAGCATGTCCATCAATTTGGGAAGACAAGTCAAGCAGCGCGGAGATACGATCGGGCTGTACATACCGAAAGAGAGCATTTACTTTGCTGGATAAGGAGGGAGAAGCGATTGAAAGCAGATTTACAACAAGTGCCAGTAGCGACCAGACGCAAGTCCATCATGGCTTCACCTTCCTTCGTCTACGTACTTATTTCGCCACTCTTTTTGATTTTGCTGGCCTATGTCATCTATCCGCTGTTTGAAACATTCGTTGCTAGTATCAAAGTCGATGAAGTCATTACGTGGAAGAACTACGCGCGCTTCTTTAGTCTGGAGCATACGGCCAATCTAGAGGCGCTATGGACGAGTATTTACATCTCCGTCTTGAGTGTCATCTCATGCGGCATCGTAGGGGTGACGATGGCGTTTTTGCTGGAGCGCTATGAATTCCCGGGCAGAAAGATCTTGTCTGTTCTCGCCCTAGTGCCGATGGCATTGCCACCATTGATCGGTGTGCTGTCCTTTACCTTCTTGTATGGGGAAAGCGGAATTTTCCCACGTGCGATCAAGGAACTCTTGGGGCTGGCGACCGTGCCGTTTCCGTTAAAAGGATTTTGGGGTGTCGTAGTCGTTCATACGTTTACGATGTACACCTACTTTTTTATGACAGCGACTGCTGCTATCAAAGGACTTGATCCATCTCTGGAAGAAGCGGCAGCAAGTCTCGGAGCGAATCGCTTTACCATCTGGCGACGTATTATTTTGCCGATGCTGACGCCAGCGATGGTCGCGTCCTCTCTCTTAGTCTTCATGGTCTCTATGGCATCTTACACAGCACCGCTCATCTTTGGTATCGACCGAACGATGACGATGCAGATCTACCTTTCTCGAACCAATGGGGATTTGGACATGGCGGCGACGCAGTCCACGATCCTGTCGATTGTCTCGGTACTCTTTCTCCTGATCATGCGTTGGTACCAAGGCGTGCGCAACTATCAGAACCTGAGCAAAGGGGTTAGCGTGCACCGTACGGAGATCAAGAGCAAAGCGGTCCGTTACATAGCGATGGTGCTGTCTTTTATCGGTACTATCATCCTGATGCTGCCAATTCTCGTGTTGGTACTGATTTCTTTCTCGGTAGACGGTACCTGGACGGTGCAAATATTGCCTCCTCAATACACGTTCGATCATTATCTCGATCTGTTTACAGATAGCAAGACCTGGCGACCGATTGTGAACAGCTTGCAGCTTTCTGCTATCGCTTGCGTCGGTATCGTCCTGTTCGGTATCGCGGCTGCCTATTCTATGGTTCGCTTGAAGTTTCGTGGCAAGACGCTGTTGGACGTACTGATCATGCTGCCATGGGCATTGCCAGGTACTGTCGTTGCGGTCAACCTGATTGCGGCTTTCAGCCAACCAACTGCCTTCAGCTTTGGACAGGTACTGATCGGGACGTTCTGGATCATCCCGTTGGCTTACTTCGTCCGACATCTGCCGCTTGTGTTCCGTTCCACCTCGGCGACGCTGATGCAAATGGACCCGTCAGTTGAGGAAGCAGCGCGCAACTTGGGAGCTTCTTGGTGGTACAGCTTCCGGAGAGTGGTCTTCCCGATGGCTTTAGGAGGTATCTTGGCGGGGACGCTGCTGGCTTTTGTCCAGTGTATTGGTGAGTTCGTCGCATCGATCCTGATCTTTACACCTCGGACGACTCCTTTGTCTGTAGCTGTGTTCCAAAGGATGTACAATTTTGAGTTCGGAACTGCGTGTGCTTACGGTGTGTTGCAGATTATTGTCATCATCATTGTGCTGTTCATTTCCAGAAAGCTGGGTGGCGACAAGGCTGGAGCCACAATGTAGCCATGGGCTATGGCCATCGTTCGCTCAACGAAGAGCAAACCTCGATAGGGGTTTTCTTACTCCGCTAATCTTCCGTGGGTCAATCCATGGCGGCACCAGGAGATACTACTAGGAGATGCCGTGATTGATATAGACATCAATCTGAGTAGGGAATGGAGGAACGTTCATTGAGAAAGGGGAAACTTGCCAAGCTGTACACTCTCACGACAGCGGCGGCGCTCGTAGGTAGTCTGATCTTGCCTGTAGCGCCCCAGACTGCCCATGCTGACCGGGGCGTAGTCGATCTGTGGAAAGCGATCAAACCGCTGACTACCATCGCCAGTGCCATGAATACCGGTGCCCATCCAGATGACGAGCACAGCTCGACGCTCGCTTATCTGTCGTTGGGAAGAGGTGTGGACACGTCCAGTATCATTGCCAATCGTGGCGAAGGTGGCCAAAACGAGATCGGCAGCGAGCTGGGCAACGCGTTGGGCATCATCCGCACACGCGAATTGCAGGAGGCTTCCAAAATCACGAACATTCATCTGGAGAATCTCAGCGAGAAGATCAACGACCCAATCTTCGACTTCGGTTTTTCCAAGAGCCCAGATGAGACTCTGGAAAAATGGGGCGAGGAAGTCGCGTACGAGCGGTTGATACGCAAAATCCGCACCCTGCGGCCAGATGTGGTGATTCCCGCATTTCTGAATGAGCCGTCTACACATGGCCATCACCGAGCGATCAATGTCATCACGGTTCGGGCTTACAAAGATGCTGCTGACCCGACAGTCTTCCCTGAGCAATTAAAGGAAGGCTTGACGCCATGGCAGGTGAAGAAGCTGTATCTGCCTGCCAAAGAAAATGATTATACAGTGAGCGTTCCCGTCGGAGCCTACGATGAAGTCTATGGCGCATCGTATGTGCAGCTAGGTGAGGAATCCCGGTTTATGCACAAGAGCCAAGGGATGGGACGTCTCTACGACGAAGGGCCGAGCTTTAGTTACTACAAGCTCGATCAGTCTGTCGTGAAGGGCAAAAGCAAGGAAACGGACTTTTTTGATGGCGTCGCTTATACGTTTACCGATCTCGCCAAGGATGTAGCAAGTCAGTCCGGTGGGGACAAAGTCGCCAGTGACCTGCAAAAGCTACAAAAGGATGCCGATGAAGTCATCGCGGCATATCCGCGCTTTGGCACCGTGGCAAAAGAAGTACACGACATGATCGCGGACGTCGAAAAAGCGACTGCGGATGTGCAGGCTTCCAAGCTGTCGGCGGATACCAAAACAGACCTGCTTCATCGTCTGGGTGTCAAAGCGGCACAGCTGAACAAAGCGAGTACAGAATCGCTGTCGCTCGTGACGAAAGTAAAGCCGGAGACAGGCGAGTTAGTCGCTGGGCAGACCACAAAGGTGACGGTCACGGCTTACAACGGTGGTCAGGTCAAGCTAGGGAAAGTGGACCTGAAGCTGAACGTGCCAAAAGGCTGGAAGGCGACGCCACAAGGGACGACTAGCTTTAACCAGTTGAGCTACAATCAGACCGTAAAAACGACCTACAACGTATCGGTACCAGCAGATGCTGCTCTATTCCAACCGTATGCAGCGCCTTCGCTCACCGCGGATGTCTCCTACAGCTTCTCGGGGGCAACAGCTACCAGCCATGCTGTACCGACTGATGCCATCGCGGTACTGCCAGCATTTGCGTTGACACTCAGCCCGAATGCTACCGTGCTGAACACCCTGAAGCCACAAGAGCCAATCCCGGTCAAGGTTACTGTGAAAAACTACAACCCCGGTGCTACACAGGCGAATATTTCCCTCGACGTGCCGAAAGGGTGGACTGTGGAGCCGAAAGCAACGCCGCTTGATTTCGCTGCAAAAGGGGAAACCAAATCGGTTGCTTTCACAGTAAAAGCTGCATCTTCAGTCAAACCGGATTCGTACAAGGTAACAGCCGTCGCATCCAGCGGTGGAACAGAAAGCAAACACGGAGCGCAGGTCATCCGTTACGCACACATTGGCACTACTTATTTCGTTCAACCAGCAGAATTGTCGATTCAGGCATTTGACCTGCAAGTACCAGAAGGTCTAAAGGTCGGTTACGTTTCTAGTGGCTTTGATAACATTGATCAATACTTGCAGCAGTTGGGCGTACAAGTAACGAATCTGACGGCAAAAGATATTGAGTCAGGCGATCTTAGCCAATACAACACAATTGTACTCGGTATTCGCGCATACGGATTCCGTCCAGAGCTGATCCCGAGCAACGCACGCTTACTGAAATACGTGGAAAATGGCGGCAATCTGGTGGTGCAATACCATAAGCCAGAAGACAAGTGGAAGCCTGAGCTGGCTCCGTATCCGATCAAGATCGGGGAACCATTGATCCAGTGGCGCGTAACCGATGAGAATTCCAAGGTGACGATGCTTACTCCTGATCATCCGCTGTTCAACTCACCAAACAAGATTACCGATCAAGACTGGAACAACTGGATTCAAGACCGTTCTGCTTACAACCCAGCACAGTGGGGCAAGGAGTACACCGAGCTGATTTCCAATGGCGACGCAGGCGAGAAAGAGTTTACCGGTACATTCCTTTCGGCCAAGTACGGCAAAGGAACGTACACCTACAGCTCCCTTGTCTGGTACCGTGAGATTCCTGCTCTGGTTCCAGGAGCAATTCGATTGTTTGTCAACATGGTCAGTCTCCACCAGTAAGGGTATTCCTTCCACGGGGGAGAGAGGTAGCAATGACACCTCTTTCCCTTCGTGGGCTTGGCAATCAGAGAAATAGCAAACGAATGGGTAGAAAAGGAGATGCAAGTCGATGGAATACAGAGAGCGCATTTTTCAGCAGGAGGGAGAACGCTTCCCGGGAAAAACCTATGTGGAAGCAGTCCTTGAGCCTGCTTTTAACGAAGCAAAAAATCATCTCCTAGGGCCGATGATGGCCATCAACAAGGCGCACTTGATCATGCTGCGTGAACAGGAGTTACTTACAGAAGAAGAAACGAAGGCGATCGCTCGCTCCCTCGTCGGAATTGAAATGGAAGAGCTGCGCCGCTCCGCTTATACCGGGCAGTTTGAAGATTTGTTCTTTCAGGTAGAGAGCCGTTTGTTGGAGTTGGCCCCGGACGTGGCGGGCAATCTGCATCTGGCACGTAGCCGCAATGACATGGGGATCGCTATTTACCGCATGGTGCTGCGAGACAAACTGCTGGTGGCTCTGGGATCTGCCCTCTATCTGAAAGAGCATTTGCTCCTCTTTGCACAAGAACATGCGGAGACCGTGATGATTGGTTATACCCATACGCAGCAGGCTCAGCCGACAACGATGGCTCATTACATCATGGCAGCGGTGGACCTGCTCAGTCGTGACATCCAGCGACTGAAGAATGCTTACCAGACGTGCAATCGCAGTCCAATGGGGGCAGCAGCTTTGACGACGTCCGGCTTTGCCATTAGCCGCGAGAGAATGAAAGAATTGCTCGGTTTTGATGAATTGGTGGAAAATTCCTATGATGCGGTATGCGGCGCAGATTACTTGGGCGAAGCAGCAACGGCGGTACAGCTAGCTGCCATTAACCTAGGGCGGACCGTTCAGGATATGCTCTTGTGGTGCACACAGGAATTTGCTGTCCTGAAAGTAGCAAGCCCCTATGTTCAAATCAGCTCGATCATGCCGCAAAAACGTAATCCCGTTTCATTCGAGCATATGCGCTCCCTTCTGTCTAGCAGTGCGGGGAATGCGGCAGCGGTGTTAACCATGATGCACAACACTCCGTTTGGCGACATCGTAGACACCGAGGATGACATGCAGCCGTATGTGTGGAAGAGCATGTCCGTACTCGAACAGATGTATCGTTTGATGGCTTGCGTCGTGGGAACGATGGAAGTGAACAAGGAGGGGCTGTTGGAGCGGGCAAAGGGAAGCTTTGCTACGGTGACAGAGCTCGCGGATACCATCGTACGTACGGATCATCTCTCGTTCCGCAATTCTCATCACATCGTAAGTCGGGTCGTAAAAGAAGCGATGGCAGCGGGAATGCGGGCAGATGAAATCAGTTTGGAGCTCGTAAATCGTGCTGCCCGTGAAGTCATCGGAAAAGATTTGGTGATGACAGCGGAAGAGCTGCGCCTTGCACTGGATCCGGTTCATTTTGTGAAAATTCGCAAGCTGCCGGGGGGTCCAAACGCTGACGAGATCAAACGCATGATTGCGCAACGTACCACTACTTTGCAAGCAGATGCGGCATGGCTGGCGCAGGAGAAACAAGGCCGTGAGCAAATGTGGAAAGAGTTGGATCAGAGAATAGCCGATTGGAGTGTGGGGTAATGGCAGCTGTGCGGATTCCTCTCCTCGCAGTAGACGGAGGGGGCACCAAGTGCTTGGCAGTACTGGTGGACCGATCCAGACAGGAAGTCGGCACAGGACGTTCCGGCTCGTGCAATTATCAAGGCATCGGGGAGGAAGCAGCTTCCCGCGAGCTGATGCAAGCCATTTTGCAATCGTTGGAGGATGCCCTCTCTCGAAATGGGCTGACGTTGCTACTCGGTCATGAGGGGAAGGAACCGGTCGAGTGGGAAGTGGACTGTGCGGTTTTTGGACTCGCTGGCCTGGATACGGAGCATGATCGCGAAGTCATCACGAAAATAGTCCATCGCGTTTTGCAACAGTTAAACATTCGCGTCCGTCATTTAATCATTGAGAACGATGGCTTTGCTGCCTTGCTTGGTGCCACTGGAGGCAAGCCAGGCATACTGGTTATCGCTGGTACGGGTTCTATTGCATTCGGGGTGAATGAAGCGCAAGAGACTGCGCGCGCAGGTGGCTGGGGCCATCGGGTAGGAGACGAAGGTAGCGGCTACTGGATCGGAAAGAAAGCGATCATTGCTGTTCTAAAAGCAGAGGATGGAAGAGGCGAGGCTACCGTTCTGAAAGAGTTGCTTCTTCCTTTCATCGGGTTGGCGCGTGTAGATGAGCTTTTTAATTGGACGTACGGCCCGCTTTATTCAGTAGACAAAGTAGGCGAGCTGTCGGTTCTCGTTAGCCAAGCAGCAGATCAAGGAGATCCTGTGGCGTTGCAAATCTTGCAGGTCGCAGGGGAAGAGCTGTTCCATGCAGCTCGTGCTGTGATAGAGAGTCTGCAAATGAAAAACAAGCCGTTCCAGATGATTTTGCAGGGAGGCGTTCTGCAAAATGACGACCGGGTGAGGAAAATTGTGGTCGAGCACATTAACCGCTATGCCTCGCAGGTGGTCATCGAAAATGCTCAGAACGATCCGATCTACGGAGTCATCGCAAAAGGATTGGCGTATCTGGACAGCCAATCCGGACAGTAAAAGAGGTGCCGATATGAAAAAAGTAATGGTAGTGTTTCCCCACCCTGACGATGAATCATTTGCTTGCGGCGGCACATTGGCGAAGTGCAGTGATGCTAGCCAGATGACGTGCCTGATCTGTGTGACGTCTGGTTGCAGTGGACGCACCGGACCGTTTGAGATCGATTGCCGTGAAAAGCTGGCGCGCCATCGGGAACAGGAGCTGGGCAAAGCTGCCGAGGTTTTGGGAATCAGCCGGTTGGATCTATTTCGCTACCCGGACGGTTCACTGGTGAAGACCGACTTTGATGAATTGGTGGGGCGGATTTACGAGGCGATCGTGGATTGGAAGCCGGACGTGGTCGTGACCTTTCCACCGGATGGAGTGACTGGACATCCCGATCATATCGTGACCTGCCGGGCGACGACACAGGCAGTAGAGCAGGCAGAGCAAGTATTGTCCGCAGACGAATATCCGGACCTGTACTACGTCTCCATCCCACACTACTACGATCACTGTCCCGACAAAGGACCAAAGCCAGCTGTACCGATTACGGGAAAGGTGGACATAACTCGATTCCGATTGCAAAAGGGAGAAGCATTGCGGGCACATCAGAGCCAGGTCTATTCAGTGAATCGAGCATACCCCGGTGTGATCGAGGGCGATTTTGGCGTCATTGGCTGCTATGAATACTACACGTTAGTTCGTTCAGGAGGTAAGCCGATTGAGCCAGAGCCCGAATCAAACGGGATTCCGGTAATTGAGTTGTAAGAAAGAAAATAGGCAGCAGGTATCGAAGGGTTGGTCAGCGTATTAACGAGTCAATAAAGAGTAACGAAAAGAGAGACGCTTGCATGCCGCAGGCTAACGCGATCAAGATCGCACGTAAATATACCGGACGCAAGGCGATCATTTCCTTTGAGCGCGGATTCCATGGACGCACGCTCCTCGGGATGTCATTGACCAGCAAGGTGAAACCGTACAAATACGGTTTTGGTCCATTTGCACCGGATGTATACAAAATGCAGTATCCTTACTATTACCGTGCGCCACAAGGCATGACGCCAGAAGAATTGGATCAGGAAATCTTGAAAAAGCTGGAGGAATTTTTCCTCGTGGAGGTAGCGGCGGAAGAAGTAGCAGCAATCATCATGGAGCCAGTGCAAGGCGAAGGGGGATTCGTCGTTCCGTCCAAGACGTTTGTGCAGGGCGTGAAGGTCATTTGCGAAAAGCATGGCATCCTGTTCATCGCTGACGAAATCCAGACCGGCTTTGGGCGTACGGGGAAGCTGTTCGCGATGGAGCACTTTGATGTCGTCCCTGATCTGATGACCATGTCCAAGTCGATCGCAGCAGGCTTGCCGATCAGTGCCGTCACTGGACGGGCTGAGATCATGGAGGCACCTGAGCCAGGTCAAATCGGTGGAACCTATGGAGGAAGCCCGCTCGGATGTGTAGCTGCGTTGAAAGTGATTGAAATGATAGAAGAGGAAAACCTTCTGGAAAAGGCTAACCGGATCGGTGAGACGGTCGTTTCACGATTTACGACGATGCAAGCAAAACAGGCTGTCATTGGTGATGTGCGCGGGTTGGGAGCGATGGTGGCCATCGAACTCGTACAGGATCGGGTGAGCAAGACACCCGCTGACGAGCTGACCGCCAAAATCGTGGCAGAATGCAATCGTCGTGGTGTCGTTACACTCAGTGCCGGCATCTTCAAAAACGTGATCCGTATTCTCTCTCCGCTTGTCATCACAGATGAGCAGCTGGCAGAAGCGCTGGATATCATCGAAGAGGTGTTCACAGAATTCGCATAACTGGAACTGGATAGCAGAATAGTCAGGAGCTGTTGCTAGTAGGCAGCTCCTGATTATTGTTTTCTTGTACTTTCAGAAAGTTGACCTTCGCTGAAGCGATAAAAGATGAAAGTATAAGTGCAACTAAGGCTCCGCCAAAAGGCTTGGCGTAGGCGAGTTTTCTAATTATGCAAAAAAGAATAGATGATGAAAAAATGCATAGGAAAGTACACTCCACGAACCAGGAATCTTCTGTATTCGATATTGGCATAACTTTTGCAATAATGAATAAACGAAGGCGAAACGCCTGCCAGTAGGAAGGGGCAAGGAGTGGGTAACATGCAAAACAAGCTGTTTTTAATCGCCGTCCTGCTCTCCATGATCCTGGTGCCAATGGAGCGCCCATTCGGCGTGAGGGCACTCTCTTTGCAAGCTTTGAGCTTGGGACGAGACACCAAATATGAAAAAACAAGGTGATCATATTGAAAAAAAAGAGTTTGTTTATCAACGGTGAATGGGTAAAAGCAAGCCAATATGTCACACTGACCTCTCCTTATAGCGGGGAGGCAATTGCAGAAATACCCGTGGCAACGGCTGAGGAAGTAGATGCCGCCATCGAAGCAGCCGAACAGGCTAGAGACAAGATGAGATCGCTCCCGGCACATGCGCGTGCGGCGATTTTGGAAAAGCTCGCAGCGCTGATGGAGGCGCGTGCGGAGGAAGCCGCTCAGATCATCGCGCTGGAGGCCGCCAAACCGATTGCAACGGCAAAGGGAGAGGTAGCTCGGACGATTCAGACCTACAAATTCGCAGCTGAGGAAGCAAAGCGGATTCACGGGGAGACCTTGCCGCTCGATGCAGCCCCAGGAGGGGAAAATCGCGTGGCATACACGGTAAGGGAACCGCTTGGTGTCATAGGAGCGATCACGCCATTCAACTTCCCGATGAATCTAGTAGCGCACAAGGTAGGACCCGCGATTGCGGCCGGAAATACAGTCGTATTGAAGCCTGCCGCTCAGACTCCTCTTTCCGCCTACTTTTTGGCGGAGCTGTTAGAGGAAGCTGGCCTGCCATCAGGTGCTTTGAACGTCGTCACCGGAAGCGGTCGCGTGGTGGGCGATCAGATCGTCACAGATGAACGGGTCCAGATGGTGACGTTTACCGGAAGTCCTGCGGTAGGGATCGGCATCCGCAACAAGGCTGGCCTGAAGCGGGTCACACTGGAGCTAGGCTCCAACGCCGCTGTCATCATCGACAAGGGAGTCGATATTCAGAAGATCATCTCCCGCTGTGTGCAAGGCGCGTTTGCCTTCCAGGGACAGGTATGCATTTCCTTACAGCGTGTCTACGTGCATGAGGATGTGTATGAGGAATTTGCCAAGGCATTCATGGGAGCAACCAATCGATTGGTCGTAGGTGATCCACTCGATCCGAAGACAGATGTGTCCGCGCTGATTTCCCCGGCGGATGTGGACCGCACCTTGGCATGGATCGAGGAGGCAAAACAGAATGGAGCTAGAGTCATCACTGGAGGCAAGGCGGAAGGCCGTGTTCTTTTGCCAACCGTTTTGCTTGGTGTAGACCCTGCTCTCAAAGTTTCCTGCCAGGAGGTGTTTGCGCCGATCGTCTTGATCAACAAGATCGCCTCTGTCGAGGAAGGCATAGCATTGGTCAACGATTCTCGCTACGGTCTGCAGGCAGGTATATACACAGACAATATCCACACGGCGCTCATGGCAGCAGAAAAGCTGCATGTTGGAGGCGTCATGATTAACGATATCCCGACCTTCCGGGTGGATCACATGCCGTATGGTGGCGTGAAGGAAAGCGGGACAGGGCGGGAAGGGCTGAAATACGCGGTTGAGGAAATGACCGAGATGAAATTGGTGGTGTTCAACCGCAATTAATCAAGAATCGGAGGCATTCCAACCCATGCAATATCCACTGACACCAGATGTGAAGCCAGAATTTTGTACGACAGGCACGTTCATGCGTCTGCCTTCCCATAGAGATCATGCCAAAGTGGCCATCCTGGGACAGCCGTTTGATACGGCGGCTTCTTTTCGTGTAGGGGCCAGGTTTGCGCCGCAAGCGATCCGCCAAGCATCTATGACGCTATTCCCTTATCATCCGACACACAAGGTATATCCATTTGAAGATACTCATGCGTTTGATATCGGGGATGTTCCCGTGATTCCGCACAATATTCATCGGAGCTACGAATTGATGGAAGCGGCCATGCTCGATTTGATGAAAAAAGGCATCGTTCCCATCGGGTTGGGAGGGGACCATTCGATCACGCTGGCTGCTCTGCGTGCCGCCAAAAAAGTCTACGGTCAAGTGGCCTTGATCCAGTTTGATTCGCACACGGATACGTGGGATACCTACTACGATGAGAAATACTGGCATGGCTCGGCGTTTATCCGGGCTTACGAAGAAGGGCTGCTACTGCCGGACAAGGTGTTTCAGGTCGGCATCCGCGGCACACTGAACCATCCTGGCGATCTGGAAGCCAGTTACGAGCTCGGTTATAACGTGATTACCACGGATGAGCTACGCAGCCGGGGCTTCGAAGACGTCGTGAAGCAAATGAAAGCGACGATCGGAGACACGCCTTGCTTTTTGACCTTCGACATTGACTTTGTCGATCCCGCCTTCGCTCCTGGGACGGGCACACTCGAAGTGGGTGGCTTCACCAGCCACGAGGCACTGCAACTGGTTCGCTCACTCACTGATATGAACTACATCGGCTTTGACCTGGTGGAGGTGCTTCCTCCGTACGATCCGACGCAAATCACTTCATTGCTCGCCGCGACGCTGATCCATGACTTTGCAGCATTGGTTGCATTGAAGTTGAAAAGCTAAAAAGAAGAGTTCTTAACGTGGCTTGGGTGGAGGAAGCGCATTTTCATCCTCCGCTCCAGGCTACGCCTGCATGGAAGTCGTGACTGTCCTCTCCGCAACGATCCCGGGGGAAACGCTAAACGGCGCGCAGCTTCGCAGAGTATTCATAGATATCGTTTCTGATCCCCGGTCTTCTTTGATCCGCTGGGCAGGACTCCACAGTCGCTCGGCTGAAAACGCGCTTCCTGGTCGTTACAGGGATAGGGAAAAGATATTCAACAGAGTATAAAAATTAAGGGTTTTGAGGTTCATCTGTAAGAAGTAAAAATGAAATTGAGCCAAACAGAATAGTGGGTAGCTCTCTTGCTTAGCGTCTCTTCGCTTCGCTGGAGAGCTATCTTTGTTTTGGAGATTGAGCTGTCTAACCGTTCATGTTTTGTGGTAGTTGACGCTTCCAATTATTCATTCTACCGTGCAATATCAACCATGCATTTTACAAGCAACTGCCACGCAGAGAAGCACGTTTCCAGGCGGAGCGACTGTGGAGTCCTATCCCAGCGGAGCGACGAATCCCCGGGCAACAGAAGCGGTATCTATGAGTAACCTTCGTCAGCGGCGCGCCGTTTACCGCTTCCCGGGGGGCGTTGCGGAGCGGACAGTATAAGCACCCTTGCAGACGTAGCCTGGAGCAGAGCATGGAAACGGGCTTCTCCCCCTGCAGTCACATTCTAACAATGATGACTTATGCATTTTTGCATAATCTATGATTTTTTGCATAATGCATTCATGAATTCACCAGCAAAAATAGCCAGCAATTGAGCCTTTTCATGTTGGCACGGGATTTGCTCATATAGATTATCGAGTACGGAAAAGCGGAAGGGAGAGGATTCATTGCATGATGAACCTGAAGATGTACATCAACGGGGAATGGGTCGACGCGCAAAGCAAAAAGACCCGTGAGATTGTGAATCCCGCAAATGGAGAAAGAATCGCGCTTGCAGCGGAAGGAGACGTGGTAGATGCCCGTCATGCCATCCAGACTGCCCGGGACGCATTCGACAGTGGTGTGTGGTCCGACTTGCCAGCAGCGGAGAGAGCGAGGTATCTGTTTGCGATTGCCGACAAGCTGGAGCAGCGAGCAGAGGAAATAGGGCGTCTGGAAACACAGGATAACGGAAAACCACTTCGGGAAACGGCCTTTGATGTGGCAGATGCCGCCGCATGCTTCCGCTATTATGCAGGTATGGTCACCAAGCCGGACGGCCAAACCTACCACGTCGCCGACCCCGTCCAAGCGATGGTTGTACGTGAACCGGTCGGCGTATGTGGATTAATCGTGCCATGGAACTATCCGCTCTTGATGGGTGTATGGAAGATCGCTCCCGCTCTGGCAGCGGGCAATACGATTGTATTCAAACCGTCGGAAGTGACCCCGGTCACCGCCATTAAACTGTTCGAAATCATCGAGGAAGTGGGCATTCCCAAAGGCGTGGCCAACATGGTGCTAGGAGCAGGGGCTACTGTGGGCAACGAACTGGCCGAAAGCCACCTCGTGGACAAAATCTCGTTTACAGGCGGTACCGCAACCGGACGCAGCATCATGAAAGCAGCTACGGGCAACATCAAGAAGATCTCGTTGGAGCTGGGAGGCAAATCGCCTAATATCGTCTTTGCGGATGCGGATTTTGAGACAGCGGTGGACTATGCGCTCTTTGGCATTTTCGCCAACCAGGGGCAGGTTTGCTCCGCAGGCTCCCGACTTCTTTTGGAAGACAGCATCCATGATCGTTTCGTGGAGCGGCTGGTGGAGCGTGCGAAAAAAATCCGTGTCGGTGCAGGAGACGATCCAGCCACAGAAATGGGGCCGCTTGTCAGTCAGACCCATATGGAGAAGGTGCTGCATTATATCGAGTTGGGCAAATCAGAGGGGGCACGGCTGGTGTGCGGCGGAAATCGCATCACGTCCAATGGACACGCGAACGGCTACTTCGTCGAACCAACTATTTTCACGGATACGACGCCATCCATGAGGATCGTTCAGGAAGAAATTTTTGGACCGGTGCTGGCTATCCAGCGCTTCCAGGACGAGGCGGACGCGATCCGTATTGCTAATGATACGGTGTACGGTCTGGCAGGCGGTGTATTCACTCAGGATGGAGCCAAGGCCATGCGCGTCATCAAGAAGCTGCGCGCAGGCATCACCTGGATCAACTGTTACCATCCGACCTACAACGAAGCGCCATGGGGCGGCTACAAACAGAGCGGAATCGGACGCGGACTCGGCACGTTCGGCTTTGACGAATACACCGAAGTGAAGCAAATCAACATCAATATGGCCGTTCAGCCAACAGGATGGTTCGAGAACGAATAAAGCAAACCAATCAGGAGGACAACAAGATGAGTGAAGCAGTAGCGAATGCAAAAGTGAAAGAACAATACGCAGATGTATATGCCTATACCCAGCAGGTACTCGACCTGATCGCCAAAGATGAGATTACCAAGGATGAAGCCGCGTGGGTCACACGCCAAACCGTAGAGAATTTCCGTGATCACGTCAATCCAGGCTTCCTCGGCTACCGCAAATCGGTGACCAAAGACGGCCAATTTGCTGCAGTGGAGTGGAAAGACGCTGGCCCCAATTCGTTCATGGACGTGAATGGCAAAGTATATATTGATTGTCTGGGTGGATTCGGGATCTACAACGTGGGCCACCGACATCCGAAAGTGGTGGAGGCGGTCATCAACCAGCTCAACCGACAACCGCTGCACAGCCAGGATTTGCTCGATCCTCTGCGAGCCATGCTGGCCAAAATCTTGGCTGACGTGACTCCCGGCGACTTGAAATACGCCTACTTTGCCAATAGCGGGACAGAGACCGTGGAAGCGGCGATCAAACTGGCCAAAATGCACACCGGACGCACCACCTTTATCGCGACGACCAAAGCGTTTCATGGGAAGAGCTTGGGGGCTTTGTCAGCCACGGCAAAAGGGGTATTCCGCAAACCGTTCCTGCCCATGATTCCTGGATTCCGTCACGTCCATTTCGGTGACATCGATATGCTGCGCAAGACTTTTGAAGCGTGTGCTTTAGTCGGCGAAGAGATTGCAGGTGTGATTCTGGAGCCGATCCAAGGGGAAGGCGGCGTCAATCTGCCGCCGGAGAACTACCTGAAACAGGTTCGCGAGCTGTGCGACCAATACGGGGCTCTCTTGATCCTAGATGAAGTCCAAACCGGCATGGGACGCACGGGGAAAATGTTCTGCTGCGAGCATTATGATGTAGTACCGGATATTCTTTGCCTCGCGAAAGCATTTGGCGGCGGCATCATGCCTGCGGGAGCAGTCGTGGCTACCGAAGAAGTATTCAAAAGCTTTTTCCCCAACCCATTCGTCCAAACCACGACATTCGGGGGCAACCCACTGGCGTGCGCAGCAGCAATCGCGACTTTCAATGTCCTAATCGAAGAAAATCTACTGGATCGTTGTGTGGAAATGGGAGAGTATTTGCTAAAAGGCTTACGTGAAGCTGCTGCAGACCATAGCGACAAGGTGCAGGAGATTCGCGGAAAAGGATTGTTGATCGGTGTCGAGTTCCACAATGATGAGATCGGCTACGAGGTGTCCAAAGGACTCTTCGACAATGGCGTGCTCGTCGCGGGTACCCTGATCAACGCCAAAACGATCCGGATCGAACCGCCTCTCACCATCACCTACGAAGAAGCGGACCAAGTGATCGAAATGTTCAAAAAAGTGCTTCCACAAGTGAAAATATAAGCAGCTGCTAAGGAAAAGAAGACTGTCCACCCGGTCTTCTTTTCCGCTTTCCCGCCCATGGGAGCCCCGCGTA
This sequence comes from Brevibacillus choshinensis, assembly GCF_001420695.1. NCBI lineage: Bacteria > Bacillati > Bacillota > Bacilli > Caryophanales > Paenibacillaceae > Brevibacillus > Brevibacillus choshinensis. Next base: position 402,923 of record NZ_LJJB01000010.1, on the reverse strand, counting down.
TAATAGTAGAAACAATCCAAGCAACTTCGGGAGGACCTATGGTTTCGAAATGGTTTGTCAGAAAAGCGTACACTGTGTCGTTTGAATCTTCCGCCAACGATTTGTGGAGCATCATGTCACGCTTCAACGAACGCTACGTGTTTGTCACGGATGCCGAACAAGACGGAAATATTGTGGCTTATATACGAAATACAGACATCATGCCGTCCCTGGAAGATCCAGATTGGATGAAACAGCAGGTGCGCCAGCTACCGTATCACACAAATCTCACGTTTTTCCAACAGGAAGCGGACATGTTAGATTTTTTCAAAGTATTCGGGGAAGAAGTCGTCGTCATCCAGAACCGGGATGGCAAGCCAGAGGGGTATTTGCACCGGGAAGATATCCTCTATTATCTTTTGACCAATCAATCTGCCCATACCGACTGGATTCGCTCGCTGTTGAACTCCATCCCGATGGGCATTGTCATTGCAGACGTGCATGGACGGATCGAGAACTTCAGCTCCGAGGTGCTGAGGATGGTGCGGGTCACACCGGAGGAGCTCCGGCAGCAACGAGTAGGGGATTTGCTCGATCCAGACGTTTTCCATAAGGTGGTGGAAAACGGAGAGGCCATCCTGAACCATATCATCGTCAATGACCGAATCGGGGTACTGGCTGATTTCGGGCCGATCCGCAATCAGCATGGCCACGTGACAGGCGCTATCATCGTACTGCAGGATTTGCCTTTTATCGAAAAGATGGCGATGGAGATGGAGTATGTTAAAAATCTCAACACGGATCTTCAGGGAATCCTTTCTTCCATCTACGACGAGATCCTGGTTCTGGATGAAAACGGCGTCTTGCTGCGCTACAGCGGCAACTTGATCAAAGACTTCTGGGAGATCGACAAGGAACAGCTGATCGGACTCAACCTGATGGAGCTGGAGCATGAGGGGACATTTTTCTCGGCCATCGTCAAAATGGTGATCGAGCGCAAACGAAAAGTGTCTGTCACACAGGAAAGTCGATCGGGCAAGAACGTGCTGGCTGTCGGCAATCCGATCTTCGATGAGAAAGGGAAGCTGGAGCGGATCGTTATCGCTCTGAGGGACATTACTGAGACTGTCCAACTGAAGGAAGAGTTGTTGCATGCCAAAAAAATGTCCGAGAAATACAAGAAGGAACTCGAGCATTTGCGCGATATGAAACAGTACGGAAAAAACCGCCAGCTTATCTATGCCAGTGAAAAGATCGAAAAGCTGATGAAATACATCCACAAGATTGCCAATACCTCTTCGACCGTGCTATTGACCGGGGAATCGGGAGTGGGGAAAGAAGTGTTTGCCCGTACGATTTATGAATGGGGACCGCGCAGCAACAAACCGTTTGTGAAAGTGAACTGCGGGGCTATCCCGGAGACACTTTTGGAAAGCGAGCTGTTCGGTTACGAAAAAGGAGCTTTTACGGGAGCAAATACCAACGGAAAACCCGGCTATTTCCGAATGGCGCACAAGGGTGTCCTTTTTTTGGACGAGATCGGAGAGATGCCGCTCAATCTCCAGGTGAAGCTACTGCGGGTGCTGCAGGAGCGCGAAATCATCCCGATCGGCGGGTCCGAAGTGGTGGAAGTAGATGTGCAAATCATCGCTGCTACGAACAAGAATCTGGAGAAGATGGTGGAAGAGGGGACGTTCCGCGAAGACCTTTACTACCGTCTAAACGTCATACCAGTCGCGATTCCTCCGCTCCGAGAACGGTCCGAGGATATTCCGTTGATCGGGCTTCACTTTCTGCAAACCTTTAATGAAAAATATGAACGTGCAACCCAGCTGTCCCAGGATGCCCTCGACGTGTTGGAATCGTACTCCTGGCCAGGCAATGTGCGTGAGCTGCAAAACATCATCGAACGTTTGGTGGTCACGGCGGATGAAGATTTGATAGAAGCTCATCACATTACTCCCTTGCTGAAGAAAGGGAAGAAACAGTATCTGAAGCAGCGTTTGACCAAGATTATGCCGCTGAAGGAAGCGACCAGAGCGATGGAGGAGCAGCTCATCAAAATGGCGATGGACGAGTACAAAACGACTTCCCTGGCGGCAAAGATGCTGGGAGTGAGCCAGTCCACCATCAGCCGCAAATATCAGGAAATCCAAGAGAAAATAAGTCGGGGTGAGCAGATTGGCTTTAAAGTATGACGTCATAGCTCCCTTCGCCGGAACGATTGAACGCATTCGATTCCACGCAGGGGACAGGGTCGAAGAAGGGGAAGTGATCTTCACGCTGGTCGGGGTCGGCAAGTCGGTGGACATCCTCTCGCCCGTGACTGGCCATGCAGATGGACTCGAAGTGGAGCAGAGTGAAGTGGTGATTGCGGGGATGATTTTGATGTCGATCATGTGCTTGGAATGATGTGATAGGACATAATGAATCGGACTTGCGACAAAGATTGTCGGACTGATGAGTTTTTAATAATCTTATAAGAATTATCTTGTGAGTATATGTGTTCAGGGAATATAAAGTATTAGTCCGATCCCAAAAATAGAAACAGCGGCAGCCATGGATGAGAGAATAAAGTCCTAGACTGCCGCTGTTTTATTGAACTATCGAACCCGTTAGTTTAAACCTCGAAATTAATTTAGCCATGCTCACAGCCGTGCTGGACCTTTGCTATTGCTGGCTTCGTTTTTTTTATGCTTTCAAACGCTTAATATCCTGTCTAGGCGGAAAGCCAAACATTCGAGAATACTCGCGGCTGAATTGCGAGGGACTTTCATAGCCTACACGAAATGCCACATCTGTGGCATCTGCTGACTCGGTTAATAATAGACGTCGGGCTTCCTGAAGCCTCAGTTGTTTTTGGAACTGAATCGGACTCATGGCAGTTACTTCTTTAAAATGCCGATGAAACGAAGAAACACTCATATTCGCTATTTCGGCAAGTTCTTCAATCCGAAATGAACGAGCATAGTTATTGGTGATATGTTCGATAACGTCTTTGATTTGATTAGCGGAGCTACCTTCTACTGCAATTTGCGCGAGCGTAACGCCCTGCTGTCCTTGAAGTATCCTATACAGTATTTCTTTCGTAAACAGCGGCGCAAGTATTGGGATATCCTTCGGGGAGTCCAGCAAACGAGCTAACCTGATAACCACATCCAACAATGGCATCTCCATCCGACTCACAAACATACCACGTTTCGCATTCTCTCTCGGACGTATACCGATTTCTGAATTACCCAAAACCTCTAGAATTTGATTACTTGTAAATTCAAGTTTAAACCCTAGATAAGGAACATCGAGGGTGGCTTCAGTCACTTGGGCTGTAACTGGCAAATGAACGGATGCAACAAGGTAATCGGAAGGACTATACCTAAACCGCTCTTGGCCAAGCCATACCTCCTTCGCCCCTTGAACCACCATACAAAAGGAAGGTTTATAAATTCCGTGTCTTGGTACAGACGCATTTGAATCGCGCATGAAAAATAAGGACGGAATAGCGGTTTGGTGAACTCCGTCCGTTTCTGCATAACGCTCAATGATTTTTAGGATCTCGTTATACTGTTTAATAATCATTTCAGACATTTGATCCTCCCCGTTCCGTCATTCTTAATATTCGATTATAGACCGTATTTGTCTAATACATAAGAGGAAGTGAGAGGATTAGGCAAACATTTGGCACGAATGGGATAACGGTCGCTTTGTCATTCGGGGCATAATAAGAATGTAAAAGGGGGACAAATACAATTCAGTGAACAATTCTTGGAAAATTTATCTGCTGACACTAATCAGCTTTTTGGTTGGTACGTCCCAATTCGTGATCGCTGGTATTTTAGATGATGTCGCTACTTCTGCTGGCGTATCGTTATTGGCGGCAGGGCAACTTATCACGGCATTCTCGCTTGCCACTGCCATCGGTACCCCTGTAGTCATGGTAGCGACAGCAAAGATGGGACAGCGTATGCAACTATTGCTGGCGCTTACTATCATTTTACTTGGTACCATATTGACAATCGCTTTGCCGGGTTTTGGCTTCTTGTTACTATCTCGTATTGTACTCGGGGTCGGATCAGGAGTTTTTGTCGTTACCGCTTATGCTACAGCTGCGAATCTGGCACCTGTCGGACGGCAAGCAGGAGCAATGTCCAACGTGGCAATGGGATATAGCGCCTCACTCGTTCTCGGTGTTCCGATCGGTCGTGTTGTTGCTGCTGCGTATGATTGGAAGGTCATATTCTGGGGGATTGGATTATTCACCCTGCTTGGAATTTTCGCCGTCGCAAAGGCGATTCCATCCATACGAGGAGAAGCATCCGTCCCTCTTGGCAAACAACTTGCCCTCTTGAAAAACCCTAAGATCTCTACTGCGCTCTGCGTGACATTCTTCGTGTTTATCGGATACTCAGTGGTTAATACGTATATGGCTCCATTCCTCACCTCCGTTATGTCGTTTAATGGAGGAGTGGTGAGTGTCATTCTTTTCGTATTAGGCATAGCGAGCTTAATCGGTTCTAAACTTGGTGGTTTTCTTGCGGATCGTACTGGCACCGCGCGAACGCTCGTCATCAGCTTGATCATACAAGCACTTCCGCTTGGGTTGCTAAGTATAGCTTTCGGGTCAAACTTAGTAGCCATTCCTTTACTCGTCCTTTGGACAATAGCAACTTGGACGTTCGGGCCAACGCAGAATTTCAACCTTCTTTCACTCGCTCCTGAGGCATCCGGTATCATGCTCAGCTTAAACAGTACTTTCGTCCAGCTTGGATTTGCAGTTGGCGCTGGTATCGGAGGAGTTGCGGTGGGAGGATCGTCGATATTCTCGATTTTCTGGATTGGAGCTGCTGCGGTCGTCATGGCGTCCGTTTCCTTCGGGCTTACCCGTAAGTTCTCGAAACGAGCGACCACGGAGCAAGTCTACTATCGATCAAGGATAATCAAATTCACTTATAAAAAGTAAAAAAACAGGGGGCTTTTAAATGCAAAAAGTAATTTTGAACAATGGTGTTGAGATGCCTATACTCGGTTTTGGTGTTTTTCAGATGACAGATCAAAATGAGTGTGAACAGAATGTTTATGACGCTATTATGGCGGGCTATCGACTGATTGATACAGCTGCCTCTTACTTGAATGAAGAAGCAGTTGGCAGAGCGATCAAACGGAGTGGCGTCCCAAGAGAGGAACTATTTATTACTACAAAACTCTGGGTTCAAGATACAGGTTACGAGAAGACAAAGATGGCATTTGAAAAATCACTGCAAAGATTGCAATTGGATTATTTGGATTTGTACCTAATTCATCAGCCTTATGGAGACGTGTTTGGCTCTTGGCGTGCTATGGAGGAATTGTATCGTGAAGGGAAGGTCCGTGCAATTGGCGTTAGTAACTTCCATGAGGATCGTCTGATCGATTTAATTATCCATAACGAAGTTGCTCCTGCCGTAAACCAGGTTGAAACGCACCCTTTTAACCAACAAATCGAAAATGCAAAATTCATGAAAGAGAATAGTGTTCAGATCGAATCCTGGGCGCCTTTTGCGGAGGGGAAAAATAACCTGTTCCAAAACGAGGTATTGGTATCCATAGGTGAAAAGTATAATAAATCCGTTGCTCAGGTCGTTTTACGTTGGTTGACACACAGAGAAGTCGTTGTGATTCCAAAGTCTGTACGTAAAGAAAGAATTATCGAGAACTTCAATATCTTTGACTTTGAATTAAGCCAAGAGGATATGGAGTCGATTACTACTTTAGATACGAAACAAAGCCTGTTCTTTTCACATCGTGATCCTGAAATGGTGAAATGGCTTGGTACAAGGAAACTTGATATCTAACCGTACTACGCAAAAAAGAATTGAGACTTAAATGGTCGATAGTATGATAGTTAGTACTAAAAATGTGGAGCAGATGCACTTAGGCGATCTGCTCCCATTTCATTTGCAGTATCCGGGTATTATTAAGCAAATCTGCCCGTTAGTTGAGAAAAGGCAGCCAATCTCCTGATCGGTTGTCTTTGTTTATTGAGCTATTGCATCCCGTTAGTTTACTCTAAGTTGATTTTGATCGTAACAATAGAATACCAAAGAGGTTTTTTAGTGAAACATCCACATATGCAAATACATGAAAATCAATAGTTGGATTCATTTCTCAGATGAAGGCATTTAAGGACACTAGTGTTGCTAAAGGCAACATAATTTTCCCATGTACCAGGGCAAAGGGCCATTAGGCTCCAGGTCCCTAAAGAAAAACACCATTTTCATGCAAATATTCAAAAAAATCCATTTTGCACTTGAAACTTACGTAACGTAATGAATTATGATGTAGATACCGGTAAAAACCTCGCGCGAAAAAAAGGGGATGATCATGAAACGGGAGTGGAAAGTTGGAGAACTTGCGAACTTCGTTGAATACGTTGTTTACAGAGTTAAGATAGCACGTAAATAAAGTAACATTATCTGCGAAATTCGTTACTTTGTTTACTATGAATAGCATGGATTAAGCCAGTTAAGATAAACGCGGAAAACGTACGCTAAGCTTAAAAATGAGAGGGAGTTGAAGAGAATGACGAAACAAACACGAATTGGTAAAACAGATTTAGTTGTCGATCCAATCGGACTTGGAACAAGCGCTGTAGGTGGCCACAATATTTATCCTAATTTAAATGAAGAAGTAGGAAAAGATTTGGTGCGGGCTGCGATCAACCATGGAGTGAATTTTTTAGATACAGCGTTTTTTTATGGAACAGGACGTTCAGAGGAGCTAATAGGTGAAGTGATCAAAGAAGCAGGAAAGCGTCATGAACTCATCCTTGCAACAAAAGGTGGCCTTATACTTGTCGGCAATGATGTTACCATGGATAATTCGCCTGCTTATTTAAAACAAGCCGTTGAAGATAGTTTGAAAAGGCTACAAACAGATTACATAGATTTATTTTATATTCATGCTCCAGATCAGGATACACCAAAAGATGAGGCGGTTGGAGTCTTAAAACAGCTAAAGGACGAAGGTAAAATTAGAGCAATTGGCGTTTCTAACTTCTCACTTGAACAATTGAAAGAAGCAAATAAGGATGGTTATGTCGATGTATTACAGGGAAACTACAATTTGCTGCAGCGAGAAGCGGAACAAGAATTCTTTCCATATACGACAGAGAATAATATCTCGTTTATTCCATACTTTCCACTAGCATCAGGCTTGCTTGCCGGTAAATACAATAAGGATATGACATTCAATGATCTACGCAAAGATATGCCTCACTTCCAGGGCGATAAATTTATAAAAAATCTAGAAAAGGTAGAGCAGCTCCGTAAAATTGCAAATAAAAAAAATGCCGAAGTTGCTCATATAGTCCTTGCTTGGTATTTAACACATGATTCAATTGATGTTGTCATTCCCGGAGCACAAAGAGCAGAGCAAGTGCTGGATAATTTAAAAACATTAGACGTCCACCTGACAGAAGAAGAAATCAACGAAATTGATCGTATTTTTAAATAGGTTCTCTGTGGCGAACCTTCGTACTACTGCCCTTTCGTATTATGAGGTTACCCAGTTTTTACTGGTTGACCTCCTTAGTTAAACAACTTTACCGTTACTTGTGATACGGTTCACCGTACATGATCTTAAACTATTGAACCCGTTAGCTTAATGAACTGTCGTACATTCGGTTTAAACATAATCCGTTCACAGAATGCGTTGAAACGATCGAAAATCGGATGGACTGCGGCCCGACATTCGGCAAAGTCTCAGATAACTGTACGCATATTTATAATAATGGCCATGCCTGCTTTCAGCTAATGCCTGTTCCCAGAAGGAAGGTTCCAATGGATTCAACTCGGATTCCGTAACCGCCGAATCGGATTCAACCCGATTTTCCTCGAGTGTATTTGCATAAGTCAAAATGTTGATTCTTGCGTAAAAGGCCGGATCGAGGTTATCGTGTACATAATTGCGATAAGCTTGTTTCATTTCTACAATAGCGTGACCATGCGTTAGGATATGTCCCAACTGCATATCGCCTTTCTCCATTTGCAGCGGTCTCTGAAAGTTATGGAGTAAGTCAAGCACAGTCTCCGGAGTCAGTTGTAATCTTAAACCTGTATTTGGTATGCCGTCAGGATCAATGACGATATTCTCCCCATTCACAGTAACAAAACCAGGACCTGATTCTGCGAAACTTCTAACAATTTTTCCTATGGCATCAAACAATTCGGCAGTTGCCGGAATATCGGAACGAGAGAGCGTACTCAGCAAAAAGAAAGTGTAAATCACGTCATGACCAAGAGCATGGCATGAATGGTTATCTTGGACAAGCAGCCTCATCATTTGAGCAGTAAAGCCTTCGTATTCTTTGTTTACCCGATACTGCTGTTCGTTTGCATGTTCATCCACAATTTTGACAAGATTTTTACGAATCAAATCTTCCAACAAGGCAGGTACAAGTTTTTCTTCCAAGAGTTGAGTCAAGGCTATAACCGCACACGCCAAATGTCCTTCCCACATATTGCTTTGTGACGATTCGATCATTTTTTGGTAAGCCCATTTCCTATAGAAATCGATATCCAAATCAATCATCACCTCTCACTCTGATAGAGCCTATTTTGGTAAAAAAAGTTTTACAGTCATCTTATCAAAGATTTTATACTTAGTAAACAAATATGAATCTTAAGTCTGTTTTAGACTCAATTCAACTGCCCGTTAGTTGAATGCCAGTCTAATATACTTTATTAATCGGTCTAAAACTTTGTTATCTCTGCACACATGCTGGCATTGTAACTCATCCGGTAGCTAAAAGATTGAATTAATCGGACATCCGCCAAAAATCACGAGCGCTTACGCCAAGGCCAAGATAGGTCGAGCAGGGAAGAGACGGCAATTCCCGCAGTGTACCGCATAAGGTCCGCCGCCAAAAAGCCTTTTCCTAATACCAACGCCCCAAGGGTTGTCTCCCGGAGGTAATTGATCCAACCGGCCTGATACAATTGGCTACCCTCGATCGCAAAGCAAAACGAGAGGCTGCACCACAGCGCGAAAGAAATCTTTTTATGCGCAAAACAAGTGCGAAAGCCGAAGTAGATCATGCACGCCCATAATGCATCGCCAAAATGCTCAGCTACAAAGACAGGCAACATATCGGCGAACGCTCTGGACCCTAAGCCCAAAGCCATGACAGCAAAAACGGCCACGATATAGGCGACGCTGGCTCTCCATCGACGCACGGAGCGCTCGTTACATGTGCTCAGTCCGGTCAGGCTTTGTGCATACACCATCAATCTTCCTCTTTTCTTTATCAATTTTTTGATTAGGGTAATTCCTTAAAAGCGAGCCAGCTTACCCGGGTAGCAAAGCGGAGTCTATCCCCAGTTTCTTTCTATTAACCTGCCTATACAGAGAGATTATTTTTCATGGGTGTGTAATTGCTCGCAGTTAGTCTAATGTTCAGGAAATATAAAGTATTAGACCGGATGTGTTGATCCCAAGCGGCTCTTCCGATTACAAAACCGTCCAACTCCGTAAAATAAGTATTAGACTGATTCCAAAAATAGAAACAGCGGCAGCCATGGTTGAGAGAATAAAGTCCTAGACTGCCGCTGTTTTATCGAACTATCGAACCTGTTAGTTGAATCACACCATAATGTTTCCTACTTACACCTCTTTGAGACCCCGTACAAAAGCGTTCACATTACCTAAGCAACAAGCTCCTTGGGGGTTGTTTACCTCACACCCACATCGCCCCGCCTGAACATGTGCTTTGATTTGGTCAGCAGGTTTTTGATCATCGGTGCCATTGGCTTGAAGGAGCCGCTCTCTCGTCCAATCAAAGCAATAACACACAGGTACATCAGCACTCTGTTTTTTTGGGTAGACTGGCACCTTTAGGTCATTCTCCACAAACGTTTGCGAATGGTTCCCGGTGAAGTAGACGATAGGGCAAGAAGAGTTAGAACAAAAAACGTAAAAGTTCTCGGGTTCAATGGTTTCTAATGCCGACGCTTTAAGCTGGGACTTGAGCGTTATGAGTTGAACTTTCTTGCCATTTTCACCGCAGGAAGGGCACTCCGTTTTTACGTCTTCCGTATTAGTTGGTGCACAGCAATCCATTTGAAATCACTCCCTACGTAGATGAGTTAATTATAATTATTTTCGCAGTCTAATTCATTATTTTTAGTGAACAGTATGATTCAGCTGTCAGTAAACCTAATCCTATTTCGATGAGAGATACGTCGCCTAAATGCAGGCGGTTGGCATCGTGAACAACCATTCGTTGTCGTGCTGCTGTTATGGCCGCCAATGTTTCAAAAAAGAAAACAAGACCGCTCCAACTACTCGTGAAGTGGTCTTGTTATGTACCTTGCTACAGGATGCGCAGCACTACCCATTTGCCATTTTCGTACGTCACATGTATGTCGAGCATCTGCTGATTAGCGGTATCATCTACTCGCCCATCGGACATGGTCAATGCGTAAAGAGTGTACATGTTGTCGATTTCCACTACGAATCTTTTCGATTCATGGTCATAGGATACGCTGACATGCTCCAATGGATTTTCTCTGTATCCAAATGAAGCTTCCTTCAACGTAACTGCTTTTAGCGAATAATCCGAAATGCTGGCAAAATGATGGAGAGCACCAAGCTTTTTCTGTGTTTCTTGCAAGATATCGCCACCATAGCTGCTATGATGCATTTTTTGCAATGCGTTTGTATCTTTCGTTTCGTATGATTTTGCCCTTGTCTCCAAAAACTGGCGGACAAAAGCAAGCACTTCCTCTTTTGTTTGATCAAGCAACGGTGGTGTCAGACTATACGAATCGGATAAATTGGTAATGCTTACAGCCTCGCTTCTCGACTCTCCCCAAGGGAATTTTGCCACTCCTTGAATGGTTTGAGAGCCGTTGGAAAAAGCAGGGTAAAAATACTCACTATCTTCATCGCCCAGGACAAAAGGAGTGGGTTTATCGTTTACATAGACTTCTACTCCGTCAAGTGAGCTCGTAATCTGTACTTGATCGCCTGTAATAAAATAAGACTTCTCGGCAACAGGTTCAAATCCAAACAAGCTGACCGTCTCGTTTTGCGTAATATCTTGATTCGCGTAATCGAAATGGGTCACGAGGCTGACATCATACTCACCTGGGAATAAGGGGCCTAACTTTGCTTTATGGTTATCCTTACTTGCCTTCATGACCTCCTTGTTATTCACTTTCACGATTCCGTTGTCGTTTTCCAGCGTAATCTCCAAGTATTGAGGACGTACCCCAATCGCATAGGAATCGGAAAAAAGCCCGGATTCTTTCTTCAAATAAAACTCGCCTGCGCCGAGCACTTCAGCGGGAGAGTGTTTATCCAGTAACCCCGTATTGATATTTTCCGCATTCTCGTGAAGAGCTTGTTGGGCAACCATGAATTCCAAGGTTTGGTTCAAATACTTTGGATGTTCTTTCGCATACTTTATGAATTGCCCTAAGTACTCAGTTTTTACTTCCATTTGCCGATCATCAACAGACACGAGCTGTTTTAATGCATCCACATCTTCTGCAGCGACTGCATTTTGGAACTTTCGCAGCACCTCTTTTGAATTCGAACCGTTTGATGACGCAAACAAAGCGATGACAAGGACCACCACCGCCAATATAGCCAATACGGCGATAAGAGGTTTTTGCCTTGTTATTTGAGCCGCTTTTCTGAAAAATTCACCAGCATCAAGTTTTGCACTTTTTTGCGGTTCCAGCACCATCCTTTTCCTCCTCAATAAACTCGCCTATTATTCTATGAAATACATTTTGCCGTCCACTTCGAGGGAGACAGAGGATTGCGTCATGTCTTTCTTCAATTGTTTGGCGTAGGCCACGACTTCATTCAGCGACTGATTGTCGAGCTTCTCGGCAAAGCTGTAGACGATTGTTACCTTTTCCTTAATCAGCTTCTTGTCTTCGTCCACCCAAGCGCCGGTTCCGGCAATCGCGGTCCCTCCGCCAAAAAGATCGGAGAATTTCGTCAGTGCCTGGTCGACAAATTGGGCATGAACTTCATCCGTAACTGGTGTGCTTCCGTTCATCGTGGAGGGGACATAAATTTTGACTACATGACCCAGGTGGAACTGACTCTGCAAAGCATTGTTTGCCTTTTCCGGTGGTTGTGCCTCGGTTGCAAAAGCCTGCAACGGGTTTGCTGCCGAATACAGAGGGAGAATCAGAAGCGCCGCCATACACATACAGAACATTCCAACCATCCATTTTCTTCTCACTTGAACACTCACTCCCATTGTTTGGATATAAAAACCAATTTATATTGTAAATTATAAAAGTCACCAATAAAATACTCCTATGGTATTAAATTGAAATATGGAGAAAAACGAGCCGCTCCTTGTTCCATGCAGGGAGGAGCGCCACGTTTTCTTATAAGTGTAAAAAGACGTTTGTTGTTCAGGAAGAATACACTGTTCTATGGGTCTATAGTACAATTGGAGTGATTTTGTGTGCGTGCATTTATTCAGATTGAAACAAGCTTGTCGTTCTTCCGTATACCGTAGTAAATGGAATAGGAGAAATTACCAATGAGTCTGTTCCAATTTTTATTTTCGAGACACAAATGCCTGCTCAGTACGATATCTATGTTATGTTACAAAAGAGGATGAGCACAAAGCCCAGATCGCGATTCATTCCAACTAAGATTTGGAAGAGATTCTATGCTTGTAAGGGTAGCTTGTATATAATGGGTGTAAAATTTGCCCTGTTTTGAATCAGAGGAGGAGCTACATCATGTCAGTACGTCAATTATTGAAAGAAAGAAGAGCCGTGAGAAATTACCTCCCCAAAGAGGTGGAGACAGAAAAGATTCAGGCTTTGCTAGATTACGCGGTCCTCGCGCCGAATGACCGACTGCGTCAGCCTTGGCACTTTTACGTGATTAAAGGCGAGGCCAAGGAAAGGTTCGAAGGGATCGCCCAAGAGTTTTTGCTCGAGCGTTTTCCGACCAAGCCCAATCTGATAAAGGAATCACTGGCAGTCTTGGAAAAAACACCGCTGGTCATCGTCGCGACAGCAGACATCATCCCGGGCGATGAAGCGTCGTCGGAAGATAACGAATATGCAGTATGTTGCGCGATTCATTCGATGTGGCTCGCTGCAAAAGAGCTAGGTCTCGGAATGGTTTGGCGCACGAGAGGTGTGGGCTTGGTACGGGACGAGAGATTGATGAAGTTCCTCGGGGCGCCAGAAAATAAGAAAGTCGTCGGCACCTTGTTTATCGGCTATCCGGAGGCGGATGTCCCATCTACGGATCGTGCAGCTGCGGAGGGTAAAACTACGTGGCTGTAAACAGTGAGAAAAGCGGAAACGCGCAACGAGCAAGCTCAGTGCCGTTCCGCTTTTTTTCATCATCGTCAGCGCAGTGACCGCCAATGAGCTATTCTATATTACATCAATGACTAGAAGTACCAATGTAGAAATCAAGGAGGAAACGTTGCAAGCCAACGACATAAAACATGCGTGTAGATCGATTGCTTTCCATGCTACTCATCATCGCAAAAAAAAGTACAGTTACAGGCAAAGAACTCGCTGACCATTTTGAGGTATCCTTGCGAACGATATACAGAGATATTGATAAATTGGGTGAAGCAGGGATTCCCATCGCCTCCATCGGTGGAAAAGGTGGAGGGTATTACCTTATGGAAAATTATCATGTGGACAATCTTTTTTTGAACAAAAAGGAAGCCCATACAGTTATGGATGTAATGAACAATCTAAGTCTCCTATTTGGGAAGGACAAGGAGTTTCATGATCTTGTTTTAAAGATAGAGAATACGTATAAACGGGACAAAAATGCGGATAAGTTGAGCATCAATATGTCTCATTTCAGTATGGAACGTGAATTGAAAGAATACCTGTTTCTGACTGACAAAGCCATCGAAGAAAATAAGCTGTTGGTATTCGATTACATCAATAGAAGCATGGAATATTTCGAGAGAACAGTAGAACCGGTTCAGATCGCTTTTACTGATGGTCAATGGTACTTGATTGCTTTTTGCAGGAAAAGAAATGACTACAGAAGATTCAAGCTGGTACGGATCAAGAATTTGCGGATGGGCAACATCTTCGACAAAAGAGACACTTCCACAGAGGAAATTCAGAAGATCATTGAGGAAAGCTATCAGGAGCGAGGCATAACGGTCACTTTAAAGTTTTCCAGCAGAATGGGAGAACAGCTACCCGAGCATTTTCAAAAAGAAAATATCCATCAAACAGAAGATAACCAATTTATCGTTGTGGATCAGTTCCCGTACGAGGAAGGCTTGCTCAAATTTATTTTAAGTTTTGGCAAAGAATGCGAGATAATAGAGCCCCGTTATTTACGAGAAGAGTTCATGGAATATGTAAAAGAATTATTGCTTCCCTACAATGGCTGACATACAGGTGTCAGTCATTTTGCTTTATGATTGGGGGAAATATTGGACGATGATAAAGGGGACATGGGGAAAGTGAACGATACGCGAACAACATTCATGCTCGACTTGCAAAGGATTGAGAGCGAGGATTATCAGCTTCGTGAAGGGGAACACCAGCAGGATTTTGTGAGGCTGATGCTGCAATACATCGGAGATCCTCTACCCGAATTGCGGGATGATCTTATCTATCCAACTTTTTATGCGTGGATTAAGGAGCAGAACCGGTTTACTGATGCGGAATTGCGCAGCCTCCTAGCAGTGCTTACCGATGAACAGCATTTATTTTATCAGATCGGAAGCGAGAATGATCAGACGGTATTTACGAGGACGTTTTCTGCCTTACCCGTCGCATTGATCTTACAGCGCCACAGGCAAGAGGCTTTTCTGGATCAGGTAGAGTTCCAGCACGTCAAGCATGCATTGCTCCGCTACTATCAGGAAGAGAAGGATTTGCGCGGTTATGTGCCCGATGGAGGCTGGGCTCATGGTGCGGCCCATGGTGCGGATGCGCTGGATGAGCTGGTACAATGCCCACAAAGCGATGAAACGGTGCAGCTTGAGGTTCTTGCCAGTATTCAGGGGATGCTGCACAATGGGATTCACATTTTCAGCGAGGAAGAGGATGAGCGGATGGCCACAATTGTGGATACGATGATCGACAAGGACCTGCTTTCACAGGAAAAGATCGCTGATTGGATCAGCGGCTTGGCAGAATGCAGGGATTGGCCGAGAAGCCGCGCTCAAGTGATTGCCCGTGTGAATAGTAAGAACTTTCTTCGCAGCCTCTATTTTAGAAGGGGGCAGGGTTGCCAGAGGGAGAGACTGCTCACTGCCTTGTTAGAAGCTGATATGAAATTGAATAAGTTTGCTACAAAGTAAGGGTTAACATTGTCTCGGTAGAAGTAGAATATCTAGCACATCTATGAAACGTAAGGCTGCCGGGGAGAGTACGGCAGCCTTACCTTACGAATTACCGCAAAGTGGAAGAATAGCTACCTTGACATCGTTAAAGCACTCTCGAAAGAATCCAATATTTCCAGGAAATGCGAGGCCTCTCTAAAAACATGATCGGCGAGTAAAGGAGGGATAAGGCTTTTAATTTTGCATTCCTCAATGAGTTCGTGAGCCGTTTTTTTGAAGTCGCGTAATTGACGGACTGAGACTCGATTCTGATCGACAAACTGATTGAGCAGGGGCTGCGTTTGTGATTGTGGCCTCATGGAGTCAAGATCTTGTGCTTGAAATAATAGTTGATCAAAATCATGGCTAAAATCTCTGGCCTGTTCTACTAGTTTTCTTTCGGATGGGTCGAGTAAATGGTTAATAAATTTGGCATGGTCTGCCATGATGTGAAGGAAAAAGACATTTTCATTAATAACGGCGTCTGGTAATGGATCTAGGGTTCCCGTATTAAGTTGTTCGAGCCGATTCCTGAAGTAAGCAGCTTCCCTGCTTACATGATCTACTAGCAATGGGAAGTTATTTCCGCCAATTTTGCATTGAATAATGAATCCAAGAACTTTGCGTTTAAAGGCCCAGATGTGAGAAACAGCATTATGAACAATTCGATTGAAATCATAGATTCGTTGAGGATCAACATCTAGGGAGAAGGCGAGCGCTTGGTTTTCAATATCTTCAAAGATGCTGTAAAAACGATCGGCTTCCTGAATTAATTTGGTGTCATCACAATTAAACCCTAATTTAAGAAACAGAGAGTGCTCTTTCATGATTCGAGACCAAAATCGAATCTCTTCTAATGATCTTTCAACGAATACATCAGCCATGGAAAACCTCCAAAATAGCTTTTTTTATGGTCTATAAACGATGCGGCCTTTTTAACTGAAAAACTTGAGACAATCTATCTTTAAGTGAACATGATGTATTACTATGTGTTTACCTATTCCTTTGAATAGGCATTCGCCCAAAATCCACAAATGAAATGAGCCTATTTCGTATAGAAGGGCGCTAGGGATTGTCAACATGCACGGTGATAAATCAACGATGGAGATTGCAATAAAAAAAAGAAACGATCCAAGGGTGATACACCTGGATGTTTCTCATTTTTCTGCTATGAGGCTGAGCTTCCGACAATGAAATTACATGGGTACTTGCGGTTGCTTTGCAAGTAGATCCTATGTTTGTTACAAATCACAATTAACAAAAGGATTCACATATGCATGATCTGCTGCGAATGGCGATCTGACTGAACAAAGTCATGCAGCAACCGACAAAGAGTAGCGACAGATTGTTCGAGCAGTGGAAGATCCAGATAAGAAAAACTGATGCGAAAATGGTGGTATTGCTGTTGAGTAGGATAACAAACGTGACCTGGCAAAAAGGAGAGTCCCTCTTTTAGGGCACATGTATGCAAGTCATCCGCATTCAACGCATGTGGCAGTGTGATCCAGATATTTAGTCCACCATCAGGCTTGGTCCAATGCACGCCTTTTGGCGCTGAGCGATTCAAAATGCGCAGAACTAAGTCCCGGCGTTCCTTTAGCTTTTCCCGCAATGGTGGCAAGTGTTTTTTAAGTTGATTGGACGAAAAGAAGGGTAAAATGGCTTTCTGTGTGATCAGCGGCGATCCCAGGTCACTGATTCCTTTGGAACCGACGAGGCGAGCGATGAACGTGCCGTCGGCAATCAAGAACCCTATGCGGCAGCCAGGAGAAATGAATTTGCTGATGCCTTTCAGATATATGACGTGACCGTGTGTATCCATGCTTTTGATAGACGGCGGGGGCTCTGATCCGAAATAAATATCGCTAGTCGCATCATCTTCGAGAATGATGGAATGGTAGCTCTGGGCCAGCTCCAGCAATTGTGCTCTGCGCCTTGCACTCATGACGGTCCCGGTAGGGTTCTGAAAGGTCGGATTTGTGTAGATCAGCTTGGGAGGACGAGAATCGCATAGCATCGCCAAACGGTCAACCTGCATTCCTTCCTCGTCAATCGGGATGGTATAAATGGTGGCCCCGCGCTTTCTGAACACATCGATGGTGCAAGGATAGACGGGCTCCTCGAGTACAACGCAATCACCGGGGCCAACAAAAGTAGAGGCGACCAGATCGATCCCTTGCTGAGAGCCATTTAGAATCATGATTTCATTTGGACTCGTCATGATGTTTCTTTCCCGAAAATAAGGGATGACGGCCTCGCGTAGCTTGCTATCCCCTTGAACAGGACCATATTCAGTCAAGAGTGTGGGATCGACCTGAGCGTATTGAAAAAATTGCTTGGAGATCCATTCGGTAGGGATCAAGGATGTATGGAGTGCAGCCATGGATAATTTTGCGACATCCAAAAGTGGAGTCTGCATCATCCGCCAATATTGGGCACGGGGCAAATAGTCGGCTACCGTGTTCTGCCAGTCCAGCGATGGTTTCTCCGCACGATCCTGCTTATGCTGATCACTGGATCGGGTTGATTTTCCTTGAACAAATGTGCCCTTCCCCTGAATCCGTTCGATAAGCCCTTCTTGCTCCAGTATTTCATAAGCGTGAAAGACCGTCATCAGGCTCACCTCCAGGAGCCGGGAGAGATTTCTCACGGATGGAAGCTTTTCCCTCTCCTGCAACAAGCCAGACTGAATGCGATCCGCTATCGATGTTCTAATCTGTTCTGTTAGTGTTATACCTGAGTGTCGGTCTAAATCGATATGCATCATAAACCTCCTCGTCTATCGACTTGCTTGCTTGTTCCTTTCGTAACCTGAAAATAATTACGAACAGTGTATCGTATCGAGATTGAAAAGGATATAGTTCATTTTTAATTTTTTGAAAAGTGTTATAATGTGATGTTTACTGTTATGGTGACTACTCCTTATGCTTGCTCTAAAATAAACGAGTTGGTAGGAGTGGTCCATGTGGCATATCCATTTGCAACGCGTGTTCAATCAATTACCTCGTCAGCAGTTCGAGATTTGCTCAGCATGATTCAAACAGGTGACGTCATTTCTTTTGCGGGTGGACTTCCTGACGAAGAACTGTTTCCCCTAAAGGAATTGGAGCTGGCCTATCACAAGGCATTTCGCTCAGGAGGAAAAAGTCTGCAATATGGCCCGACAGAAGGGGACAACGATCTGCGACTGCTCATTCAAGAGAGGCTACAAGACAAAGGGATTCCGGCCTCTCATGACAAGATTCTGGTTACGACAGGATCGCAACAAGCCATTGATTTGGTGGCAAAGGTGTTTCTCTCTCCAGGTGATACCGTTCTGATAGAAAATCCATCCTATCTGGCAGCACTACAAGCTTTCAACATGTACGAAGCCAACATCATTGCGGTACAAAGCGATTCGTACGGTATGATTCCTGAGGAGCTGGAAGAAAAAATCATTACCTACCGACCAAAATTCATCTACGTAGTTCCCACTTTCTCGAATCCACAGGGGAAAGTGTGGAGCAAAGAGAGGCGAGAAGCCTTGGTGAATTTGGCAATGAAACATGATTTGCTGATTGTAGAAGATGACCCGTACTCTGAGTTGCGCTTTACGGAGGAGGAGCCGATTCCTTTAGCAGCGATAGATCCTTCGGGAAAACAGGTGATCTATACCAGCACCTTCTCCAAAACGGTAGCTCCCGGCGTCCGCATCGGTTGGTTGACAGGGCCGAAAGAGGTGGTCCGTAAGATAGCTTTAGCGAAACAATCGACTGATCTGCATACCAGCTCCATCGATCAGCGGGCGCTGTGCTATTTCCTGCAGGATTTCTCGATGCAACAGCATTTGCACAGACTGAGAGAGCAATACAAACAACGTCTAGACGTGATGCAGACTTTCTTGATGAAGAGCGACCCGAATCTATTCCAATGGGTGGAGCCAAAGGGAGGCATGTTCTTATGGGTGACAATCAACCGCTCAATCGATACGGCTGATTTATTGAAAGTAGCTGTGGAGGAGGGGGTGGCCTTCGTACCTGGTGCCCCTTTTTTCAGCGGCCAACCCCAAAAGAATACACTCAGGCTCAACTACACTCACTCTTCGCCTGAGGTGATCGAACTGGGGATGAGTCGTTTCATGAATGCCATCGATAAGGTATTGGCTAGCAGGGTGTATGAACGATGATCGCGATCATTGCCGATGGAAGATGGGGGAGAAGGATTGTCCACTATGTGCGTGAACGATTTCCAAACGAGGCGGTAACTTGGGGCGTTCGTTCGGTAGCCTTGGCAAGGGAGCTGCTGATGGAGGAGACGAGGGTGAATGTCTCAAGCTATACGGAAGCGATCAATGCTCATCGGCTGATCATTGTGGCAATGCCTTTTCAGGACCTGCTACCATGGGCAGACGTCTACGCACCCTGGTTGAATGGAAAAATCGTGATTGACCTGTCCATCCCGCAAACTAGCGAAGATCGATTGCTATTCGGCTGGCGTACTTCCGGTTCAGAAGAATTGCAAAAGAAACTGCCCAAGAGCAGAGTCGTCGGGGCAAAAAGTGCTGGAATTCATAGGAATACGAGAATAGAACAGGGAGTCCCATCAGCGATTTACGTAACCAGTGATGATGAAGAGGCCAAATGTCAGGTTATCGAGCTTTTTGGGGGAGCAGGCTATCAGATTGTGGATGCCGGGACCTTGGAGGAAAACAGGGCGATTGATCGGATGATTAGCGTGAGATAGGTTGGTAGCAAAAGGATAATAGACATCGTCGTAAAATATATCGCGTAACGAAGCCGAGGCAATCGTCTCGGCTTTTCATTTTAGTGCGGTTCGGCTCTCTTGTAAAAAGGTCGTACAAAAAAGTGTCAATATAAAGATGCGAGAATAACTATTTCCTTGATGAGCAAAGTTGTATACAGTAAAAAGCGGTTGTTCTCTAGGTAACAAATTGAACGCAAAGGGGGGAGTAAGGTAGTGAAGAACCAAGAAGATCAACAGCAGAAAACCATGCTCTCGAAGCGTTTGAATATCCTATTTTTCCTCGTCTTTCTGATCTTTTCCGTCGTGGTACTGCGCCTGGCAGATATCCAGATCGCCCAAGGCCATGACTATGCGAAGCAGGCGAGCAAGCAAAATTTCAAAGAAACACCGATCACGGCTATACGCGGAGATATCTACGATAAGAACGGAAAAGTGATCGTAAACAACCGTGCTTCGTTCACCGCCGTCTTTCATGAACTCGACAATATGACGAGCAACGATTATTTGAACCTGGTGACCCATTTAGAAAAGGTACTGGCAGGAACAAATAAAGTATCGTTGTTAAAAAAGATGGATGTGGGCTACGAGCTGAAGGACGGAAAAATGGAAAGAACGATGCGTCTTTCCCCGAAATTGACGGAGAAGGATCTCAAATATGATTTGTCCCAAAAGGAAATCGCCTATCTGGAGGAGCACTTGAGCGACTTGCCTGGGGTTGCGGTAATAACGAAGCCCATCCGCGTCTATGATCCAAAAGAGGTGGCTGTCCAAGCGATTGGATACGTGCGTCCCTATCACGTAGCGGAAAATCTCGGTTCCGATTTCTATCTCCAACAAAAGGATCACTATCTGTCGAACCAAATGGTAGGGCTGGATGGAGTGGAAAGAAGCTACGAAGAACAGCTGCGGGGCGAAAACGGATACCAAAAATATGAGGTCACCTCCGACCAGACTATCATAAAAATGCTAGAAGAAAAGGCACCGACAAAAGGCGACGATCTGTATCTCACCATCGACGAGGATGTCCAGCTAGGGATCCGCGATTTTATCAAGGATTTCATGCCGGATTTGAGGCGAACGGTGGACAAGGCTTCTCAAGCAAAAGGCGCATACGTCGTCGCTATGGAAGTGAAAACAGGAAAAATCGTCGCGATGGTCAGCTATCCCGAATATGATCCGAATGTATGGTCGATGGGTCTGGACGGCGACACCTATGACCAAATTAAATATTCGGTTACGAACGGCACGATCAAAGAAGCTCCCTATGATGTTCGTCCCAAGACGGGCAAAGCTGCTGAAGCGGAGAATTACAAGCATCCCCAGTCAATCGTGCCAGCAGGGTCTGTCGTGAAGCCAATCACGGTACTCATGGGCATGGCGGAGAAAGTGATCAGCCCGAATGACAGCTGGATTGATCCGGGCGCTTACCACTATGGACGGGGTACGGACACGATCAATAACGACCAGCATCACAATTACGGTGTCCTCACTCCGCAAAAGGCCTTGCAGAAGTCCTCCAACACGTATATGGCCCGAGTCGGAGAGCTGATGTCCAGCAAGTACGGCAAAGAAGCGGTATCGGTCATGCAAAACTACTACCATGCATTCGGTTTAGGGGTTCAAACGGGAATTGATTTGCCTGGCGAAAACGAAGGCAAGGAAGACTACCTGGTCATGAACAAGGAATACGGCCCGCTAGCCGCTATGGTCCAATCATCCTTTGGTCAGCAAGTCCGTTTGACCACCATGCAGCTTGCCCAATACGCAGCGACCTTGGCAAACAAAGGCGTGAGGATGCAACCGCAAATCGTGGACAAGATCAAGGATAGCAAAGGAAATGTGGTGCAATCGTTCACGCCAAAAGTATTAAATACGATCAAGCTTCCCGACCTTTATTGGAATATCGTCCATAACGGGATGTATTTGGTCACGCAGCCAGGGGGAACCGCGATCAACGCATTTGCGGGATTCCCATACAAAATCGCGGCCAAAACGGGAACCTCTGAACAGGATATTTATACGCCAACCACAGTCGTAGATAAGAAAACAGGGAAATCGTCCGAAAAATGGTCGAGATACGCCCGTATTACAAATGGCGTACTGATTTCGTTTGCTCCCTTGGAAAATCCGAAATTGGCTGTCGCAGTAGTCGTACCGGAAGGCGGCTATGGCGGCCGTTCCGCAGCCAATATTGCCAGGGCAGTCTACGACATTTATGACCAGAAGGTGGGACTGGTCACACCGGTAAAAAGTGGAAAGTGAAGAAGCGCATAGGCAATGAATCTAGTGAAGGGGTCGTCCTTGTATGGAACGAGGAAAGGCCCTTTCTTCATGGAATTGTACCAAATCGTCCATTCCTTTACCCATAAGCTGTGTTATTCTTCAATAGACCGACCGTTCTGTTTGGTAAGAACGTAGGGAGGAGATGAACGATTATTAGTAAGAAAGTCTCCCGAGGCAATACAGAGACAAAGAAACGTATTGCACTCGTTTCAAAAGATTTGTTTTCCCAAAAGGGTTATCTCGGAACATCCATAGAAGACATCATCGTAGCCTCTGGAAGTAGCAAAGGCAATCTCTATCACCACTTTAAAAGTAAGGAAGGCCTGTTTCTTTATTTGATTGAAGAGCAGGTCGACGAATGGATTGAGCAATGGTCTTCCAAGGAAAAGCAATGTCAGACGGTATCTGAGAAATTATATGGTCTCGCTGATCATGTGGCCGACGAGTTAAAGAACCCTCTCACCAAAGCGGCCGAAGAGTTTCGAGGGAGTGAGACCGCCAATCCTGAGGTTGTCAAACAAATTATGCTTGCTGTTCAGAAGCAGCGGGAGGTTTTCCACTCGGTCCTGCAAGAGGCAATCGACAAAGGGGAGATAGGCGGCTATGACAAGAACCAGCTCGCCTTCATTCTGTACGCCCTCTTCGCAGGATTGGGAGCAGCACGGCATGAACGGAAGATGGAAGAGCAAATCGAGCTACATCGTATGGCGATATCCATTTTTTTGCATGGAACAACTATTCAACCAGACTGTCCACGGAAAGTGGCAGTATCACTGAAAGAAAACTAGGAGGTACACTGTGCTAAAAGATCTTGTGGCCCTCACCAAGCCGCGCATTATCCGATTGAACTTGATTGCGGCATTTGGTGGTTATTGGGTCGCTTCACGATGGGAGATTGACCTGTGGGGATTGCTGTGGATGCTACTTGGCTCCGCTTTGACTATGGCTTCTGCTTGTGTATTCAATAATTACCTGGATCGAGATTTTGATACGAAAATGGAACGTACGCGTGACCGTGCTCTTCCACAAGGGCGGATGAAGCCCCAAGCTGTGTTACTGTACGCGATCGTGCTTGGCGTAGTCGGTTCTTGTGTGTTATTTGTACTTGTCAATGAATTGGCAGGGTGGTTGGGTCTATTAGGTATTTTCGTCTATGTAGTCATCTATACAATGTGGCTGAAAAGAAATTCAACCTGGAGTACCTCTATTGGAGGGATTTCTGGCGCGATGCCTCCAGTCATTGGCTATTGCGCAGTAACTGGTGAAGTGGATATGGGGGCATGGATTATGTTTGCCTTGTTGTTCCTCTGGCAACCTGCCCATTTCTGGTCTCTCGCTATTCGACGTGTAGAGGAATACAGAGCAGCGGGATTTCCGCTCCTACCTGTCGTTAAGGGAATTACGCGGACGAAATGGCAGATGGTTCCGTATATTGTGCTGCTCGTTCCTGCCTCCGTCTTGCTGTACACCTATGGATATGTCGGTACCTATTTCTTGGTACTCTCAGTGGTATTAGCCGTTGTGTGGCTTGGCCATACGGTAGCTGGATTCAGGGCCAAAAACGATGAGAAGTGGGCGAAAACAAACTTTATTATTTCGATCAATTACTTGATGATTATGTTCCTGACGATGATTTTGGATACGAATCGTATAGTAGGATGATCTCAAATTGACTGCAATGGACCAAAAGAAACCTCGACCTTTCCAAACTAGGAAGGATCGAGGTTTTTTATGTTCTCCAAAATGAACGAAAAATTGTATATTTATACGTATTTATGAATTAATATTAATAAGAGAGGGAGCTGATAAGTGATGAATGCACAATTGGAAGAACGATCAATCAACGCCTGGCCTGCATTGGAGACGATGGTAGACGATGGCTGGCTACTGCGTTTTGCCGACGGTTATACAAAAAGAGCGAACTCCGTCTATCCGCTTTATCCCCCGACAATTACAAACCTCGAACAAAAAATAGCAGCATGTGAAAGACACTACGAAAGTAAAGGGCTCCCCACGATCTTCAAACTGACACCGTACTCCCAGCCAGCTGGCTTGGACGCCCTTCTGGAACAAAAAGGATATGCCCTCCATGCAGATACGAGTGTGCAGACGGTTTCGCTTGAGAGGATGGCATCACCTTCCATTCAGACCGTCCAAGTCTATGAAGCATGCACGGATGAATGGGTGAATGCTTTTTGTCGACTATCAAGAAAGGATGATGAAGAGAAGCGGACGATGTCACAGACGCTGCGAAAAATCATACCGTCCACTTGCTATGCTGCTCTGGTTCATGAGGGGAAAGTCGTTGCCTGCGGTCTAGGTGTTTTGGAAAGAGAATACATCGGCCTCTATGATATCGTGACAGACCCTTCCTACCGCAAGCGCGGATTTGGTGAGCAGCTGGTCTTGAGCATTTTGCAATGGGGAGTAGAACACGGTGCCAAGCATTCCTATCTGCAGGTCGTGCAAGATAATACACCAGCGCTCAGACTCTACGAAAAACTGGGGTACAAGGAAGTCTATCCGTACTGGTATCGAATACGCGACGTGGGCGTGGACAGGTCTAGCTCCACTTGATGTCTGCTGCCCGGTGGATCGGGATCTGCTCCGAGACAGTCTGTTCACGTCCGCCAGCGATCAGACGCGGCTTTGCGAATAGAGGATTGCGAGGATAGAGACTCGCGTCAAATTGCAGACTGGTTTCCTTGGCGATCGTCTCAAGCGGTACTTGATAGGTGACGAGCCTTTGGTACTCACAGCGTTCCTTGGATTGCTCCGAACTTTGCCGGATGAGAAACGAGAGACCATTCACCTGTAGTTGTTGTTCGTCTACATACAGGACGCTCTTCCAAAAACCAAAAGGAACCTGAATACCGCAGCCTGGTTCTCCACGTACGCCACAGTACTCTTCATCCTCGTCTTTGTGGATCGGTCCGGTGAGGATGATCAGTCTTTTTGCTGTGTTCAATCGTTGAATGACCCAGTCCTCCAGGCAGTTCCAGATTCCGGTGTTGAAGTTATGGTGCTGCAAGGCGATATTGGCGTAGCAGAACGAGTCGTAGTTGGCTCTTTCCGCTTCTCGTCGCTCTCCCCAGCAAATGTCCTTTCGGCGGGTGAGATGACCTTTGTCATAATCGTTTTCGGCATAATACTCGGGCCCGACCTGATTTTCCTTTCGGATCCGATCGTCAAAATGCCAGGACGTGTTATCACGCTCGATGTTCGTGGATCGACTGATGTCTACGCAGGCTGCAGAGATAATGGCGAATCGGGTACGCTGGTTCATAACGATAGAAAAGTGCGTAAAGTCAAATACGCTCCCGTTGTCCAATGCATCTGTGGCGGTGCGGCCCTGCGGTAATGGCAGTGGAATGTGGTGCTTTTCACTGAGAAAAAAAGGATCGTAGCCTGCTTTCATGAGTCCTCTCCTCCTTGGAAAATAGCTGGTTTCCACGCACAACATGTTGTATGAATATTCAGTCGTAATCGTATTATACTAGAATCGGGCAACTTGGCACACAGTCGGTCGTACTATTGGTAGTGAGGTCAAAAAGCCCAATTTGAGGGAGAGTTTAACAACATAGCTGGGGTGGGGAGAAGCAGGTTTCCGATCTGCGCTCCGGTCTTTACCCACCGAACACAAGCTAACGCTCGCGTTCGGCGGGGCCCCGTTTACACCCTGCAATGGAGTATAGACTGTCCGCTCCACAACGATTCACGGGGAAGCGGTAAAGGAGTAGCCGCTCCGAAGCGGATACAGAGGTACCGCTTCTGGATCCCGTGAATTCGTTGTTCCGCTTAGCTGGGTTCCGGAGTCGCTCCGCCAGGAAACCTGCTTCTCCTGCGAGCTGTTGTGGTTTCTAGCTACCTGGTGTTAAGGGGTCAAGGGAGTAAAAGCTTAGTTTCCCAATCTTCGCGCTTCGAAGGATATGGGTTAATCAAGTGAAAAACGAAGACATCCAATATGTCCGTTCGACGTGTCACGGGAGCGAATGAATAGGGAGAACCAAGCTTTCGTTCTTCTTTGGTATTGTCCCACGAAGGGTTTTTTTCAAAGAAACTCCGTGGAAGGCTCTCAAGAAAAGGCAGGCAAGTGGAAGAGCCAAAGCTGGCAGAGGAAAAGGGAGAAAAAAGCGAAGATCTTTGGGACAGGATCGGCTACTTTGGACGCGGTTTCTCTTTTTTCATGGAACCGTACAGGGATGACCCCTCAGCAGGGGACCCAAGAAGCTGGAGCGTTTTCTCCATTTTCCTCCACTCCACTACAGTCTGACCAAGTGCAAAAAAAGGACGCGGGTGCACTTCAATTTCCCGCGTTTTTCTTTTTTCTTACTCTTTTTGCAAAAGCTTATAGATTTTCAAAGCGAGCTGAATTTGCAGGAGCTCCTCGGAATGCTTCAGATCGGTGCCAAGAATTTCTTTGATTTTATCGATCCGATAGATGAACGTGTTGCGATGAATAAACATGGCCTTTGCCGCTTCGCTCACATTTTGGTTGTGGGCAAAGTAACCCTCCAAAGTCGTCATGAAGCTGGTGCCAAAACCAAGATCGTGCTCATGGACTTTCCCCAGACGTTTCAGAAAAAAGTCCTCCAGCTCACTCGCCTTGATATTCGATTCGAGAAAGTGATAGATCGAATAATCCTCAAAGTGAGAGACTGATCGTTTTCCGTCAAACTTGTGCATCAGCCGGATCGCTTCATGGGCTTCGGAAAAGCTCTTGTGCAAGGAAGTGATCGTTTTGTACTGACGGCCGATCCCGACAGAGAACGTCGTTTTCTTGATTTTTGCCAGCAAAGTCTCGTACAGCTCGTCGGCAAACTGCTTCGCTTCATTGACCGTGATAGTGGGTCTGTATTCATTTTGCCCGATGAGGACGATGATCCGGTTGTTTCGGTAAAAACACATCAGTTCTCCGTTTGCTTGACTGGCATGCTCGTAGACGAGATCCACGCATTTTTTGGCGATATGATCTTGCTCATATTTTCTTACGACCATATCCTCCAGACTGCCCAGCACGTCCGGTTCGATCGTAATGACCATGCAGTAGTACATGTAGCTGGCGTTGATGCCGTGCAGATCGCACAATGGCTGGATGGAATCGATAGAAGTCAGCTTTCCGGTGAGCAAGTCATCAAAAAAGTCCTGCCGGATCGTCAGCTTGACCTCCTCGATCTCCCGTGCCCGGATGCGCTCTAGGGCCAAGATGGTAGAGGATTGCTCCAGGACAATATAGTCAAACTCGGTCAGCTCCCGAACCGTCTGCCACACGATGATATATCCGTAGATGTAATTGGCGACCGCGACAGGAAGAATGCGACATTTAATTTCGCGACCTTTGGAATAATAGATTCGTTTGACTGATTTTTTGATCTGACTGATGTTGCGGGGAATCGTCTCCGTAAAGTCTTTCGTAAATACAGGACGATTTCTCACCAGATGCAGACAAGAGGAGAGTGGCACAGGATTGTTCTCGACTTCTGTATAGTGGAGCAAGTTCCAGTCCCGGTCCAGAAAGAGGATCGGGTTGTTGATCGTGTCAGACAGCTCAGCGGAAATCCGGTCGATTCCCCCGCCCTCCAGCGCGATGCGAAACAGGATGTTGTGCATGTCCAACGACTTTCGGTTGAGCAAGTCATATCTACCCGATGCCTTTTCATTGATGATCGCGATCACTTTGGACAAGGTGTATTCAAAGGGGATCGTCAGCAGCGGGAGTCCAAGCTGGTTGGCCAGATCGATCATGTTCTGCGGGATTTCGTCGAAGTAGCGATGCATTTTGATGCACAGACCCGAGCAGTTGATTTCCGCGAGCTCCCTGATGATGCGATTTTGCAATTCTTCATTGTCTTTAAAAATATAGCCGGTAGAAAGGAGCAATTCATTGGGCATGAGCCAGTCGAACGCATCGGGATTTTCCATGATATTGACGATAGAAACGACGTTATCGACGCCGTTTTGTCCGGCAATAATGCGCATCCCATCGATCGATTTAATGTGGAGTAAGTCTTTAATCGTCAGCATTCGCTTCCCTCCCTTACCGCTTTCCAAGCATTTTGTAAAATTGTGCATCGTGCACAATGGAGAGTATCTTTTTTTAGTTTGGATACACAATGACGGCCACTCGTATCCTGTCTACAATAATGCTGCAGGGGGTGTTATATGTCGAAAAAGGCGAGTTTTATGCCTTTTTTTGCTACAAGCCCCGCTATTTCACCCGGCTTAGCAACCAGAATCGTGAATTATACCAGTCAACTATATCATAGGGACCTGATTGTGCAATCTGTTCTTTTTTGTACGATCGGATACTAAGGAAATTCTAAGGTTGATAGTATAAGCGCAACTAAGGCTTCACCTGTGCCGGGGGCTTGGCAAAGCCAAGTTTTCTAAAGAGGCTGACTAAGATTATAGGAGGTACTACATGTCTGATAATCAACTCGTACAATCGTTCCTTGAGGCAGCAAGCCAGGGGGATGTCGCAGCACTCCAATCATATGTAGCGCAAGGCGTCGATCTTAATGCACGGAACAAGCAGAAACGAACGGCGATCCTGCTCGCGGCGATGAACGACCACTATGACGCAGTGGCGTATTTGATCGAGGCAGGGGCAGATATCGACCTGCAAGACGAAACCTGCTTTAATCCGTTCTTATTTGGCTGCGTCAATGGAAAATTAGAACTCGTGAAAATGATGGTTAAAGCCAATACAAACGTGGAACTCGTCACTCGCTTTGGGGGAGTGGGTATCACACCTGCGAGTGAAAAAGGTCACGTGGAAATCGTGCATGAGCTGTTGACGACGACGGACATCAATGTAAACCACACCAATACGTGCGGATGGACTCCACTCATCGAAGCAATCATCCTGAACGACGGCGGAGAAAGACAGCAGACAATCATAAAAATGCTCATCGAACACGGTGCTAATGTTCACATGGTAGATAAATACGGCGTGACACCGCTGACGCTCGCCAGACAAAAAGGCTACACTGAAATCGAACAAATTTTGCTGGAAGCCGGAGCGAAGTAAATTTGTGTGAATCATGCTCAAGCATTGTCGGGCGATGCCGGTTTTGTAAAGAGGATCGCGAGCAGCAGGTTCAGCGGGATTGTACACAGCATCTTTGACAAGACCATCAACATTCAGTGTTCGGAAAATGGTGAGTTGTATACGATTGCCTGTAACCAATTGGATAACGGGCCCAATACGCTAGTGGTTGATCGTAAGCGCTTCCAAAATAGTGGTATTGCCGTGAATGACCAAGTGCTTGTCAGCGATGGCATGGTATCCGTGGGAAAGCAGTTCACCATCTCCTGTCAGGATCATGTAGTCAGATGGGAATGTGTGCTACCTGCTTATCCTTCTGATCAAGGAAGTCTTTTGGGAAATGTGGCAGTCATGAAGGATTACCTGGCCGCTCACGGAAAGACAGGCGGCATGAAAAAGGTGCTCCAACCAGCCAATGTATTTGAAGCGGAAGTCTCTCGGCTGTTGGTGTCACGGTCGAGCCAGCTCGTCGAAGATCTGGCTGCGCTCAGATGGTCTAAGGCGCACGAGCACTCCATTGGACTTGTCGGTCTTGGACCTGGGCTGACACCGTCAGGAGACGATTTCTTAACGGGATTGTTTAGCGTTTACCACATGCCGAACATCCCGCGTTGTTTGCCACATTCATTTTTCGCAGAGATCGTCCTAGCCTCTGCTCAGCGGACGAATGAAATCAGCTTCATGATGCTAAAAAAAGCGGCGATCGGCCACGTAAGAGAATCGATCGTCCGTCTGCTCCAATCCATAATTAGTGGAACCACAGAAGAGGTGGTTCTCTCTTTGGGCCATGTCCTGAACATTGGCTCATCGTCTGGCACAGACATGGCGCTAGGGCTGCTCAGTGGATTGGAACTCCAAATAGAAGCGGGAGGTAACGTATGTCTATCAAAGTCGTGATCAAGAAAAGCACCTATTTTGATTCGGTTTCGTTGATGTCTCTATCGACCAAGGCGAACCAGATCGCAGGTGTGGAACAGGCGGTTATCGCCATGGGTACGGAAATGAACAAGGAAGTGCTGCGCAACGTCGGGCTTTTGACGCCCGAATTGGAAGAGGCGAAAAGCAGTGACCTGATGATCGTCGTCAAAGCAGAGACAGACGAGCTTTGCGAGAATGCATTCACAGGCATCGAGGAGCTGTTCACGAAAAAGGGCGAAACCAAAGGGGCGAGCGAGATCAAGTACGCCACCATTGATTCCGCGGCAAAAAGTATCCCCGAGGCGAATCTGGCGATCATTTCCGTCAACGGTGCATTCGCAGCGAGAGAAGCCCGGAAGGCACTGGAGAACGACTTGCACGTCATGTTGTTCAGCGACAATGTCAGCATCGAAGACGAGATCGCTTTGAAGCAATTCGCACACGAAAAAGGCTTGCTGTTGATGGGACCTGACTGCGGGACCGCGATTATCGGAAATGTAGCTCTGTGCTTTGGCAACGCTGTACGCAAAGGAAACATCGGTATCGTGGCAGCATCCGGAACGGGCAGCCAGGAGGTCAGCGTTCGCATTCACGATTTTGGTGGCGGTATTACGCAGCTCATTGGTACCGGTGGGCGTGATTTGAGCGAGCAGGTGGGCGGCATCATGATGCTGGATGGCATCAAGGCATTGGACGAGGATGAGGCGACGAAAGTCATCGTGCTCATTTCCAAGCCACCTGCACCAAGCGTGGAAGAAAAAGTGCTGGCACAAGTGAAACAATGCAAAAAACCGGTTGTTGTTTATTTCATTGGTGGTAAAGAAGAAGCGGTACTTGCAGCAGGCGGGCATTTTGCCAAAACCTCGAAAGAAGCTGCGCTCAAAGCCGTTGTTCTGGCAGGAGCCAACGAAGACGAAATCAACAAACGTGCATTGAACTGGCCGCTGATCGAAGAAGTGCGTGCCAAATTGACAGCGGAGCAAAAATACGTTCGCGGACTGTTCTGCGGCGGTACCTTGTGTGATGAAGCGATGTACATCGCAATGGAAACGTTTGAAGACGTATACAGCAACATTCAGAAGAATCCGGATTACAAGCTGAAAAACCTGCATGTGAGCCAAGCCCACACCTTCCTGGATATGGGTGACGACGATTTCACGAACGGCAAGCCGCATCCGATGATCGATCCATCCACGCGCATCGCTAGATTCTTGGAGGAAGCAAAAGATCCATCTGTGGGTGTCATCCTCATGGACTTTATCCTGGGCTTCGGTTCCCACGAAGATCCAGTAGGTGTCATGCTGCCGGCGATTATCGAGGCGAAAAAGCAGGCAGAAAAAGACGGGAGACATCTGGAAATATTGGGCTATGTAATGGGTACAGATCTGGATTCGCCGAAGCTGGAAGATCAGGTGGGCAAGCTGATGGCCGCTGGAGTGACGATTGCCAGCAGCAGTACCAATGCAGGTCTTTTGGCCAGAGAATTTGTTGGGAAAGGGGCGTAACCAACCATGAGTAAAATCAATGAGCTGTTCTCAAATAAAATACATGCCATCAACGTAGGGATCGAATTCTTTAAAGATGACATCATCAAGCAGCAAGGAAGTGCGACGCATCTGGAATGGAAACCGCCAGGCGGTGGAAAGCCTGAATTAATCGCCGCTCTGGACAGACTGGAAAATGCTGCACTGGCAGAAAAAATCGAAGCAGCAAACAAGCTGGCAGTCGAGCGAATCATTCAATCGCAGCCGATGCTAGTTGGCTTCGACCAAGCAATCAATGTGGTTCCAGGCATGACGAAGACTACCATCCTGCACGCAGGACCACCGATTACGTGGGACCGTATGTGCGGAGGGATGAAGGGTGCCGTGACTGGCGCTCTCGTGTTCGAAGGCTTGGCAAAAGATATCGAAGAGGCCGAGAAGGTAGCGGCGTCTGGGGCGATTACTTTCTCCCCATGCCACGAGCATAATTGCGTAGGCTCCATGGCGGGTGTCACTTCTGCTTCGATGTACATGCATGTCGTCAAAAATAAAACATATGGCAACGTGGCTTATACAAACCTAAGTGAGCAAATGTCCAAAATTCTCCGAATGGGTGCAAATGACGAAAGTGTCATTACACGTCTGAACTGGATGCGCGACGTGCTCGGTCCGATGCTGCGCGAGGCGATGAAAATTGCCGGAGAGATCGATTTGCGCCTGCTGCTCGCCCAAGCGCTACACATGGGTGACGAGTGCCACAACCGGAATAATGCGGGTACGAGTTTGTTGATTCAAGCGCTGACGCCGTACATTTTAGAAACAGATTTCACCAAGGAGCAAAAGCGCGAAGTCTTTGATTTCGTCGCGAGCAGCGATTATTTCTCCGGTCCGACCTGGATGGCCTTGTGCAAATGCGCACTTGATGCGGCACATGGTATCGAACACAGCACGATCGTCACCACGATGGCCCGCAATGGCGTAGAATTCGGAATCCGTGTGAGCGGTATGCCAGGAAATACATGGTTTACGGGTCCGGCTCAAAAGGTAGTAGGGCCGATGTTTGCAGGGTACAAGCCGGAAGATTCCGGTCTGGATATCGGAGACAGCGCAATTACAGAGACATACGGTATCGGCGGATTCGCGATGGCAGCTGCTCCAGCGATTGTCGCATTGGTAGGCGGAACCGTGGATGAAGCAATTGGTTTCTCGACCAAGATGAAGGAAATCACGACAGCAGAGAACCCGAATGTAACGATTCCGATTCTGAATTTCCAAGGGGTAGCGACGGGTATCGATATTCGCAATGTGGTGCAAACGGGGATTCTACCGATCATCAATACAGCGATTGCCCACAAGGAAGCTGGAATTGGCATGATCGGAGCAGGGATTACGTACCCGCCTGCTGAGGCTTTTGAAAAAGCACTCCTGACCTTAAGCGAACGCATCAGCTAACAAGTTTTTTCCTGCGATCACGCGACTTTCGCAGTACAGGGGACAGTTTCTCATGACGCTGTGAGAGTCGAGTGTGAGGGGAGGGCTTGATGAAGGAGATGGAACATGGCACAGGTAGAATGGAAAGCAGCACAAGAAGAAGCAGCACGTGAAGAGTGGAAATCCTATGGGTATTCCGAAGATATTTTACCGAAGTCAACTGCACAAAGAGACTGGGGTACGTTTTCTTACATTACGGTCTGGATGGGCGCCGTTCATAACATCATGTCGTACATGACAGTAGCCGGGTTTTTCGCTCTCGGTCTGAGCGTGCCAGAGGTTTTTATGGCCGTGATGCTGTCTGCTATCATCGTTTCGGCTGGTTATGTGCTGAACGGCTACTCAGCTTCCAAGTACGGGATTCCGTTTGCGATGCTGTTGCGAGATTCATTCGGTGTAAAAGGTTCTGTCATTCCTGCGCTATGCCGCGGACTGGTGGCAGGGGTCGTCTTCTTTGGAGCAACGACAGTAGTAGGGGCGCAATCATTGAACGTGATTTTTGCGAAAATTTTTCCGGGCTACATGACCTGGGGAGCTGGATTTGACATATTCGGCTTGGATTTTCCCACGATGCTCTCCTACATTCTTTTATGGCTGGTCACGGTTTTATTGTTTTTAGGTGGAATGAACATCTTGAGTGTATTTAGCAAGTATTCGTCGCCTGTGGTGTACATCTTCATCATCGGGGCAGCGATCTGGGCCATCTGGATCGCAGGTGGTATCGGTCCTATTATGGACTATGTGCCAGTCAAGCCAATGGAGAATGGGCTCGTATTCATCGCATGCGTGAGTGCCTTGGTATCCAACTGGGCAGGTCCAATCGTCAACATCGCAGACCTGACACAACGGGCCAAAACGCCGCGAGCGCCGATGATTGGTCTTCCGATCGGGATGATCGTTTCTTATGTACTCTTTGCCATTACGTGCATCGGGCTGATTGTCGGAACCGAAATCGCATTTGGACAGCCGATCTTTAATATCGTCGACGCGATTGGCAAAATCGAAAATCCGTTTGCAGTCATCGTGCTGATTCTGGCCCTGAATGTAGGCGCTACTGGCTTTGTGGTATTTGGTAATCTGTTGCCTGCTGGCCTGCAAATGACGGCGCTCCTGCCAAAATGGTTTACGGTCAAGTCTGCAGGTATCTGGACAGCAGTGATTGGCACGCTTATTTTACCTTGGAAGCTGGTGTCGAGCACGGAGACGCTGTACTTGTTTTATAGCTTCATTGGCTCCATGTACGGACCGATTGCAGGGATCATGCTCTCGAGCTATTACATTGAACGGAAAAGAAGATTGAACTTGTCCACGATGTACGTGAAACCAGGTGATAACGGCGAGTACTCCAATGGATACAACGTCGTGGCCTGCACCATCATGGCAATCAGCTTCATTCTTCCGATGTCCGGCGCATTTCTCAAGAATGTCCCTCTGCTGTCTACGCTGAATCAATTTGCCTTTTTCAGTGGGCTGATTCTTTCCTTCGTACTCTATACACTTTGCCATCGCATGAACAAACCGAACGGAAGCGTTTCCTGACAGCATGATCTCATTGCCGAGTGAAGCGTAGAGTTGATATCACTTGAAAGAAGGGTATACGGATGGGAGAACTTGTTATTGTAGCCATCGGAGGCAACGCATTAGTCAGAGAAAATGGACGTGATTCGATTCAGGATCAGTATGAAGCTGTGAGAGAAACGGTCACCCATATTGCAGATATGATCGAGGAAGGCTACAAGGTAGTCGTAACGCACGGCAACGGTCCGCAGGTCGGATTTGCGATGCGCCGTTGCGAGATTGCCAACGAAATTACCGGGATGCCTACGATTCCTTTGGTCAATTGCGTGGCAGAAACACAGGGTGGAATCGGTTACCAGATCCAGCAGGCGCTGACGAACGAATTTGCCAAGCGCGGGATGAAACAAAAAGTAGCGAGCGTCATCACACAAGTGGAAGTCAGCATCGATGATCCAAACTTCCAAAATCCTACGAAGCCAGTCGGCTCCTTCTTTACCCTGGAACAATCAGAAGCGATGAAGGCTGAGCATCCAGACTGGGTCATGGTGGAGGATTCCGGTCGGGGCTATCGTCGAGTCGTTCCTTCTCCGCGGCCGATTGATATCATCGAAAAGGATGCAATCAAGTCGCTGATTGATTCCGGCTACGTGGTGATTGCGGCAGGTGGAGGAGGCATTCCAGTCGTGAAAAAAGGCGACAATGAGTATGACGGGATCGATGCCGTCATCGACAAAGACTTTGCCACGAGCTTGCTGGCAGAGCAAATTCACGCTGAGACACTGATCATCACCACAGGAGTTCCTCGCGTCTGCATCAACTTCGGAAAACCGGATCAAAAAGCGTTGGAGCAAATCAGCGTGGAAGAAACCAAGAAGTATATCGAGCAGGATCACTTTGCCAAGGGCAGCATGCTGCCGAAGATCGAGGCGAGCCTGAGCTTTTTGGAGAAAAACGGGTCCAGAGTCATCATCACGAACCCGGAGAGCCTCAAGGAAGCAGTCAACAACAAGGCAGGCACTCACATTGTGAGATAAGAGCATAGTAGGAGGCACAACACGATGGATTACATGAAGCTGGCAGTAGAAAAAACGATCGAAGGCATGGATAACAACATCGGAGGTCCATTCGGCGCAGCTATCGTCAGAGGCGACGAGATTATTGTCGTCTGCAGCAACCGGATGATCGCCGATAACGATCCGACTCAGCACGCAGAAATGGTGGCAATCCGTGAAGCCTGCAAAAAGCTAGGGACTATGAATCTGGAAGGCTGCGTCATTTACGCCACATGCGAGCCTTGCCCCATGTGCGTGGGCGCCATCATGTGGGCAGGAATCAAGGAAGTGTACTACTGCTCGACGAACGACGATGCTCATGAGCACGGCTTTTCCGACAAGCATCTCCGCGATTATTTGTCGGGCAAAGACAAGAGCGCGCTGAACATGATCAAGGTAGAGAAGCGTGCCGACTGCGATCACTTATTCACGCATTTTCATAAAAAAGCCAACGTGTAAGAGACAAAGGAAACGATGAGGTAACGGTGTCAGTAGATAGGAACCATGATGGGGGCTGTTCTTCTGGCACTGCCTTTACCCTTTTCATTCATGCTTCAACCTGTACCATTCGGCTCTCAAAACAAACTCCATGATTTGCTCTCTTTTTTTGTAGGTAAATTTCAGAATTATTCGAGTTTTTGAGTGATCATCCATCTTTCATAATAGGAGCTGAGCGGAAATGGATAACGTACGAGGATTGCTTTGGAAAAAAGGCGACTGGGCCGCTTATTTTGGTCTACTCGCCAACAACCTGACCAATCTGTTGACGATGATTGCCCTACTGTTATTCGTCGTAGGCTTTCCGAAAGAAATCGTGTATGGGCGAGTCGTCCCTGCGTTTGGACTAGGAATATGCTTGGCCAGTATCTGCTATTTCGTGTTTGGTTATTATTTGGCAAAGAAAACGGGGCGAAGAGATGTAACGGCTCTGCCATCTGGGCCAAGCGCGCCCTCGATCTTTACCGTGACCTTTTTGGTCATTTTGCCAGTGTATTTGCAGACGAAAAACGCAGAATTTGCTTTCCAGATCGCACTCGTCTGGTGCTTTTTTGAAGCAATGATTCTCGTCGTCGGTTCGTTTTTGGGTGACACCATCCGTCGAATGATCCCGAGAACCGTTCTGTTGTCGTGTCTGTCAGGTCTAGGTCTGTTGCTTCTGGCCATGAACCCGATGCTGCAATCGTTTGAGACACCACTCGTGGCATTTGCTGTCCTCATCATCATTTTCCTCAACTGGTTTGGAAAATCACCTTTGTTTGCAAAGATTCCAACAGGCTTTCTCTTGCTCGCCACCGGAACCGCCCTGGCGTGGATCTTCGGCTTACAAGATCCGGCGGCGATCGCAGCCGCTATGCAGTCGTTTGGCTTTAACCCACCTTCCGTGCACATCGACAGCTTGATCCAAGGAATCCCGCATGCCCTTCCTTATTTGGCATCTGCCGTTCCGCTTGGCCTCGCGAATTACATCTTTGACCTGGAAAACATCGAGAGTGCACATGCCGCTGGTGATGAATACAATACGCGCAAAGTCATGCTGGCCAATGGAATCTCCTCGATTATCGGATGCTTTTGCGGCAATCCGTATCCCGTTACGGTGTATGTCGGTCACGCAGGATGGAAGTCACTTGGGGCTGGTATTGGTTACACTGTAGCAACGGGCTTGTCGATGTTTATCATTTCACTCTTTGGACTCGGCGCCTTTTTGCTGGCAGTCATTCCGGTAGCAGCGATTGTTCCCATCCTGGTTTACATCGGGATTGTGACAGCCAATCAAGTCGTTCGAGAGACTCCTAAGATAGAGGTGCCTGTCATCTTCATCTGCCTGTTCCCATGGATCGCCAACTGGGCGTTGACCATGGCAAATAACATACTCTCTGCGGCTGGAACGACGAGTAAGGCGGTGGGGGCTGCCGCTATGGCCAACAAGGGCGTTTATTACAACGGTCTCGTCCATTTAGGAAATGGCGCACCACTCAGCAGTATGGTGTGGGGCTGCATCGCGATATTTGCCATCACGGATAAGCCTTTGCGTGCCGCCATCGCAGGCGCGACAGCTTCCCTCCTCTCGCTCTTTGGGATCATCCACGCTCCGACCGTTGGCTTCGCGCAAGCTTCGTCCATGCAGTTCGTTTACGCGTATCTCATGATTGCCGCGATCTTCGTGGGGAAATACATGATTGATCGCAATGCGCCAAAAGTGCAGTTGCAGGAGTCGAATGTAAAAGCATAGCCCTATACGTCAAAAAACCTCTCCTGAAGGAGGGGTTTTTTTGCGTTTTCGAGTGCAGTTCAAGAATGCTTTACGAAAAAGTTACCATCACCGAAAACGGGCTTAATCTTTTTGTTTTAAAGTCAGAGGTGTTCAAAGGTACAAGACTTCGGAGGTGTATACAAACATGTTGCCTAGATTCAAAGCGATCACCGTTTTGGCTCTCAGTATGAGCATTCTTGCGCAAGGTCTGCCTGTAGCAGCAAAAGAGTTAGAGGATAAAGATCAAAAGAACGTGCATGGCAGATGGATGAAAGGGGAGTATCACGCTCATACTTTTCAATCCGACGATGCACAGCAGTCGCTAGAAAGTGTGCTCGACCATGCATTCACATATGGTATGGACTGGATCGCGATTTCCGATCACTTGAGAACATCTGCAAGAGATGACGAAGGGAACGCGATCGCGGGTGGACCCATTCCGTTGTCGCAGGGGATCATTCAATATCAAGCACCAAAAATAAAACAGCTACAGAGCGAGGGCAAGTACCGTAATAAAATCATCTTCTCGGGATTTGAATGGGACATGCCTACTTACGAGCACGTCGGGATTGGTATTGTCGGTGACAAGTCGGGATCCGAGAAAAGCTTGAAAGCTGTCAATCAGTTCGAGTATTTGTTTACCAACAGAGACGAGAAGATGTTCGATCCAAGGGACGTAGCTGCTTGGGAAAAGAAGGATCAAAGAGCCTACACCACAGCTCAAGACGCTCGTACCGCACTCGCATGGCTTGAGAAGAATTATAAGAAGAGCAGCTACGCCATTATGAATCATCCCTCTCGAAAAAAGGTGTATACCATTTCGGATTTCCGCGATTTTAACAATATTGCACCCAATGTCGCATTCGGTTTTGAAGGCATGCCCGGAAACCAAATGGAACCAGATCGAGGCGGCTTGAATTTGGACACGCCTGAAAATCGGACGTACGGCGGTTCCGATTACATGCTGGCTAAGGTTGGCGGTTCTTGGGATGCCCTTCTTGGAGAAGGACGACACTTCTGGAACTTTTCCAATTCGGACTCCCATTTCGAAATCAGTGATAACCGTCTCTACTCCAGTGGTTACTGGCCCGGTCAGTACGCGAAGAATTATACGTGGGTAAACGGAACCACCATGCAGTCTGTACTGGATGGCATGAGATCTGGCAAATCATTTTCTGTCTATGGAGATCTGATTGACGCATTGGATTTCCGAATTCAAGGTGGCGGCAAGGAATCCGAAATGGGCCAAGAACTTATTGTCAAAAAAGGACAAAAGGCGGAGATTACGATCCGCTTCAAGAGCCCGAAAAAGAATAACAACGGCGATCCTGTTCGTGTGGATCACGTGGATCTGATTGCAGGAGATGTAACCGGTAAAGCAGTGCAAGGCACACCTGCGTATAACAAGGCCACAAACGATACAACAAAAGTCGTGAAGCGCTTCACAAGCAAGGATTGGAAAACCGATCGCAATGGTTACAACGTCATCACCTTTACCTGGAAAGCGGATAAGAATCAATACTTTCGCCTCAGAGGAACCAATCTAGGGGTGAATGTCCCAGGTGAGACGAGCAACGGAGAGCCATTGATGGATCCCAAGACAGACATTGCGGACAACGAGACGCGATTTGCCGAGATCAACAAACGGAATTATCAAGACTTGTGGTTCTATTCCAATCCTATTTTTGTTACTGTGAAACCTGAGAAGAAGTAGGGGACAACTTTTTTAGGATGCAGGGGTTCGATTATTTACAAAAGGCAGTGGCTGTCTAGGACTTCCTTCTCGTCCGAAGCAGCCACTGCCTTTGTCTTTGAGCCGTACTTTTCGTCCTTCGGATATTGCCAAACCATTAGGGATCGGTACAAGCTCGTTGAGAAATTATGAGGTGCGGGGAATCGTACCTCCTGTCGGGCGGCAAGTGTGGGGGCATAAAGCGAAGAAGCACCCATAAGGGGCGCTTCGTTTTGCTATGGTAAGTCCAGTGCTGTCTGGATATTTTGTTGATCCAGCTGGATCTGTTCGACGACATTCCCAAAAGTGATTTTCATGCCTGCCGCATAAGTCGCCGCAACAGAAGGAGTAAACGCAGTTGATAGCAGCTTTTCAGCCTCGTATTGCCGGTGTGCTTCTTCCGGCAGCATCCCACGTTCGATCAGGCATTGAATGAAGGGCTCGATGTCTCCAGGGTCAGTAAATGTAATCGCTTCGTATAGCTGTGCGGCAATTTCGCGATCCACCTCAGGATCTAGGATGTTCACCTTATCACTGACCCGGCACTGAACGTCACTGAGTCCAATGCGATTGAAGTACAGAGGAAGTTTTAAGCCGATGTTGCCATCCTTACCGTATCGTTTGGCATCTCGTTCAAATAACTCTTGCAAAAGCCCAAGGGGAATGATTCTGGACTGATCAATTCCTTGGAAATGGTGGCTGGCCATATTGCCATTCCAGTGAGGTTCAAACGCGATTACTTTCCCACCAGTCTTAACACTGTCAACCATTTTCCTGAGCATTCGCATCGGCTCAGCC
The DNA here is from genome assembly GCF_001420695.1 of Brevibacillus choshinensis. NCBI lineage: Bacteria > Bacillati > Bacillota > Bacilli > Caryophanales > Paenibacillaceae > Brevibacillus > Brevibacillus choshinensis. Next base: position 362,292 of record NZ_LJJB01000010.1, on the reverse strand, counting down.
ATATGAAGCAGCACTGCATGGCAAACCGCCAGGTCATACTTCTTATTGATGGGGAGGGAGAGGAAATCACCAACCACAAATTCAACTTCGTAGGGCAAATTTTTAAATAAATGCCGAGCATGATCAATCAGCTTTGTGCCAGCGTCGATCCCGGTATACGTCGATCCCTCTTTTAGAAAGGGGAGTAGCCGAAGCCCCAAATGACCAAACCCACAGCCAAAATCGATCATATGAACAGGCCTATCGATCTTCCATACCGTATCGACGAGAAACTTTAGATAATCGTCGTTGTAGTAAAGACTGGCCGACTTGTGCAAATACGCGATTTGACGATTCCAATAATATGGCTCCTCCACAGTCATTCTCCTTCCTATATTTTGGTGTTCCGTAGCCCACCATAAACATACAAGGATTTTTCCAACAACAATAGACTTATGTTAAAATTTGTAATAAACTATGATGTATCTATGTCTCAAATAAACATTCTTTTTTCAAATAATAGATGGAGTAAAAAAAGCAGATCGCCATGTGCATCTGCTTTTTCTCATTTAAGAAGATTTTTAATTCAAGTGGCACTATGAACCGTAGCTTTTTTCTCCGTTTTCCTAAAAGAAATAACCGCCTCCATAATGGAGACGGCATTCATCGAGCTCGTAGGTTTTAGGGTGTTACCGATTATCACGTGCGACGCATCTACCTCCGTTATGAAGTTAGAAGCCTACAACTGTGAACGGTTTCCCTTACTCGCTTGGGTGTTGTCTAAATCATCCATGGCACATCGCCTCCTAAAAGACTAAAGCCTGTTTGAAAACAAACACACCACCGAGCTCGATGACTTTATTATGGATCATCCCGATATTTTTATACGCATCGATTATCTTCTTCTCCAACACCAAGCAACAGCATGCAGTCGGTGGAGGACGGGGGTCCGTCGCTTTCAACAAAAGTGCAAGGAGCAACCAGAAAGTACGGGCAAAAAAGGCAAAAGGAAAACGAAGAGCAACCGGCAAGCAAAGGACTAATTCAAAAGGAAACGCGAAAATCAAAGGAAGTCGCAAAAAACGATAACCCAAAAAGAGCCATCATCCCTAGGGGAAAATGGCTCTTTTGTTGTTCGAACGCAGATTAATCGTCGTCGCGGACGGTTACTACCAGCCTGTCGCCAGGGCGAAGCGTGATCCGAAAGGTTCTGGAGTTGTTCCCGTTGTTCCAGTTATTCCAGTTACGACGTTTGGCACGGACGTTTTTCTTTTTCATGAAAATCCCCCCTTTGTCTATCTCCTTCCAGCATATGCAGGAGGGCAAGCCATGCTTGGATATATGGAATCGGACAAGTAAATCAATTTTTTGAGGAAGGATTATTAGTAAAAATATGGAAAAATATTAAAAGTGAAGAAGAAAGAGGGATGCTCATTGCGAAAAGGAATCCACCTCGTTGCTCTGTTGATGACGATGCTTCTGCAGGCGTGTAGTTCAGACACTGACATCGGAGCTTCCAACCCAACCATACATGAAAAAGAAAAAGAAAAATCCGTCCCCACCGTGGAAGCCAAAGTCGAACATTTTCTTTCATCCGATGACATCTCCATCTTCGTACAGAAGAAAGAGGGCAAGCCAAATGAACTGGTGATCTATTCGAGCTTGCCGCCGCGAGGACAGGAGCTGGAGAGAAAAATATTGGCCCTACGGATAGTGAATCAAGTCGTCCGTGATTACCCGAACACAACTTTCTTCAGCATTTGGGACGATAAAGAGGCAGCAGGCGTGATCGCAGCAAACGGTGACCGCGAATCGTCATGGGATGGCTACCTCCATCAAGTCGCCTTTGCCATTAAAAATGCGAAAGGTGTACGAGTATCTTACGCTTTGAGCATGGACGATTTTGAAAATATCTCTTTTGGAATGTCTCCCGTCGACTAGAGGCATTCCTTTTTACACATCCGTCCTGTTAATCGTATCCCGTGTATCCTGCAGCAGTTGCTCCGTGTACGTTTGATCGTACTTGCCCGGCTTCACGGGTACCCTTCTTTTCGACCGTCGAGAGATGGATTCGTAAAGAACCCCAAACAGCAAAATCCCACCGATCACAAGCGCAAGAAAAACCCACAAAGTCATCGAACACTCCTCCTTTTTTCCAACCCTCTGTTGTCAGAAATTTGGCTCGAAATGCGAAAAGTGTAAAGTGCTTTACTGATTCCATCTGAACTCTTCCTGTATCGTGAAGGTATTACAGCGATAGGCCATCTAAAACGGAGCGGTACAGCTGTGCTTCGTCCTCAATGACATACAAGCCGCCTTCCTTGGAGAGGATGTGCTTTCGTTCGAGTTCCTTCATCGTGTTGGCCACGGTCACACGCGAAGTGCCGACCACATTGGCCAGCTCCTGATGAGTGAAGCGGACGGTGATGACTCGTTTACCGTTTCCTTCTTTCCCGTACGTACTACCCAGTTGCATCAGGGTAAAGCAAATCCGCTGTGCAGCGGAGTAAAAGCTGAGCTGCATGGTGTGCGACGCGAGTATCCGGTTCTTTCCGTCGAGAAAACGGAGGACGTTGTGAGCGATGGTAAGGTTTGTTGAAAACGCTTCCTTGAACCGTTCGACTGGAACCTTTAGCAGGGTTGCCTTGCTGGCGGTAATCGCCCCGTTGTTGAAGGTGGGATGGTCAAACAGCCCGCATTCGCCGAGTAGTCCGTTTCGTCCAATGATGGCGATTGCTTTCTCATCACCAGAAGGGGTAGTCAAAAAGAGGCGAATGCGTCCCTGCAGAACCATGTACACGTGTTTCGCAGCATGGTCCTGATGAAAAATGGTTTCGTGCTTTTGGTAAGGGATCGATTGCCCGAGGGAGTAAACGTCTCGCCAGTCATAGGGGAGGTCCTCCATCCAGGGTGAGGTCTTGTCGTCGAAGAACGAAATCATGGTAAGTATCACTCCACAATCATTGAACAATAGAAAGAGGGATTGTTATGACGTTTCCATTTGCTAAGGAAAGAGAATATTTTCCGATTCTGAACGAGAAAATACAGCTGTCCAGCTGCTCGCAAAGTGCTCTCGGCCGCCCGGTAGAGGAAGCGATTGCTGCATACGTGGACACGCTTCGTTATACCGGGATGGACTGGAATCTGTGGATGGACAAGGTGGAGGAAGCAAAAGGACAATTCGCCCGTCTGATCAATGCCTCTCCTGAAGAAATTGCCGTCCTGTCTTCCGTTTCCGATTGTGCTTCCTCCGTAGCTACCGCTCTGGATTTCTCAGGAGAACGCAATCAGATCGTGACGACAGAGATGGATTTCCCAAGTATCGGCCATGTGTGGCTCGCTCAACAGAAGAGAGGAGCACACATTCAGTTTATTCCAGCAGCTGATTCGGTCATACCGCTAGAGTACTACAGCCAGTCGGTAAATGAACAGACCCTGATTACCTCGATACCGCATGTTTCGTATTACAATGGCTTCAAACAGGATGTGCGGAAAATCGCCGATATCGTACATGAAAAAGGTTCGTATTTGTTTGTGGATGCCTACCAGTCGGCGGGGAGTGTAGCCATCGACGTAAAAGAGATGGACATTGATTTCCTTACAGCTGGTGTTCAAAAGTACATGCTGGGAATCCCGGGAATTGCATTCCTTTACGTACGTAAGGAGCTGGCAGAAAAACTGGAGCCTGTGGTGACCGGCTGGTTCGGACGCGTCAGCCCGTTTGCCTTTGACATCAAACATCTGGATTATGCGCAGGGAGCTCGTCGCTTTGAAACGGGAACACCTCCGATGATCAATGGTTACGCGGCAGCAGCAAGCATTGGACTGCTCAACGAAATTGGGGTAGAGCGGATCGAAGCCTACTTGCAGAGCTTGTCTCATACCGCGATCTCCTATGCGGCAGAAAAAGGGCTGCGGGTCATGAGCCCACTCGATTTAAGCCAAAAGGCAGCCAATACCGCTATTTACATCCCGCAAGCGTCCAAAGCGGAAGCCATTCTCAAGAAAAAAGGAATTCTCGTATCCGCACGCAACGATGTGATCCGTATCGCTCCGCATTTTTACAACACGGAGGATGAGGTGAAGGCGGCGATCGACGCATTAGCTGAGCTGCCTGCCAGCCTGTAGGAGGGAACTGATGACTACTGCGTCCCAAGTAAAGACGATCGGGAAGGAATGGAGCATGATTTTGGCTGGTACAGCACTAGTCGCACTCGCGTATTACCTGTTCATGCAGCCGAATGAAATCACCGCTCCAGGCTTGGGGGGAGTAGCTGTCTTGCTCAGTTACTTTCTCCCCCTGTCACTCGGACTTATTTATTTTCTGTTGAATGTCCCGCTATTTCTCTTAGGCTACCGATTTGTCGGGAGAAAATTTGTCATCCATAGTTTGGTCGGCATGGTGAGTTTGTCATTGTTTCTGTGGTTATTTGCTTTCTTGCCTGGTTGGCATCAACCGCTGGCAGGGACGCTTCTCGGCGGGATCGTGAGTGGTGTAGGAATTGCCTTGGTTTTGCGCGCCGGAGGAACGACAGGTGGCGTAGATATTGCTTGCGTTGTGATCAACAAAATATGGCCAGCCCTCACCATCGGCAGAATGATGATTGCCATGAATGCATTAATCGTGATTGCTTCGTGGCTGGTGTCGGATGTTCTTCACTCCATTTTCACGCTCATCTCTCTTGTGGTGGCAGGGAAAGCAGTCGATGTCTGCATGGCATGGGGACAGCCAAAAAGAAGTGAATCCCATTCTGAGGTTAGTACGACGAGTTAATTCGCAATATTGCAAATCGAGAGTCATGAAGGGGAGGCGTACACGTATGAAGGATAAGGACAACTTTATCGAGCGTGAATCAGGTCTGCACCGAGGACTAACCAAGAACCAGCTGACGATGATCGGACTCGGGGGAGCGATTGGAACCGGGCTCTTTATGGGGAGCGCGATCGCCATCAATTACGCAGGGCCGGCAGTAATCCTCAGCTATGTGATCGCAGCATTTATCGCCGTTATCATGATGTTTTCACTTTCGGAAATGGCGGTCGCACATCCAACGGCGGGATCGTTTGGGGTGTATGCCGAAAAGTATTTGGGAGGTTGGGCTGGTTTTACCTCTCGTTGGACGTATTGGGCGGCACAGGTCATCGCGGTAGGCGGAGAAGCAGTTGCGGTCGGGATTTACATGACGTACTGGTTCCCTGACATTCCCGTCTGGGTCTGGACACTCGGGTTCGGAGCGGCCCTGATCTACGTCAACTCTCGCTCGGTTGAAAACTTTGGCAGCATTGAATACTGGTTCGCCATGATCAAAGTAGTTGCTATTATTGCCTTCATTATTTTCGGTGTGGCAGTCGTGTTGGGGATTGGCACGCCGGCAGTTGGCCTTGAGAATTTCACCAAGCACGACGGATTTATGCCGCACGGATTTGGCGGCGTATGGATGGCTGTGCTGATGGCGATCTTTAGCTTCGTAGGGGTTGAGGTAATCGCAGTGACGGCGGGAGAGGCAAAAGATCCGCGCTCGGCTGTCCCGCGTGCGATGCGGACGATGGTTGTGCGCCTGATCGTGTTCTACTTCCTCGCGATGGGCATCATGATTGCCGTCGTACCCTGGATTAATGCGGGTGCAAAGGAAATTGCCCAAAGCCCGTTTGTGCTCGTCTTCAATCACGTGGGGATTTCAGCTGCGGCAGGTATCATGAACTTCGTCGTCCTGACGGCGGCATTATCCAGCATGAATACCAATCTCTACATGACCTCGCGGATGATCTTTTCTCTGTCGCGTAGTGACTATGCACCGGAGGCACTCGGCAAACTGACCAAGAATGGGACGCCCGTCAATGCGCTCCTGCTGTCCAGTATCGGGGTGGCGCTGGCCGCTCTCATATCCAAAATTAGCCCGCTCGCTTACAACTATTTGTTTGGGATTGCCCTGTTCGGTGCCCTATTCGTTTGGCTCCTGACGCTACTCTCTCATCTGAAGTTCCGCAAGCAATGGGAGCAAAATGGAGGCGAAAAGCTTCCAGTCCGGGCTCCTTGGTTCCCAGTCCTGCAGATCATCGGGATCGTACTGATTGCGGCGATTTTGATCACCATGGGGCTGGATACAGAGTTCTGGAACGTCTCCTGGATTATCGGGGTACCATGGTTGGTGTTTCTCACGTTGATCTACTACACCAAGTATAAGAAAAAGCTGACGCAAACGCAGAAAGGTCAGTCTGGCAAAACGGCATAAAAAGCAATGACTTCAGTCCACCTCATCTTAGGTGGACTTTTTGTTATGTGGTTAAAAAGGGGGAGTCTGTAACAGCATGATAATTTGCATGGGGGTGAACAGGCTGAAATGCTTGAAATCTTTGATGAAATGGGCTTGATCGTAGTATCCGTGTTCGCTGGCGATATTTCCGGAGGTGGTCGTACGGTTCATCATAGACGAAAGTGTATTTTGAAAGCGAGTAATGCGGCTGTATTGTTTCGGCGAGAGTCCGAGCGTCTCTACAAACTTCTTGCGAATGTAGCGGGTAGAGAAGCCGATATCATCCGCTAGCTGATCGACGGAGACATTCCCTTTGGATTGATAGATTTGCTGCAAACAGTAGGGGAGCCATCCGTACGGTTGGTCATTCGACAGCAGCTTGGGCAACAAAAACCGTTCGAAATGGGCGATTCTCTGGGAAAACGAAGCTTTTTCCGCGATGTCATCACAGAGGCTGCTGACCCCGTGAACCACATCTCCCAAATGAAGCTGTCTGTCGATCAATTCTCGGAACGGAGTAGGAGACAGATGCAAGCTTTGCAAAGGGGTGAGACGAACCCCGAAATACGTGGCGCCTGCATGAAAGGGAATGCTTTCTCCTTGCAGGATGGTACCGCAAATCAGAGAGTGCGGCCGCTTGGGGTCACAGCAGATGAGCACGTCCATACAGCCATCAGGCACGACACGAATCGCGTCAACGGTCTTGCCCATGACGACGTATTGATAGAAAAGAACAGTTTGACCCAGATAGGGGACGAGCCTCTCTTGATAGCTACTAGTCTCCAGCCGAAAACCGTATTGGACAGGAGGCAAATTGGCGGCAATTTCAACGCGATTCATTCATCCATAACCACCTTTACAAAGTCATCGGGTATTCACAACAAGCAGTTACCTCTAGTATGAACCAAATGAAAGTAAACTGATAGTTCCGAAATTTACAATACAGCGTCCGATTCCTCCCCATAAAATGGACGTGCAAAGAGTTGAAAATGCGGGGGGATCTTCATGCAGAAAAAAATCATCATGTCCACGGCAGTATTCATGACAGCGCTAACATTTGCGACGGCGCCTTCTGTGCCGTTCGTTGAAAGGGTCAGCGCGCACGGAGGAGAGGCGGAATACCTTCCTCTCAAGCCGATGGTCGAGGAATTTGGCGGAACTGTCGCTTGGGATAGCAAGACGCAGACAGCGCAGGTCAAGAGGGACGGAACCATTGTAACACTAAAGCCCAATATGGTAGAGGTGCAAGTCAATGGTAAGACAGTCAAGCTGGAGGCTCCTGTCGTCAATAAAAACGGAACGCTCTATGTATCCCATCACTTCCTCAACGAAGTCTTCCAGTCACAGCTGGATCAGACGGTCTCCGTCCAAAAGGAAGAACACCCTCTTAATCCACTGACTGCCGAAGAAATCAATGCCGTAGTGAACGTCGTCAAAGCATCCGATTCCTATAAAAAGAGCCTGCGTTTTACGCAAATATCGTTAAAAGAACCTGATAAAGCCAAGGTATGGAGCTGGGTGTACGGGCAAAAGCAAGCATTCGAGCGGTCAGCGAATGTGGTCATGCTGGACGGAAAGAAAGTCATCGAAAGCGAGGTAGATCTCGTCACGAAAAAGCTCGTCTCCTGGAAGGAAATAGAGGGGGCACACGGGATGGTGATCCTGGATGACTTCCAGACCGTGCAGACAGCCATCGAGGAAAGCCAGGAGTATGCGGATGCTCTCAAAAAGCGGGGAATCAACGATGTGAAAAAGGTGGTCGCCACGCCACTCACGGTCGGATACTTCAATGAGGCGGATGGCTTGAAGCAAGATTTGCGGTTGCTGAAGGTCGTTTCCTATCTGGATGTGGGAGACGGAAACTACTGGGCACACCCCATCGAAAACCTCGTAGCAATCGTAGATCTGGAGCAAAAGAAAGTCATTAAGATCGAGGACGCCGGAGTGATTCCGGTACCGTTGAAGCCGACCCCGTACGATGGACGAAATCAGCAGGACAAGCAGAGCGTGAAGCCGCTCACCATCACAGAACCGCAAGGGAAAAACTACGGGCTCGAAGGTAACACCATTCACTGGGGCAACTGGGATTTCCATCTGCGTCTCGATTCCAGAGTAGGTCCCGTGCTTTCTACGATGACGTACAACGACAATGGCATCAAACGAAAAATCATGTACGAAGGGTCACTGGGAGGGATGATCGTTCCTTATGGCGATCCGGACGTGGGCTGGTATTTCAAAGCGTATCTGGATTCCGGTGACTATGGAATGGGCGTATTGACGTCTTCCCTACAAAAAGGGACAGATGTGCCTGACAATGCACAGCTTTTCGATGCCACCATTTCAGACAATGACGGAAATCCGTACACCATTCCAAAGGCTATAGCCATCTTTGAGCAATACGCTGGACCCGAGTTCAAGCATCAAGAGATGGGCAAAGACAACGTGAGTCGTGAACGCCGCGAGCTGGTCGTTCGCTGGATCAGCACGGTGGGCAACTACGATTATATTTTTGACTGGATCTTGTCTCCGAACGGCACAATCAAAATCGATGTCGGCGCGACAGGTATTGAAGCAGTAAAGGCAGTCAAATCGTCCACCATGCACGATGCGACGGCCAAAGAAGATACCCGCTATGGCACACTGATCGACCATAACATTGTGGGGACGACCCACCAGCACATTTATAACTTCCGACTCGATTTGGACGTGGATGGCGAGAGCAATGTGCTGACAGAGCTCAACCCACAGATCGAGAAAAATACGGCAGGCGGACCACGCAAGAGTGCTATCGTAACCGAACAAAAAACGGTCACTACTGAGCAGGATGCCATTCAAAACTTCGATCCTTCGACCATCCGTTTGCTTAGCAATCCAAATAAAGAGAACAAGGTGGGCAATCCGGTATCCTATCAAATCATCCCGTATGCAGGTGGGACCCATCCAGTAGCAAAAGGAGTCATGTTTAGCAAGGATGAGTGGTTGTACAACCGAGTAAACTTCATGGATAAACAAATCTGGGTAACGAAATACAGCCAGCCCAGACGAGCGATTCCCTGAGGGAAAATACCCGAATCGTGCCAAGACGGATACCGGTTTGAAGGAGTTCACCGCCAATAATGATTCGATCGTGAACACAGACAATGTGGTTTGGATGACGACAGGCACGACCCACGTCGCCCGTGCGGAGGAATGGCCGATCATGCCTACGGAGTGGGTGCACGCGATGCTGAAGCCATGGAATTTCTTTGATCAGACTCCTACCTTGGACTTGCCTGAAGAGAAGTAATTCCACGTTATATCAATCAAAGAATCGGGGGAGATAAAGATGGCACAAAACTACCAAATGTTCATTGATGGAAAATGGGTACATGCATTGTCAGGCAAGACCTTTGATTCGCTCAATCCAGCTACCGGGGAAGTAAATGGTGTGGTAGCAGAAGCTGGAGCAGAAGATGTCGATCTGGCTGTAAAGGCAGCCCGAAAAGCTTTTCAAACGGGACCATGGGCTGAGATGGCACCTGGGGATCGCGGTAGATTGTTATATCGCGCCGCACAAAAAATGTGGGAAAAGCTCGATTATCTCGCAGAGGTAGAATCCAGTGACAATGGTTTGCCCATCAACGAAACCAAGTACATCGCGATGCCTGCTACGATTGATGTGCTGGAATTTTATGCGGGGCTGGCGAACAAAGTGCAAGGTGAAACGCTAGCCTCCCAGGCAATCGATTCAACTATACGTTGCGTGAGCCAATCGGCGTTATTGGTGCCATCGTGCCTTGGAATTTCCCACTCATGCTGGCGATGTGGAAGCTGGCTCCAGCATTGGCAGCTGGGAATACCATCGTCATCAAACCGGCGGAGCAGACCCCGATCAGCATGTTGGAATTAGCGAAAGTCTTTCAAGAGGCGGGTATTCCCGATGGGGTTATCAACGTCGTCCCAGGCTACGGCGCGGTCGCGGGGGATGCATTGGCAGCGCATCCGGATGTGGACAAGATCGCTTTCACCGGTTCCACAGCGACAGGTAGATTGATCATGCAGGCAGCGAGCAAGCATCTCAAACCAGTTTCACTGGAGCTTGGCGGCAAGTCTCCGAATATCGTTTTTGCCGACGCCGAACTCGAAGACGCAGTCAACGGCGCACTCTTTGGAATCTACTTTGCCCAAGGACAGGTGTGTGCCGCTGGATCCCGTCTATTCGTGCAGGATAGCGTGTACGATCAATTCCTGGATGCATTCAGCAAAAAGGCGCAAACCATTCGGGTAGGAAATCCCCTGGACCCGATGACGCAAATGGGACCACAGGTATCCATGACGCAGCTGGAACGAATCGAGCACTATGTGGAGAAAGGCTTGGAAGAGGGAGCCAACCTCGTTCTAGGAGGCAAGCGTAATCCGCAGGCAGGGACGGGGTACTACTTTTCCCCAACCATTTTTGAGAACGTCACGAATGACATGACGATCGCGCGTGAGGAAATATTCGGGCCTGTCATTTCCGTCATTCGCTTCAAGGATGAGGAGGAGGCAATCAGGCTGGCCAACGACACGACGTACGGTTTAGCTTCCGGTGTCTGGACCAACGACTTGAAGCGGGCACATCGCATGGCTCGTGGTTTGCAGGCTGGCACCGTTTATATTAATACGTACAGCATGCTCGACAGTACGACTCCATTTGGCGGCACGAAACAAAGCGGTTTCGGTCGTGAGCTGGGGATGCAGGCGATGGATATGTATACACATACGAAGAGTGTCTGGGTGGACTTGGGCAAGCAAGGGTTGAACTGGTACGGAGTGTAGCATACAAAATGCATACGGAGTGGAAAGAATCACGGGGCAACCGTCTGTACGACGGTTGCCTGGCTGTGTTTATAAAAGGCAAAAGATGTTCCCAAGGTCGGATGAATCAAGTTTTGCAACTTCCTATATTTGTAAGCGTATAAATCCTATAAGGGATAGAGGGGGGATGAGTATGAAGTTGATTTAACAAAAACAAGCCAATCTACAGGGAATGTAGATCATCCCAATTTCGCAGAAGGATATATTGAGATGTTTCAAGACATTCCTAATACAGAGCAGCATCAAAAGGAATTTAAAAAAGGGGTTAACGAAAAGGAAGTGAAAGACTTTTTTGGAGATTTTCCTGTTTTCCATCTTACATGGAACGATGAGCTAGGTGAACATTCAGAAACCTTGACACTAAAATTTGTCGAACCAAAATAGATTTCAGTAACGAGACATAAGGAGCAGTAGGCACTCACGGAGCTATTCATTCATTGCAAATTAAGGTTCAGAGGGAAGTCAATGAGAGAGTTCGAAGTTTTAACAGTCCTATCTTGTACTGGGTACTCATGCGATTATTTTAGGTCTCAGAAAACCAAGAGACCCTATTCTAGGTGTGGAGCTAGCCGGGAAAGATATTACAGGGGGAGAAAAAAGTGAAAGAGTTGATAGAAGAGTACGGTCATGGGTACACGATGCTGCGACAAGTCATCGAAGGATTGAGTGAGGAGGCGCTTCGATTCAAGCCTGCACCGGACAAATGGAGTATCCATCAGATTCTCATCCACGTGACGGACTCAGAAATTTTGTCAACACATCGGTTGAAAAAAGTCTTGGCTGAGGAAGAACCACTGCTGATTTCATTTGACCAAAACGCTTGGGCGAATAACTTGGGGTATGATCTGCTGGACCGTGAACAGGCCTTGCTTCTATTCCAAATGCTGCGTTCCAGTATGCAGACTATACTGGTCCACCTGACGAGCGAACAAAGCGAGCGGGTAGGGGTGTACGCGGATGCGGGACGGTTTACCTTTACGCAATTGCTGGAATATCGCGTCAATCATGTTCGTGACCATCTTGCCCAGATAGAACGGGTGAAGGAGGCGTATCGTCTTTCTGTCTAATTTCCCAATAATGGTAACTTTATACCCTCTTTTGCAGTCTTTTATATGATTAGCAAAACGACAACGAGAGGGGACAGAGCAGATTATATGGAAATGGTCTGGAAATGGGGAAGTGTAATCGGAACAAGCATGCTGGAACTCTGGGCGGCAATCCCGCTGGGGTTTGCCTTGCAGCTTTCCGCAGTTGTCACAGGAATCCTAAGTGCGATCGGAGCAATGGCTAGTGCCGGGATTGTCATTTTCTTGGGAGGATCACTTCGCAACTGGTTGGTAAAACGGATGGAAAAAAAGGGGAAAAAGCGAGGGCGCATGGTCCATATTTGGGAGAAATATGGAGTGATCGGCCTGGGATTAGCCTCGCCGTTACTAACGGGAGCCCCTTTGGGAGCGGCCATTGGCATATCGCTGGGTGCGCCTACGGGAAAGCTAATGTGGTGGATGTCGGTGGGTATCGTCATATGGAGCGTAATTTTGACCACTGCCGTATCCTTGGGTCTTCTGCAGTTCTTGAGTTAATCTTTTCCAACAAATAACAGACCGGAGAGCATATTTTACAGGCTCTACTCGGTCTGTTTTTTAATAAGAGAAACCTACTTTATTCGACTATCGGGAATGACAAATGAGACGGTTGTTCCTTCGTTTGGCTTGCTGAGAATGGACAGGCCTTGACCGTACAACTGTATCAATCGTCGATTTGTATTGGAAAGTCCGATCCCGCCTTTTCCCTTCATCGCTGGACTCAAAAGCTGGAGAACCTTTTCTTGTTCCATTCCCTTGCCATTATCTTTGACTTCGATAAGGGTGGAGCCTCCCTGACGAGTAATCCGTATATGAACCGTACCGCCATTTTTCTGACTGAGGATCCCGTGCTTGACAGCATTTTCAATCAACGGCTGGATCGAAAGCGGAGGGAGAAGCAAGTCGATGTTGGGGTCAACTTCCCAAATGATAGACAATCTGTCCTCAAACCGTTCTTTTTCAATATACAAGTAGGCTTCAACAAGCTCCAGCTCATGGGAAAGCGCGACCAGTTCATTCGTATTTAGAAAATCAAAGCTGATCCGTAAAAAGGAAGCAAAAGCATCCCCCAGATTCTGCATTTTCTCCGTGTCTATATCACTCAAGGCCATAATGGAATTAAGCGTGTTGAATAGAAAATGAGGGTGAATTTGTGCCTGCAAGTAGGCGGCTTCTATGCGTAAGCGTTCATTGATAGATTGCTTTAGCGTGGTCAATGCCCTGATTCGGTATTTTAGTTCTAGCGCATCTACTGGCTTGGTCACATAATCGTTCGCTCCTGCCGAAAATCCGGTATAGATATCAGCAGGCTGACTACGTGCAGTGAGTAGCAAAACGGGAAGCTCTGATACCGAGTAATGCTCGCGTACTCTCTGCGTCAACTCGTAGCCGGACATGTGCGGCATCATGACATCGGCAATCAAGAGATCCCATTGCTGTGTGCCTAGCAATTCCAATACTTCGCGTGCCGAATTCGCTGTTGTGATGGTATATGGTTCCGTCGACAGGATTCCCACGAGCACTTTCAGATTTACCGGGTCGTCATCCACTGCAAGAATGTTCACCTTTCCATCACTTAAAAGAGGTGGGGTAACTACGGTCGTAGCCAATTCGCCAATTGCGCTGTCTGGAAAAATGAATCCAAGGGACCTTTCTTCCGCTCCATCCGCTATATGTTGGGAAGGAAGAGCGTCTTGTGACAAATGGACATCCGACAAGTTGGCGATTGGCAAATCAAAACTGAATACGGAACCTTTACTCAACTCGGAGCGAATGGTAAGCTCACCACCGTGCAATTCTACCAGCTGTTTGCAGATGCTAAGGCCCAGTCCGATTCCTCTTCCGTCGCTTACTCCATAAGAGCCCTGTTCATAAGGGAGAAATACACGCGCCTGTGTCTCCTCATTCATGCCGACCCCGGTATCAGAGACATGAATGACAACTCGTCCCTCTTGAATCTCGGCGGCAACGGAGATCTTTCCTTCTTCTGTATATTTGAGAGCGTTATGCAATAAGTTATACAAAATTTGCACGAGTCTTTTTTCATCGGCCATGACAGGCTGCATCGATTCTGCTATGTCCACTTGTAGATGGATTGGCCTGCCATCTACCATGAACTTCAACATGGCGATTACACCGGGAACGATTGATTGAATTTTTAAGGGCTCTTGCTGCAGGACAATACGGTGTTCCTGGAGGCGTGCGACATCGAGAAGATCGCCAAGCATATGTGACATGCGCTTGCTTATGGTGATAAGCAGTTCCATGTCTTTAAGGCTTTTTGTACTCATCTTCTCTTTCTCATTCGTTACAACGGTCTGAGCGATGTTCATAATACCGTGCAAAGGAGTTCTCAGTTCGTGTGACGTATTGGCGAGAAATTGGTCTTTCAGCTTGTCAGCTTGCTTTAACTGTTCGTTGAGTTTCGTGTTTTCCATAGAATGACGAAAGAATTTTTTGAACCAGTACGTAGAAAAACCAACAATGGCTGCAATGATATCGAATGGGTAGTAGACGACTGTAACCTCCCGATAATTATTCCATAAGCTCCAAAGAAGGTTAGACATAATGCCCGCTGCGCATAGTAGCAAGAAGACAGTGTCGATGTCTGCTTGCTTCCTGAAGATCATCGTTCCGATTACATAAACAAACCAAACAAAAGGGAAGGTATAGAAGAACATAAATATCCCTAATGCAACCGATCCATTCACCAATGGGGCAGTTGCAGCTAATAGAAATCCTGAATAAGAGACGAGCGCCCAAGTGTACACTCGCAACCATCCATTGTTCGAAGAAGCCGAGGAGAGTCTGCGAAAGACAAGAAGAATGAAAAACGTTTGCCATACGAGGGAGAGCAATTTGATCTTCAACGCCCATGTGTAATTGATCGGCAGCCACAGCAAGAGAATGTTATCATGACCAGCCACAACCGATACTGCGACCGCTATCGTCAGCAGGCCGAAAAGAAACAAGGCCCGTTCCCGAGGATTAAATAGATAGAGAATGAATGCGTATAAAGAGTGAAGCATCAAAACAATAAAAGTAACCAATTGAAACCCGATGGAATACCAGCGCACGTAATCTATCGACGCCTGAGAGCCAAAGCGAATGGAGCGTATAATCCCACCGTTAAAAGGATCTTCAAAGTTGGCTACTCGAATAAGTAATTCTATCTCTTCTGTACCTTCAACAGCGTACGAAGCTGTGTATGAGATATTTTTTGGGGAGTACTCCTGTGCATTCTCAGCAGGTTTTCCGATGTCCGCCTCGTTTTGACCGTTTATTTCCAGTCCGGATGAGGCTTGTATTCCACGAACCCAAAAGGAGACAGGCTGCTGTAGCGGATCTACTAGAATGCGTAGCCGATACGTTCCATGCCCATACGAGTGCTCCGCCCCACTAGACAGTGCGCTGCTCCAGTCTCCCGGAACCTGAATGTTGCGGAATTGGCTTTCCTTCAGTGGTACGTCCTGATGAGAGACGAATTGATTCGGTAAGAATTGCCACTCGCCATCCAGAGGGATCGTGGGTGAATTCTCTAAGTCCCAACCACGCATGTCAATTACACCCGTGACAGCACGAAGGTGCTCCCATGTAGAAAAGATCTCGGACCAAGACCATCTCAGGCCAAGGAGAACGATAAGGAATAGGAAAGTTGCCGCTATATATCTTAGGGTGGTTGGATTCAATATTCGCATCATCATACAAAGAAATTTGACTTAACTAGCGTTTATTCCTTTTTTCATGCTCCATGATTAGAAATAGTATAAAAAAAGCAAAAAACAACACAAGTAGGCAGCCGGCATAAGTGGACCGGCTGCCTTTCTCTTACATACGGTCAGGCGTAGGCAGCCCAAGCACCGTTAGGGCATCACTAATTGTCTCTTTGAATTGTAAGGTCAGCCATAGTCTCAATGTTTTTTGATCTTCGCTCGCTTTAAGAATGGGACAAGATGCGTAGAAATTGTTGAACAAGGTTGCCAACTCATGAGCATAATTGCACACGACGTTTGGAGACAATTCGGTATAGGCGACATATAAAGTATCTTGCCAGTTAGCTAAATGCCTGAGTAATACGTGTTCAGCTTTTTCTATCTGATTGATTTCGCCTGGAACGAGTGGTTTACTGATTGATTCATCCTCAGCTTTGCTTAAAATACTGACGGCGCGAGCGTGAGCATACATCAAATATACCCCTGAATTTCCCGTAGTTTCTGTTGCTTGTTCCATATCGAAAACGACCTCTGTCGATAAATGAAAGCGGAGAAGGTAGTAACGGATCGCCGCTGCCGCGATGATTCTACTCGATAGACCTTGCTTGTTTGAACGTTTCCTCTCAATGATACCTTCCATTAAGTCGAGTAATTCGGATATCTTAACCCCAATTCCTTGTCTTCCGGACATGGCGTAGGAAGCTTTTCCAGCGGAAGTATCTATTCCTAGCTCTTTTGCGGCTGATGGACTTAGGGAGACTACGCCATAGCTTACGTGTCTGAGCTTCTCAGCCTGCGCCGTGAAACCTAAAATATCAAGAGCCTGTTTAACCATGGCTTGAGGGTATTGCTGGCGATAGTCGATTACATTAATGACCATATCTGCTTTGCCATAAGCGGAATCGGTTCCAGTGCTATGCGTCGACCATAAGCCTTCGGAAAAGCGCTTATACAGGAAGTCCTTATTTAGTAATCCAAATTTCCACAGATGGTAAGCAATATCTTTTGCTGTATAGGTCAAAATTCCATTGGAACGAACTAAAACCTTGTCTATGTTATGTTCTGGATCACTATCTTCGAATTCAGAGGAAGATTGTTTGAGTACCCAGCATCCTTCGAGCTTTCCGGAAGTTTCCTGATAAAAATGGGATGTTTGTTTCAGCAGGTCGAATGCCGAATCCCAGAAACCCTCTCTAACGATATTGCTTTCCCATACCAGCAAATCATAGTGGATGCCAAATGCATTCATTTCTTCGAGATGTTCACGAACGATTCGCTCAGCCACGAGCAATCCGACCCAAGATAAGTTCTCATCCCCCTCCTCGAGCGAATGGAGGACTTTGGTTCGCTGCTCCATGAGCTGTGGATTTAGTTCATATTCCTTGTTTACTTGAGAATATATATCCCAGGAGAAGTCCCCAAAGCGTGTGTGCTCTTTCTTTAGGGGTACATTCAATAGCCCTACCACGGTATCAGCTAGCTGATTGCCTAAATCGTCGATATAATTGTGCACTTCCACGTTATATCCGACACGCTTTAAAAGTCGCACAAGAGCATCGCCAATACATGAGTTTCGTAAATGTCCGATATGAGCTGACTTATTTGGATTAATCGAAGTATGTTCGATTACTACCTTATCACCAGAATTCGTAGGAAGGACAAAGTCCCTCTGTGCCCATTGTCCCCAGTCGATGTACATATTGATAAAACCTGGCGGAGCCACTTCGATTTTCCTAACCAATTGATCTATGCTGCCGTCCTTTTCCAGCCTGTCTTTCAACATCTCCGCTATTTGAATGGGTGCTTTTCGTAATACTTTCGCTAGTTGCATGGCAATATTTGTGGAGTAGTCGCCATGTTCCAAATGAGCAGGTTGTTCTACGGAGATTTTCACGTCATCTGTATAGTCGAGACCTAGTTCATGAAACAAGCTTTTCGTAGAATGCTCTAAGCTCCTGACGATCGATTGGCTGATCATGATAGCTCCTCCTCTCAAAATAAAAAAGCCCTCGTCTCCATAAAAGAGACGAAGGCGTATGCATTCGCGGTACCACTCTTGTTGTCAAACTTTCGTTTAACCACTCAATAAGATAACGGTCTTTGCCGTGACTTCCTACTGTGACGTTCAGAAGTCATTCTCGTGGGGGCGCTTCGCTTATTGACTCCGTACCGGCTCTCACCATCCCGGCTCGCTTGAACTTACGTCAACAGTTACTATCCCAGTCATGGAATATGTTGTATTTCAAAGATAGTATATCCATTTCGGTGAAAAATCAACAGCCAACATGTCATTCAAATAAATAAGTATAGAACTATCAACGAATCTCCTATACCAGCAAGTCTCGCAAGGCTTCTTCCAAATCGGTATGAGCAAAAGTAAAACCGTTCTCCAGAAGCTTTGCAGGAACACAGTTACGGCCAGTCAAAGCAAGACTCGGGTCTGTCCGCATGACGAGATAAGCTCCCAGCCAGACGAATGGGGCAGGCGTAGGAGGGGCCCAGCCCTTGTTCAGTACTTTGCGGAGCGTCTTCATGAATTCTCGATTGGTTACCGGTTGTGGACCTGTGGCGTTTAGGATGCCGCTGACTTCTTCGTTCTGAATGGCAAACAAAAACATCTCGTTCAAGTCATCCACATGTAGCCAGCTGATGTACTGATTACCTGTTCCCACGGTCCCACCCAGACGCAGCGAAGCCAGCTTGGCGAGTGGTTCGAGTGCGCCCCCGTTTTTCCCCAGTGCGAAACCAATCCTCAGCATTACTTTTCTCGTCTGAGGAAGGACGCGCTCAAAAAACGCCTCTTCCCACAGCTGGCAGACGTTGACCGAGAAGCCGGTACCGTGTGGGGCACTCTCGTCACATTCCTGATCGGTATCCCCAAAGATGGCGAGCGAGCCTGCCTGCACAAAGGCTTGAGGAGGATGTGCACTACTTAGGATGGCATCTGTCAGGACACGAACGGAGTCCAGTCGAGAGCGAATGATTTCGTCCTTGTTTTTTTGTGTGTACAGGCAATTTACGCTTTTGCCCGTAAAATTGATAACGGCATAACTCCCGCTGATCTCATGTGTCCAATTACCGGGAGTGGCTCCGTCCCAATGTACATGACGGATGGGTTGGTCGTCGTGAGAAGTGCCTCTCGTCAGGATTACGACCTCATAGCCTTTATCCATCAAAAAACCAGCCAAGGCGTTCCCTAGGAAACCGGAACCGCCTGCCAAAACAATTTTTTTGCTCACGATTTCATCCCCTCTCGAAACCTCGCTTTATTTCTAGTAGATTCTGTAGTTGCTCTGCGTTATATTGTACTGGAACAAACAGGAAAAAGACATGTGGGATTCGGAGGGAAGCGTGAGGAGGTTCGTCCACATATGACAAAGCGCAAGGTTCTTTTGCTGGGCGGAAGCGGCTATCTAGGAGCACAAATTTTTCGGCACCTCAAGCAAGATCAGGAGAATGAGATCGTGGCTACTTGCTTTTCTTCGCCCATGCGTTCTGCATTGAAGCGCGTCGATGTGAAGGATGCCTCTTTGTTTGCAGGCTTGCTAGACGAGTTCTTACCTGATGTGGTCATTTGGTCGCTCCTGGGGAAGGACAATATTGACGCACAAGAATTGATTTCAAAAGGCATGCAAACGTTGCTGGAGTTTGTGTCGGAAAATTCAAAAATAATTTATCTTTCCACCGACGGTGTTTTCGGGCAAAAGACCGGTCCCTTTCAGGAAGAGGAGGAAACAGAGCTACTCGACGAAAGGAATCCGCTGGCAGGCTATTGTCTCGCAAAAATAAGAGGAGAAGAGCTTGTCCGCGAACGGAATGAAAATCATCTTATTTTACGCTTTGGTCCGATCTACGGGAAAAACGATGAAGGTATGTGGGACAAAAGGGTAAGAGCGTTGGCAGTCGAGCTGGAACAAGGACGCGAAGTCGTGCGCACGGGAAACTTGTATAAAACCTTTATTCATGTTGACGATTTGGCGCGGGCAATAACCGAACTCATGCCGAGCTCATACACGGGTACCTTGCATCTAGGGCCAGCTGAAAAAGAGAGCTACTACACGTTTTGCAGGAAAATGGCGCGAGGACTAGAACTCAATCCTGATCTGGTAAAAGAAGACGAGCTAACAGTTGAAAAGGCAAGTGAGCTGGGAATCCCGTTAGATACGTCGCTCCATACGAATAAAGCTCGCGCGATTTTACAGACAACATTTCGGAATGTATAGAAGAAGGAATAAAAGGAGTGGAGGGAATCTGATGAAGATCGCCTTAGCCTCCGATCGCGGGGGATACGCCTTAAAGCAATACATTCTGGAAGAGCTGGTTGCTGATCAGGTCGATGTAAAAGACTTTGGATGCGATGATCCGACGTCAGACGATTATTCGAAAGGCTACCCGGACTATGCAGAAATGGTCGCAAAGGCTGTTGCTTCTGGTACCTATGATCGGGGAATTCTCGTGTGTGGGACAGGCATCGGGATGTCCATTGCTGCGAACAAAGTAAAGGGTGTGCGCTGTGCGCTCGTGCACGATACGTTTTCCGCGGAGCAGACCCGCCTGTACAACGACTCCAATGTACTAGCTTTAGGGGAAATGATAATCGGACACACGCTAGGCCATGAGATCGTAAAGACGTGGCTTCATACGCCTTTTGTTGGCAACGTTAAACGACTGGAAAAAATCAAAGAGCTGGAAGAGGCATGAGAACAGGAGGGAATGCACAGATGAAAACAATCGGACTGATCGGCGGCATGAGCTGGGAATCTTCCCATGTGTACTACCAGTTAGTGAATGAGGCAGTGAGGGACAGGTTGGGCGGCCTTCACTCAGCTAAATGCATTCTCTACTCCGTCGACTTTGCGGAAATCGAGGAATTGCAGAATGCGGGGAAATGGGAGGAAGCGGGAGAGCACATGGCTGACGCGGCAAGACGTCTGGAAGCGGCGGAGGCTGATCTGATCGTTCTGTGTACCAATACGATGCACAAGCTCGCCTATGCAATACAGGGCGCGACTAGTCTACCTTTCCTGCACATCGCGGATGCGACAGCCATGAAGATCAAGGCGGATGGACAACAGCGAGTCGGCTTGCTCGCGACACGCTTTACGATGGAACAAGATTTTTACACAGGACGTTTGCGAGACACGCATGGACTGGATGTACTGATTCCAGACGAGCAAGGTAGGCAGACCGTTCATGAGATTATCTATGAGGAGCTGTGCCGGGGCATCATTCGAGAGGAATCAAAGCTTGCCTATCTCAAAGTCATTTCAGAACTGATCGAAGCAGGTGCTGAGGCGATTATTCTCGGCTGTACAGAAATCGGGCTGTTGATTACGCAAGCGGATTGTTCGGTTCCGGTGTATGATACGACTGAAATCCATGCGATTTCTGCGGTGGAAGCTGCATTACAAAAGGAATAAAGCGTTCACACGAGAAGAGGTCGCCAGTTTCTGCTGGTTGATCTCTTTTTTTAAAGCATCAACAAACTGAAGGATGAGTAATATCAAAACAAAGGAAAAACAAATTAAAAACACTAAAAAACAATTCCTTAACGTGTCATTCATATCAACTTAATATTTCGACCGTAATATAGGACGCAGGAATAGGAAATGAACATTCCCACACAGAGGAGAGATTCTCATGAAGAAGTGGCATTATCCTTTACTTGCGTCCTTTTTATCGATCGCCGTACTCACTGGCTGTGGCCAAGCATCACAGTCCCAAACAAACACACAAGGTTCCACATCAGGAGGAAGCGCCGCTAGTCAATCCGGGGAAATCACCGTCTACACAGCTCTGGAAGATGATCAGATTAAAACGTACCTGGAGTCCTTCAAGGCAAAATACCCGGATGTGAAAGTCAACATCGTCCGCGACTCTACGGGCATTGTCACAGCCAAATTGCTGGCGGAAAAAGACAATCCACAAGCAGACGTCGTATGGGGTACCGCAGCTACAAGCCTATTGGTTCTCGATCAACAAGGCATGCTGGAAGGCTACTCGCCAAAAGGTGTCGAGAAAGTATCCGCTGAGTTTAAAGATGACAAAGCCCCTACGCACTGGGTAGGCATCGATGCATGGGAGACCGCGTTTGCTGTGAACACCAAGGAGCTGGAAAAACGCAATCTGCCGATTCCGCGTTCCTACGAGGACCTGGCGAAGCCCGAATACAAAGGGATGATCGTCATGCCGAACCCTGCATCCTCGGGAACAGGACTCTTGACCATCAATGGTGTGATGCAGCTGAAAGGCGATGCTAATGGTTGGTCTTACCTGGACAAATTGCACGATAATATGGCAATCTACACGCACTCTGGCTCCAAACCAGCAAAGATGGCAGCGTCGGGAGAATATCCGATCGGGATTTCCTTTGGCTACCGTGCCATTACGGAAAAGAAAAAAGGAGCGCCGATTGAGGTCGTCTTCCCTGAGGAAGGCTCCGGCTGGGACGTAGAAGCCAATGCTTTGATGAAAAAAGCGCAAATCAAGCCTGAAGCAAAGCTGTTCCTCGACTGGGCGATCTCTGACGAAGTGATGAAAGCCTACAACCAAAACTTCGCTATCGTCAGTGTGAAGCAAGAAGGAACATCTCTGCCCGAAGGATATTCCGTAGATCCATTGAAACAACTGGTTCCTCTCGATCTGAAAAAAGCGGCTGAAAACCGCGAGAAAGTATTGGCTGAGTGGGAAAAACGCTACGCTACCAAGAGCGAGCCTAAGTAAGCAACGAGGAGATACCGCATGACAAAATCCTATTTATCCATACAAGGGGTCAGTAAGCGCTTTGGTCTGTTTGCTGCATTGGAGCACGTCTCAATCGATATTGCCAAAAATGAGTTCGTCTGCTTGCTCGGCCCTAGCGGCTGTGGCAAGACAACGTTGCTCAGGATGATCGCAGGGCTGGAGCAACCGACGACAGGAAGCATGATCGTAGGAGGCAGGGAGATTACTTCCCTGCCGCCTGCAAAGCGAAATATTGCCATGATGTTCCAGTCGTATGCCCTGTTTCCTAATCTGACAGCAGCCGAAAACATCGCTTTTGGGCTGCAAGAGAAAAAGCTGTCCAAGCAAGAGATTGCAGCAAAGGTAGAGGAAGCACTGGATATGGTGGATTTATCACCTATCGCAACCAAATATCCAGCCCAGCTCTCAGGAGGTCAGCAGCAACGGATTGCTTTGGCACGTGCGATCTCCCTTTCGCCAGACGTACTGTTACTGGATGAACCTCTCTCTGCTCTAGATGCAAAGGTACGCCAAAAGCTTCGTCGAGAAATTCGCCGACTGCACGAGAAATTCGGGATGACGACGGTCATGGTTACTCATGATCAGGATGAAGCATTGACGATGGCAGACAAAATTGTCGTGATGAATCACGGGGAAGTGGTCCAGGTCGGGACACCGGAGACCATCTACAACAAGCCCGCCACACCGTTCGTCGCTGATTTTATCGGAGCGATCAACTTTATCGAGAGTCGACGTATTAAGACAGGGCAGAGCGAGGTCCAGAATTTGCTGGCCATTCGTCCTGAGCATGTACGCATCATGCCGCATGAGTAGGAGTGCGGGATTCCCGCGACCATTCAGGAAAATGAGTTTCGTGGTGGGTTCTATCGCATTTATCTGGAATGGCAAGAGGAGAATGGGCAGACGACGGAGCCGTTGACCCTCGACTTGCCCGCCTCTCAAGTGAGCAAGCTGGGAATTCATCGGGGACAAAAAGTGTGGCTGGAGCTTCCCATGGAGCATCTGCTCCGCTTTGAACAGGACCAGGCAGCTGCTGCAAAGGAACAGGGGAGAAGGGAATGAAAGCTTCTGTGATGCAGCAAAGTGGCAAGTCGGTGCAAAAATGGTTGATTACGCTCGTCGTCGTGGCGCTGCTGGCAACTGTGCTACTACCTTTAACCCAGCTCTTTTCGAAGGCCTTTTACGACCGTGCGGGGAATTTCATCGGCCTGAACAACTTCCTGACTTACTTTTCTACACCGGCGTTGTCCCAATCGCTAACGAATACAATGCACATCTCCGTGATGACCACAGTCGTGGCGGTAATTCTAGCTTTTTTATTCGCGTACGCCCTGACGCGTAGCGGAATTCGTGGAAAGCGAGCATTTCGGGCGGTGGCGCTCTTGCCGCTGTTTGCACCTACGATGATGCACGGGATTGCCTTGACCTATCTGTTCGGCAATCAGGGACTGGTCACGACAGGAATCTTCGGGATGCTGCCATTTACATGGGACATTGACCTGTACGGTCCTGTGGGAATCATTTTGGCAGAGATCGTCTACGTCTTTCCACAAGCGTACTTGATTCTAGCTGTGTCGATGGCATTCGCGGACTACCAGCTCTATGAGGCTGCTGATACACTCGGAGCCAGTCACTGGCGCAAGTTTTGGATTGTTACGATTCCGAGTGTGAAATACGGGATTGTCAGTGCATGCTTCGTTTGCTTTACACTCGCGTTTACAGACTTTGGTGCCCCAAAGGTCGTGGGCGGACAGTTTTCCGTTCTGGCTACCGATGTGTACAAGCAAGTCATTGGACAGCAAAACATGACGATGGGCGCGACGGTGGGACTGCTTTTAATCCTCCCTGCACTAGTTGCTTTTATCGTAGACCGCATCGTCGAACGCAAGCAGCACGCCGCGGTCACGGCAAAGTCAAAGCCGTATCGCATCAAGGAAAACCGGATACGAGATACCTTTTTCTTTCTCTTTTGCTTGGCTATGAGTGGATTTCTGCTGCTGCTCATGGCAGCTGTCGTACTCGCTTCCTTTGTCAAAGTATGGCCGTACGACCTGAGCTTCGGGTGGCAGCACTACGACTTTTCCAATGTGGCTGGAGAAGGGATGGGGCCATTGTGGAACAGCATCGTCGTTGCATTGATCACGGCAGTAGCGGGAACGGTCGTCACCTTTGGCGCTGCCTACGTCATTGAGAAATCGCAGGTGTGGAGTGGCCTTCGGCAAGCGGGTTACTTCCTGTCGATTCTCCCACTGGCACTACCTGGTATGGTCATCGGTTTGGCTTACATTTTCTTCTTCAACAACCCGGCGAATCCATTTCACGGTTTGTACGGAACGATCTGGATGCTGATCTTAGCCAACGTGATTCACTTTTTTGCCGTATCGTTCATCACAGCGACCACGGCACTTAAAAAGCTTGATCCGGAGTTTGAAATGGCAGCTGAATCAATGGGTATATCACGGGCAAAGGTGTTTTGGCGAGTGACTGTTCCGGTTTGTACACCAGCGATTGTCGAAATGGCCGTCTACTTTTTCATCAATTCTATGGTCACGATCTCGGCAGTGGTCTTTCTGTACGCAGCAGATTTCAAGCTCGCTTCTGTCTCAATCGTCAACATGGACGACGCAGGGGATGTAGCACCTGCAGCAGCTATGTCTGTACTGATCGTCCTCCTCAACATCATCGCACGTGCAGGCGCTGAAAGGATCGCGGCGAGAATTCGCAAGCGCTCAGCATGGACGAACCAAGAAAAAGGAGCAGGTGGCGTAAATGATAAAAGCAGTTGTCTTTGACTGGGCAGGTACGATGGTGGATTATGGATGTTTTGCACCCCTGGCCGTATTTTTGCAAGTATTTAAAAATCGTGGGATCGAGCTGACCGCAGAGGAAGCGCGGGAGCCGATGGGCATGCTGAAGCGGGATCACATCCAGACATTGTGCAAGATGGAGCGTGTAGCCACACTATGGCAGGAAAAGTACGGACGCACACCAGATGAAAATGATGTGGATGAGCTTTACGCCGATTTTGAGCCGATGCTGATGGAGACGTTGCACGAGTATGCGACACCGGTACCAGGAGCAGTCGAGCTGGCAAACCGCTTGCGCACCCAAGGAATCAAGCTCGGTTCTACAACAGGCTATACCCGCAAGATGATGGATGTGGTGACGGTCTCGGCCAAGGAACAGGGCTACGCACCAGATGTTCTCGTGACACCGAGCGAAGTGCCTGCAGGGCGACCTTATCCGTGGATGTGCTATCAAAATGCGATGCTGCTTGACTGCTATCCGATGGGCGCCATGGTGAAGGTTGGCGACACCACGAGTGACATGAAGGAAGGCCGCAACGCAGGAATGTGGACGGTAGGTGTTTTAAAAGGCGGTAGCGAGCTGGGACTGTCCCAGGAGGAAGTACAGCAATTGCCAGAGGAAGTGTTGGAGGAAAAGCTCGCTCGTGCTACAGAGCGATTACTGGAAGCAGGCGCGCACTACGTGATCGATGAAATTGGCTGCCTCGATGAAGTATTGGCGCAAATCAATGAGCGCATGGCAGTAGGAGAGTAGCCTAAATCATCGAGTACCCAACATGGAATCGAAAGGAATGGGACGAATGACGAACCAAACGACAACGGACAATCCTTATTTGCTACTGACGCCAGGGCCACTGACGACATCTCCGAGGGTGCGAGAGGCGATGATGCGCGACTGGTGCACATGGGATCGAGATTACAACGAGCTGGTACAGGAAATCAGAGGAAAGCTGGTTCGACTCGCTACGACTCGTTTTGAGGAATACACAACCATACTGATGCAAGGCAGCGGCACTTTTAGTGTGGAAGCCGTATTGAGCAGTGTCATTCCGGCAGATGGCAAGCTACTCGTCCTGACCAATGGAGCTTATGGAGACCGCATGGTGCAGATGGCACGCGTTCATGGCATCGAGACAGAAGTCATTGATTTCGGGGAAGTCACTCCGGTATCAGCTGCTCCTGTGGAACAGCTGCTGGAAAAAGACGCGACGATCACCCACATCGCAGTCGTTCATTCCGAAACGACAACGGGCATGCTCAACCCAATCGCGGATATTGGCGAGGTTGCAAAGCGCTATGGCAAAACCTTTATCGTGGATGCGATGAGCAGCTTCGGAGGGGTTCCGATGGACATCGCCGACCTACACATCGATTACCTGATTTCCAGCGCCAACAAATGCATTCAAGGTGTGCCGGGTTTCGGATTTATCATCGCCAAAACGACGGAGCTTGCGGCATGCAAAGGCGGTGCACGGACGCTTTCCCTTGATCTGTATGACCAATGGGAGACAATGGAGAAGCATAACGGAAAATGGCGTTTCACCTCTCCGACTCATGTGGTGCGAGCTTTTTATCAAGCATTGATCGAGTTGGAAGCAGAGGGTGGAGTGGCCAAACGGTACGAGCGCTACAAGCGCAATCAGCAGATCCTTTCAGAAGGCCTGGAACGGCTTGGATTTACGATTCTGTTGCCAAAACAATCCCAATCCCCATTCATCACGTCGATCTACTACCCGAATAGCGAAGCGTTCTCCTTTCAAGTCTTGTATGAGCGGTTGAAAAAAGCAGGCTTCGTCATTTACCCAGGCAAGATTTCGCAAGCAGACACCTTCCGTATCGGTAACATCGGTGAGGTATACCCGGAAGACATGGAGCGCTTGCTGGCTGCAGTGGAAGAAAACCGATTCTGGTAGGGAGAGCTGTCTTTTTTTGAACATAAAACCAAGAAAAAACATGAAAACCAACGCGGAACTGTTTTGCGGTAGTTTGAATATGGGGAGGATCCTACTATGAAAGTATTTTGCTTGGGTGGAGCGGGGAACATTTGTCGGGAAGCGGTACTGGATCTGGTTCAGCATTCTGAATTTGAGCAGATCACGATCGGGGATTTCAATGAGGAGGAAGGGCGCAAGGTAGTCGCATGGCTGGGCGATCCGCGAGTAGATTTTGTACATGTCAATGTTCGTGACCATGCTGATACCGTTCGCAAGCTGAGAGGCTACGACATCGTCATGGACGGAACGACGATTACGCTGAACGGACTCACTACGGCAGCGATTGCCGAAGCTGGTTGCCACGGCATCAATCTGAACGGATTTGGGGAAGAAAATACTTCTGATGCGATCTTTCGCGAAAACGAGAAGACGTGCCTGCCTGGCTTTGGGATGACTCCTGGTCTGACGCAAATGATGGCCATGCACGCAGCCAACCAAATGGACGAAGTAGATGATGTGCGGGTGAGTCACGGTTCGTTCCGCCCGATCGCCTTTTCCAAATCGATCACCGAGACGACCACTTATGAGTACGACCCAACTCTACCAGGACGAATCGTCTATGAAAACGGCGAGTTCATCCAGGTGCCCCCATTTGCTCGCCCACGCGAAATCGACCTGCCTGCTCCCTATGGCAAAACAGTTCAGTACATCATTCCCCATGCGGAGACGAGAACGCTGGCTCAGGCGCTGTCAGCCAAAGGCGTCAAGCTGATTGAAGTCCGAGGGACGTGGCCGCAAAAGAACATGGAGCTCGTCAAATCCCTCTATGATTACGGATTCCTTCGCAATGACAAGATCACGGTGGGAGAAACGACAATTGGAATCCTTGATTGTATCTCCCAATACCTCTACAATTCTAGTGAGGGGAAAGAAACGGAATTATATGGCTATTCACTTCACATTGAAGTGACTGGGACCCGGGATGGGCGCCAAGTTCGCCATATTTTGTACCATACCCATCCAGCATCCGATGGTTCTGTCGAGGGGTGGGAAAAGCTGCGGGCCTATACACGCAACGTAGGGATTCCGATGGCGATTGCTACAGAGCTGATTGCCAAGGGAGAGGTAAAAAAGACGGGAGTCATCACGCCGGAAGAGGCATTTGACCCGGCTATCATTTTTGCTGAATTAGCCAAGCGCCAGATCGTTATCCACGAGGAGATCACAGAGCTGGCAGCACAGTCATAGGGGGATAAAAAGCGTGTCGTTGTTCGGAGAAGAGCGCAAGCAGATCATTTTGCAATTGGTGAACGCAAACGGCAAGGTACGGACCAACGAATTGGTAGAGAAGCTACAGGTATCATCTGAGTCGATCCGCAGGTATTTGGAAGAGCTGGAGATGGAGAAAAAGCTGAAGCGCGCATACGGTGGAGCGGTCAAGCTGAATCTGGATCGTTCTGAACCGTCCCATATGAGTCGGGAAGTCATGCGTGCCGAGGAGAAAAAACGGATCGGCCGAGCTGCAGCTGAGATGGTGCAGGACAACGACACGATCGTCATCGATGAGGGTACGACCCCTTTGCAGATGATTAATTATTTGTCTACCAAAAAAGATTTGACGATCCTGACTAGCTCTATCACTGCACTCAATATGTTGATTGAACACCAGAATGGAGGCCTGCTCTCCGCTGAGATTTACTTCCTGGGGGGCAAGGTGAACGCCAAGCATCATCGGGTAGGCGGATCTTTTGCAGAAGACATGATGAAAGACTTTTTCGTGGACAAAGCGTTTCTATCCGTAGATGGCCTGCTCATCAGCAAAGGGATAACGTGCTATGATCCGGAGCGTGCCGTACTGGCAAGGCGCTTTATCGAAAATGCGAATGAGAGCATCATCATGGCCGACCATTCCAAGATCGGGACCAGTACGCTGTGCAAGGTAGCTGAGCTAAAGGATATCGACATCGTCATCAGCGACACGACTCCTCCAGATGACTGGAACAAAGAGTTGCATGCCCATAACGTCACTTGGCTCGTCGCCGAGTAAACTTGAACAGACCAGTTGTTTCCTAATGGAGGAGATGGCTGGTCTTTTTTGCGCACATAGGAAGTTATGAATTTCCTATCCAGACAAGTCCAGCTAAGCGAGATCTGCGCCCTTTGGGTACAAAAAGCTTAGCGTAGTCAATAGAATTAAAAAAGAACGGTGATACCAACATAGCTAAGGTTGGGAGAAGCAGGCTTCCGATCTGCGCTCCGGGTCTACACCCTCCAAAGAAGAATAGACTGTCCGCTCCACAACGATTCACGGGGAAGCGGTAAAGTAGTAGCCGCTCCGCAGGGAACACAGAGGTACCGCTTCTTGATCCCGTGAATTCGTTATTCCGCTAAGCTGGGTTCCGAAGTCGCTCCGCCTGGAAACCTGCTTCTCCAGAGAGCTTTTGTGATTTCTAGCAACTTGTTTTTTCGGAGAGTCAATGTTAGCCGAGGAAAAAGGAGAAAAAAGCGAAGATCTTTGGGGCACCAGCCGAAGCGGAATGAAAAAAGAGAAATACGGTCTTGCTTGTCCACCTCTGAAAATCACCATGAATCGGCTGCTTTGGACGCGGCTTCGCTTTTTCCAACGAGTAAGACTTTATAAGCGTGAAAGCTTATGAAGTCTGGAGCGCATAAAAACTTTCCGCTATAACGCGGTCGCTCCTCCATGAACAAGCCTCGATAGAGGTTTTTCTATGGAGGTGTCCAGGGATAACCCCTTAGCAGGGGACCCAAGAAGCTGGAGCGTTTTCTCCTTTTTCCTCTCCTCCACTAAAGTCTGATCTAGTGCAAAAAAAGGCAGCGGATGTATTTCTTGCGTTTTACTTATCCAACCAAGAGGATGCGTACGATTTGGTAATTAATTGTATAATGTTTGTGTCTAGTCTGTACTTTGCGGTAAGTCTCATGCGAAGTGTCGCTCCGTTGGGGCAAGCAACGACACTTTGCTATAATAGAATCAGTAGGAAGAATGGGATACGCTAGGAGAGATGCACATGATTGACAGACTGGACCATTTTGTCTTGACGGTTCAGGACATAGAGGCGACCTGTCGATTTTACGAGCAAGTTCTCAAAATGAAGGCAGTCACCTTTGGTAATGGCAGATGGGCGTTGGAGTACGGTCAACAAAAAATCAACTTGCATCAGGCGGGCCATGAATTTGAACCAAAGGCGCAGCATTCTGTACCTGGTTCAGCAGATCTTTGTTTTCTCACATCAGTTCCACTGGAGCAGGTCGTACAGCATGTCGAGTCTTGCGGAGTCGCCATTATAGAAGGACCTGTTCAGAGAACAGGAGCGACTGGGCCGATTCTCTCTGTTTACTTGCGTGATCCGGACGGCAATCTGATTGAACTTTCCCAAGTACATAAAGCGGATGACGCGCATGTGGATCCGACTGTGGCCAGAATTAGGAGCCTGTTTCGTGATCGTGAGCCCGGCATCATGGGTGATGACCGATATGGTTTATTCAGCGTCTTACTGCCATTAGTCCATATGGAAGATGGGCGTCTGGGTATTTTGTTTGAAAAACGTGCGAGCACGATGCGACGACAAGCAAACGAAGTCTGTTTTCCAGGAGGACGGACAGAGGAAAGTGACGAATCGCGGTGGGCTACGGCTCGCCGTGAAACAAGCGAGGAACTGGGACTACCGTTGGATCGCATCCAGTATATCGGGGATATGGATACATTGTTAGGTCCGGGTAGAGGTAGCATTTTTCCATTCGTCGGTTATCTAGAAGACATCTCTGACATGCAGCCTAATCCGGACGAAGTAGGAGAGGTATTCATCATTTCTTTGGATACGCTACTCGCTATGGAGCCTGCTATTCATACGACATCTTCGTTCATGCAGCCAGAGGAAGACTTCCCGTTTCACTTGATACCAGGTGGCAAACGCTATCCATGGAGATCGGGGACGGTCGAGCATCTGTTTTACGAAGTGGAAGGTCGTGTGATCTGGGGGATGACCGCCCGTGTATTGGCGCATTTTCTCGAACTGATCCGTCAAAAAGGAATCGCAGAGTAGAGATATCAAACAAGGGAGTGAAATGGCAAATGTGGAAAGCAAATCCGATCGCGTCTCGACTACAGGTGAAATGGCCCATAATTCAAGCGGGGATGGCAGGTGGGACGACGACCCCAGAGCTGGTCGCTGCCGTTTCAGCAGCGGGTGGTCTTGGTACGCTGGGCGCGGGTTATATGAGCGCCGAGCAGATTCGTCAAGCGATTCGCGCCATTCGGGAGCTGACTGACAAGCCGTTTGCTGTCAATCTGTTCATCCCCGAAGAATTCGATGGAGAGCAGCCAGTCGCCTCTAC
Source organism: Brevibacillus choshinensis (assembly GCF_001420695.1). Taxonomy (NCBI): domain Bacteria; kingdom Bacillati; phylum Bacillota; class Bacilli; order Caryophanales; family Paenibacillaceae; genus Brevibacillus; species Brevibacillus choshinensis. The sequence continues at coordinate 330,581 of NZ_LJJB01000010.1, read as the reverse complement.
AGTCGCTATAGCGATGAATGATGTGCGGGAGCGATTGGGTATACCTGCTGACCCTGCCGTGACACGTTATGCGGAGCCATTTGCAGAACAGATGGCTGTGGTTATAGAGGAGCAGGTGCCAGTATTTAGCTTTACATTTGGTATGTTGGAGCCACGTTGGATGGCAGAGCTCAAGCAGCGCGGAGTGACTGTGGTCGGCACGGCTACGACTGTCCGTGAAGCGGTGGCACTCGAAGCGAGCGGTGTCGACATGATTGCGGCTCAAGGCAGTGAAGCTGGCGGACATCGGGGTTCCTTTTTGCCGGACTCTCCCAGCAATCTCGTGGGGACGATGGCATTGGTCCCACAGATCGTCGATCGCGTAAACATCCCGGTGATTGCTGCTGGGGGAATCATGGACGGCAGAGGGATTGCAGCAGCATTTGCACTAGGGGCACAGGCCGTGCAACTGGGGACAGCCTTTCTGACGTGCGTGGAGAGTGGAGCCCATCCGGAGTATAAACGTGCCGTACGTGAAACGAATGATGAGGCGACCGTGATTACACGAGCCTTTTCCGGTAAATCTGCCCGAGGGATCGAAAACGAATTTATGACTTTGCTGGCTCCGCATGACAGTGAGCTACCGCCGTATCCGGTGCAAAATGCGTTGACCCGCGACATTCGCACCGCAGCCGCGAAGCAGAACCGGACGGAGTACTTGTCCTTGTGGGCGGGTCAGGCTGCTTTCCTCAGTCGGGGATTACGTGCAGAAGAGCTGGTCGCTAAGCTGGTCGAGGAAACCGAACGGGTAGTTAGCGGATTGCGCTAGGGAGGAAACGAAATGAGACAGACAATCGCCCTAAAAGGGACGGTCATTGCATTTGGGCAGGAAATCGAAAGCGGTCTGGTAGTCGTGGAAGGCAAGACGATTCAGTTCGTCGGTCCTGCTGACAGTTACACTGGTGACATGCCAGAGCAAGTGATGGAAGTGAAAGACGGGTGGATCACCCCTGGTTTCATTGACATTCACATGCATGGGATTGATGGCCACGACACGATGGACGGCACACCGGAATCGCTGCAGGCGATCTCCCACGCGCTGACTCGCTTTGGCGTGACGACTTTTTTAGCGACGACGATGACAGCGCCGTATTCGCAGCTGGAAACCGCGTTGCAGAACATCGCCCAAAGCAACCGAGAAGGAATGCCCGGAGCGCAGGTGGCCGGTATCCATCTGGAAGGACCGTGGATCAATCCAAGCTATAAAGGCGCTCAAAAAGAGGAAAATATTATGCCGCCAAAGCTGGATGCGGTACGCCATTTATACGAATTGGCAGACGGACTGATCAAGGTCGTGACGATCGCGCCAGAGCAACCAGAAGCACTGGAAGCCATCGCCTGGCTCGAGGACCGTGGGGTTATCGTGTCGGCGGGTCACACCGGAGCGACGTTTGCTCAAGCGGCAGAAGCAGTTGAAGCAGGCGTGCGTCACTTCACTCACTGCTTTAACGCCATGACGGGCTTGCATCACCGCGAGCCAGGAGTAGTAGGTGCTGCGATGTATCATGAGCAGCTGAGCACCGAGCTGATTGCAGATGGCATTCATGTGCATCCGGCCGTCATGAGCATTTTGTACCGGATCAAAACGGCAGGACGGCTCGCGTTGGTCAGTGATTCCATGCGTGCAGCTGCGATGGGAGAAGGCACTTATGATCTCGGGGGACAGGAAGTACACGTTCTTGGCGCCGAAGCCAAGCTGGCTGATGGGACGTTGGCGGGCAGTATTTTGACACTCAATCGGGCAGTAGGCAACATGGTGACGCTGAGTGGCGTGCCATTGCCGGAAGCCGTGGAAATGGCTTCTCAGACACCTGCTGCGATCTTGGGGCTTGCTGAACACAAAGGTCGTCTGGCCGTAGGCTTTGATGCAGACATTGTCGTGCTGGACAAAACGTTTGAGGTAAAGTCTACCTTCGTTTCGGGGAAGGAAGTCTATCGCAGAGAAAAATAGAGTTGAAAATGCAGTCGTCAAAAAAAGCGGCCTAAACGCAGAAGGTTTAGGCTGCTTTTTCGTGTTCTACCGTTCCTGCTGCAAGGCGGAATGCTCCTGAATGGCACCCCACATGTTTCCACTCGGATCATAGAACTTCATGACCCAGCCAAATCCGTCATCCTGATAGTGGACGATGGAGACTTGGTTTTGGCTCAACTGCTCGTATAAGGTGTGGATGTCATTCGTTGCGTACAACATAGTGGGCATTTGCTGGCCATTGACGCTAAAGTGGGCGTGACTGTCATCGGAAGATTGCCAGAGCATCAACCAAGGACCCGCAGGTAGGGCGAGAAAAGCGGATGATCCGTAATGCTCTTTCAACATAAAACCGAGGTGCTCAGTATACCAAGAGATGGACTCATCCAGTCTCTTAACCGGTATTTGTATATGCAAAAGAGAGTGAAGGCTTCCCATTTTCATCAGCTCCTTAATACCGATGTATTCGGTCTACAAGAGGGACTCCCTTTATTTTCCACTAAGAAAAACCCATGATTTTTTCTCCACAAGCTCTTGACAGATTTTTTTTCCCGGGAGTATAGTGGAAGCAAATATGGAACCGGTTACACATGAATGACGTCCTCAATCATTCTCTTTTTTTCATCAATGTGTAACCGGTTACACATCATGAAGAGACGGTGAAAACAGGCATGGCAACGATACGCGATGTGGCCAAATTAGCAGGGGTCTCTGTAGCAACGGTGTCCAGAGTCCTCAACAAAAACGGATATGTGAACAAAGATACGGAACAAAAAGTGGCCAAGGCGATCGAACAGCTAAACTATGAGCCCAATGCGGTAGCTCGCGGTTTGGCAGGGAAGCAGACGGGTACAATAGCGTTAATTCTTCCTGATATTGCCAACCCGTTTTTCCCCGAGATTGCGAGAGGCGTGGAAGATGTCGCCCAAAAGCAAGGCTTCACGGTCATCCTGTGCAATTCAGACGATCAGGGGCAAAAAGAAAAGTCGTACATCGAGATGCTACGGAAAAAATATGTCGATGGGATCATCTTTGCCTCCAATACGTTGGGACAGGATGACGTCGAACAAATGAATAAGAACAATATTCCTCTCGTCGTGCTTGACCGGGCGCCGACCCGCCAATCTTGCAGTGTCATTCGCTCGCGAAACTATGACGGGGCTAAGCTGGCTGTTCAGCATTTGCTGGATATCGGGTGCAAAAAGATCGCCCATCTGTACGGACCACAAGAACTGATTACCGCCAAGAAGCGGATGCTCGGATATGAAGAGTCAGTCATGCATTTTCCGTGGTATACACCCAGCCTGATGGTGCCGGGGCATTTTCGGATGGACGGTGGGCTCGCAGCGGTGAAGGAGCTGTTTGCCAAGCACCCGGATGTGGACGGAATCTTCTGTGGAAATGACTTGATGGCCGTCGGGGCGCTGAAAGGCCTTCACCAACTGGGCGTGCGTGTACCGGAAGACGTAGCGTTGATTGGCTTTGACGGAATCAGCTTGACGGAGATTACGCAGCCTGAGCTGTCCACAATTGCTCAGCCTAACTACGATATGGGCGCGCTCGCGGCGAAGGTCCTGATCGAGACGATCGAATCCGGTGTCATGGAAGCCAAGCTGTATGAACTAGATGTAGAACTAATCGTGCGAGATTCCACGAAAAGATAAAAGGAGAGAGAAGCGATGAATAAGCCACCACAGGTTGTCGTCATTGGTAGTTTAAATATGGATATCGTCGTCGAGGCGGAGCGTCCACCGCAAATGGGGGAGACCGTACACGGAAATCAGGTGCACTTCATCCCGGGTGGTAAGGGTGCGAATCAAGCGGTAGCGTCTGCTCGTCTGGGAGCAAAAACCGCGATGATTGGTGCGGTTGGCAGTGACGCTTTCGGAACGGAGCTGTTGCATGCGCTTGGTCAGGAAGGCATTGACGTTGAAGCGGTCAAGACCGTGGCTAACAGTCATACAGGAATAGCCTCAATCGTGCTGTCCCAAGGAGACAATCAGATTATCGTCGTGGCAGGGGCCAACGGACAGGTGACAGCCGCTGACATCGATCAATTCGAAGAAAAGATGGCACAGGCTGATGTGGTCCTGTTGCAATTGGAGATCCCACTGGACACGGTGATCTACGCGGCTTCCAAGGCAAAAGAGCTGGGCAAGACGGTTGTGCTCAATCCTGCACCAGCTAGAGAACTGCCAGATGAACTCTTGCAAAAGGTAGACGTCCTCATTCCCAATGAATCGGAGCTCTATTTACTGGCGAAAGTTGACGCAGAGGTAGAGCTGGAGGCTGCGATGGAAGCGATGCTGAAAAAAGGTGTAGCGACAGTCGTGACGACCTTGGGTTCAAAAGGAGCCGCCTATTTGACGGCTACAGGGGAAAGAGGCCTGATCGCGAGTCATCGTGTGCAAGTAGTCGACACAACAGGAGCAGGAGATTCCTTTAACGCGGGATTCTCTTACGCATTAGCAAGTGGCGCAGCGGTCGGAGAGGCAATCGCATTCGCTACAAAAGTGGCTGCGCTTGCGGTAACCAAGCTGGGCGCACAGGCGGGAATGCCTACCCTCGCACAAGTAGAGGAATTCATCGCAGAGTAAGGGGGACATTATGAAAAAACAAGGCATTTTAAACAGCGAGATTTCAGCCCTCATCAGTCAGCTAGGACATACAGACCGGATTGTCATTTGTGACGCTGGACTGCCCATTCCAGACTTTGTGGCCCGTATCGATTTGGCGATCGTACCCGGATTGCCCTCGTTTTTTGAGGTGCTGAATGCGGTTTTGATAGAGATGCAAGTAGAGAAGGCGATTTTTGCCGAGGAACTGATCACAGCTCAGCCGAGCACTCATATTTACCTAGAGGCTGCGCTGCCTGGCGTAGAGCTGTCCAGTGTCAGCCATGAAGAATTCAAAGCGCTCACGAAAGAGACCAAAGCGATCATTCGTACCGGTGAGTGCACACCATTTGCCAATGTCATCTTACAAGCAGGTGTGACGTTTTAAATTAACACGGCGAAGGGAGGAGGAGTACACATGTCAGCATTCCTATTGGAGATGAAAGGAATCAGCAAATCGTTCCCTGGGGTCAAGGTGCTAAACGACGTCCAGTTGAACCTGAAAAGCGGCGAGCTCGTCGCTTTGATGGGGGAGAATGGAGCTGGTAAATCTACCTTGATGAAAATTCTCGGCGGCATTTACGAGCGGGATGCGGGTACGATCATCGTCAAGGGCGAGACGCAGGAAAAGATGACGCCTGATATCGCCTCCAGTCGAGGGATCGCGATTATCCACCAAGAGATGAATCTGATTCCCCATCTGTCCGTCATGGAAAATATATTTCTCGGACGTGAATACACGTACGGCAAGACCGGATTGGTCAATTGGCGCAAGATGAGGCAGGAGACCAAGCGCTGGCTCGATCAGCTGGGGATCAAGCTGGACCCGGATACGATGGTCGGCGATCTGTCCGTAGGTCAACAGCAAATGATCGAGATTGTCAAAGCACTTTCCATGCAGGCAGACATCCTCGTACTCGATGAACCAACGGCAGCCCTGACCAACCGTGAGATAGACGCCCTCTTTGATATGATCGCGTCGCTCAAACAAAAAGGCGTAGGGATGGTCTACATTTCGCACCGTATGGAAGAGATATTTCAGGTGAGCGATCGAATCACCGTCCTGCGTGATGGTCAGTACGTGGGAACCGTAGAGACCGCCGGGACGAATCTGGATGAACTCGTGAAAATGATGGTCGGTCGTGAAATCACCGATCGCTTCCCAAAAGCTGAGGTAGAGTGGGGCGAGGAACGACTGCGTGTCGAGAACCTGAGTGTCAAAGGCAAGCTCTCAGACATCTCGTTCTCCGTCAAAAGCGGGGAGATCGTCGGAGTGGCCGGGCTCATGGGGGCAGGCCGTACGGAAATGGCCAAAGCGTTGTTCGGCTTGGAGAAAGTGCGAGAAGGACGAATTCTCGTAGACGGTCAGCCTATTCGGGTGACACGCCCGATGGACGCGATTTCAGCGGGAATCGCGCTCGTGACGGAAGACCGCAAAGAAGAAGGGCTGGTCTTGTCGCTCTCGGTTCGGGAAAACATTTCGTTGCCCAATTTGGAGAAAGTCTCTTCGCTCGGGGTCATGAAGCCAAGCCAGGAACAGCTGCTCAGCAATGACGCCATTTCGCGCCTGTTCATTAAGACGGCTGGCGGTGAGCAAATCGTCGGGTCGCTGTCAGGCGGGAATCAGCAAAAGGTCGTTATCGGCAAATGGCTGGCGACTCAACCAAAAATCTTGATTCTGGATGAGCCGACTCGCGGTGTCGACATTGGTGCCAAAAAAGAAATTTACGACATCATGAATCGACTCGCGCAGGATGGGGTTGCGATCGTAATGATTTCATCTGAGCTCCCTGAAGTGCTGGGGATGAGCGATCGGGTGCTGGTCATGCACGAAGGGCGCATCACCGGTGAGTTTACACGGGAAGAGGCAACACAAGAATTGATTATGCATGCAGCGACGGGAGGGACTAGCCATGCGGTTTAATGTTTTACAGAGAATGGGCCCGCTGCTTGGGCTCGCCTTGATTGTCATCGTCCTATCGATTATCAACAGTGATTTCTTGACGATAAGCAATATTTTCAACGTACTGCGTCAGATTTCGATTAACGCCCTGATTGCCTTTGGGATGACGTTCGTGATCTTGACGGGTGGAATCGATTTGTCCGTAGGGTCCATGTTGGCTCTTGCAAGCGCAATCACAGCAGGGCTTATGGCAAGCGGCATGGACACATGGTTGGCTGTATTGATCGGACTCTTGGCGGGTGTGGTCATGGGGGCCATCAACGGTGTGATTGTGGCAAAAGGGAAAGTGGCTCCGTTCATTGGTACGTTAGCGACGATGACGGTTTTCCGTGGTCTGACGCTCGTCTACACAGAAGGTAGACCGATCACGGGACTTAATCCTGACTTCGCCATGCTGGGGAAAGGCTTCTTCTTGGATATTCCGATGCCTGTCATCTGGATGCTGATTTCATTTGCGATCCTTTATTTCATTCTTCGTCATACGACCTTTGGTAGACATGTGTACGCGCTTGGTAGCAATGAAGAAGCGACCAAGCTGTCCGGGATCAGCACGGGCAAGGTAAAAGTGCTGGTGTACTCGATCAGCGGTCTGTTCGCTGCTCTGAGTGGGATTATCCTCACTTCCCGACTGAATTCGGCTCAGCCGACAGCAGGGACATCCTACGAGCTCGACGCGATTGCTGCGGTAGTCTTGGGTGGTACGAGCCTGTCCGGTGGACGTGGCTGGATCGTCGGTACCTTGATTGGTGCGATGATCATCGGTGTGTTAGATAACGGTCTCAATCTGCTGAATGTCTCGTCCTTCTACCAGTCGGTAGTCAAAGGGGCGGTTATTCTCATCGCAGTACTCTTGGACCGATCTAAAGCAAGTAAATAAAAAAAGCTTTGACTTAAGGAGGATGAAATCGTTATGAAGAAATTTTTGAAGATGGCTCTGGCTTCGTCGCTGGTATTGGGGGTACTTGCAGGCTGCTCCACGTCATCCAATCTGGAAAACAAGGCACCTGAGCAATCCACTGGCAACACAGGCGGCAATGCAGGTGGAAAAGTGACGATCGGTTTGGCTGTCTCCACCTTGAACAATCCGTTCTTCGTTTCCTTGAAAGAAGGCGCTGAGAAAGCTGCCAAGGATGCAGGAGCTGAGCTGTTGGTCGTAGACGCGCAAGATGACACGGCGAAACAAATCAGCGGTGTAGAAGACCTGATCCAGAAAAAAGTGAGCGTCATTATGATCAACCCGACTGACAGTGCTGCGATCGTAACAGCAGTAGAGGCAGCCAACAAAGCAAACATTCCTGTAATCACGGTTGACCGTGCAGCAGAAGGCGGACAAGTGGTTTCTCATATTGCTTCTGATAACGTAAAAGGCGGAAAAATGGCTGGCGATTTCATCCTGGAAAAATTGGGTGGTAAAGGCAACATCGTCGAGCTGCAAGGGATCGCAGGTACCTCCGCAGCACGTGACCGCGGTAAAGGCTTCCACGAAGCAGTAGACAACAAAGAAGGCGTGAAAGTAGTAGCGTCTCAACCTGCCGATTTCGACCGCGCAAAAGGGTTGAGCGTTATGGAAAACATTTTGCAGTCCAACAAAGACGTACAAGCTGTGTTCGCACACAATGACGAGATGGCGCTGGGTGCCCTGCAAGCCGTAGAAGCACAAGGCAAAAACATCATCGTAGTAGGCTTCGACGCGACAGACGATGCAGTGAAATCTGTTAATGACGGCAAAATGGGCGCGACTGTAGCACAAAAACCTGCTGCGATCGGGGAAACAGCTGTGCAAACTGCGCTGAAAGTAGCAAAAGGTGAAAAAGTAGAGAGCAACATCCCAGTTGATCTGGAACTGATCACAAAGAAATAACGATTTCGTGCAATTCGGGGAGCCTTCCTGGCCGTCTCACTGAGACAACGGGAAGGCTCCTTTTTACGCTCTTGGCACTCGCCCACTCCCATCCATAAGTCCCCATGTAAAAAAGGCTCCCATCCTCAGTATCTGTCCGAGGGAGGAGCCTTTTTGTCAGGAGCTACTCCTTTTTCCTTTTTTGTAGTAATTCCAATACCCATTCACACCACTTCATGTCTTCCTGCATGCGTCTACAGCCCCAAGAGAGCAAAATATAGTCGCTAAAAGCAGGGTGGTCAGGATGATCGGGATGTCCTTCTGTTTGCTGCTCCATCTCTTTCATAATATGCTCAAACATTTGTGCTTGTTCGCGACAATGGTCGATGCGCTCTCTAAACATCGCATGCGCCGCCTTTTCGTCGGTGAGCTGCAGGCAGTACGCTTTTAGTACGAGTTCATCTCGAACGACAGGCTCAGCAGTCGGTTCCGCGAGCCACATTTTCAAGGCTATTTCACCTTTATCCGTAATGGAATACACTTTTTTATCAGGCCGGTCAGTCTGGTGTACACGAGTAAATTGCATGTATCCTTCTTGCTCCAATTTGGCCAACAGCGGGTAAATCTGGCTGTGCTTGGCTTGCCAGTATGGCTGTAATTGGAGCATTAAATCGTAACCGGAACTAGGTGTCCGGGCAACCAGCCCAAGAAGTCCGTACGCGAGTGTATTCATTGGAAATGCCCCCTGACTTTCTATCTTTCCTCATAATTATAGGAAGGGATAAGAATCGAATCAATACTGATATAAATTTCTAGTGATTTCCTCTTGAAAGTCAAAGAAGGTCAAACTATAATAAGGTCATCGGAAGGTCAGTAAAGGTCAAACATTTTGAAGATCATATGATCCTTTCGTTATTGTGACCAAGACCAGAAAGACTAGTCACACCATTACAGATTCGCTGTATAGGGGGTAAGATTTATGCAGTGTGAAGTATGTCATCAACGAAACGCAAACGTGTTTGTAAATATACATGTCCAAGGTAAGCAGCAAAAATATTACTTGTGTACGGAATGCCAATCCAAGCTGACGAACAAAATCGGACTTGGCATGAACTTCGGCCCATTTTCTTCGTTCTCTGGGTTGGATGATTTCCTTCAGGGATTTGCGAAGTCACCTATGAATGCGGAAGCAGCCAACCCTGCTGCACCGTCTGGCGAACGCGGAGGAATCCTGGATGGAGCGGGACGCAATCTAAACGATGCCGCTCGTGCTGGTCTGATTGATCCCGTTATTGGGCGAGATGGAGAAATTGACCGTGTCATTGAGATTTTGAATCGACGCGGCAAGAACAATCCGGTTCTGATTGGGGAGCCTGGGGTCGGTAAGACAGCAATTGCTGAAGGCCTGGCATTGCGCATCGTGGAAGGCGATGTTCCAGTCAAGCTGCGTGACAAAATCGTCTATACGCTCGATGTAGCGTCCCTCGTCGCAGGTACGGGTATTCGTGGACAGTTTGAAGAAAAAATGAAGCAGATCATTGCGGAGCTGCAACAGCGTAAAAACGTCATCCTATTCATTGATGAGCTACATCTTCTGGTGGGAGCGGGTTCGGCAGAAGGCTCGATGGACGCAGGCAACATTTTGAAGCCGGCCCTAGCGCGTGGTGAGCTGCAGGTCATCGGGGCAACGACGTTAAAGGAATATCGTGTAATTGAAAAAGACGCCGCTCTGGAGCGCCGTTTCCAGCCAGTTATCGTCAAAGAACCTACGGTTGTAGAAGCGCTGGAGATCTTGAAAGGACTGCGTCCGAAGTACGAGTCCTACCATCAGGTTTTTTACCCAGATGATGTGCTTCAAGCTTGTGTGGAGTATTCCAACCGATACATTCAGGATCGTTATTTGCCGGATAAGGCGATCGATCTGCTGGATGAAGCAGGCTCCAAGCTGAACCTTCGATCTGCTGCAAATGACACAGAACATATGCGAGCACGTCTGAAATCAATCGGGGTAGAGAAACAGGAAGCGACCCAAGCAGAGGATTATGAACGCGCGGCAAAATTGCGTGATGAGGAAGCGAAGCTCCTTGAGAATCTGGATATGATGGACAGCACCGAACAGCGTGCCACTGTCCGAATCGAAGATATTCAGGAGATTATCGAGCAGAAGACAGGGATTCCTGTGAAAAAGCTGCAGAGTGATGAGCAAACCAAAATGAAACATCTGGCGGAGCATCTGGAACAGAAAGTCATCGGTCAGGCGGAAGCCGTGTCACAGGTGGCCAAAGCCATTCGCCGCAGCCGGGCAGGGCTGAAACCAAAACATAGACCCATCGCTTCGTTCTTGTTCGTCGGACCGACTGGCGTAGGGAAAACCGAACTGACCCGTGTATTGGCCGAGGAGCTCTTTGGAACCCGCGACTCGATGATTCGACTGGACATGAGCGAGTATATGGAAAAGCATTCCGTTTCCAAATTGATTGGTTCTCCTCCTGGCTATGTGGGTCACGAGGAAGCCGGGCAACTGACCGAACGTGTGCGCCGCAATCCATACAGCATCATTTTGCTGGATGAGATCGAGAAAGCTCACCCGGACGTCCAGAACATGTTTTTGCAAATTCTGGAGGACGGTCGACTCACCGATAGCCAAGGACGTACCGTCGCGTTCAAAGATACTGTCATCATCGCGACAAGCAATGCGGGTGTGAGCGAACGGAAAATTTCTGTTGGCTTTGGTGCCAAAACACCTGAGCCGATGTCGGTGCTGGATTCGCTGGGGGCTTTCTTCCGGCCCGAATTTCTCAACCGATTTGATGGCATCATCGCCTTTAACCAGCTGCAAAAAGAAGATCTCGTCAAAATCGTGGATGTACTGCTGCAGGATGTCGTAGGGAATCTGAAGGATCAAGGTATGGAGATGAGCATCTCCGACGAGGCAAAAGCCGTGCTGGCCGAAAAAGGATACCATCCAGCCTTTGGCGTAAGACCACTGCGTCGAGTGATCCAACTATACATCGAGGACGGTATCGCCGATCTCGTGATGGAAGAGGATGGGGTAACAGAGATCCGCGTAGATGTCGTAGACGGCGAGATCCGTGTTTCCAAGAAAGACTGATCCAAATCATCTACCGCTTTTCTACTAGAGGGTTCGCCGAAGGTGCGAATCCTCTATTTTTTTGCAGCTATACAAAGGCTGGAAGCCCAGCAACCTCGTGCTAGCGAGCTTTGCGAAGTACATCTACCAGCTGTTTGATCCCTTGCTCGATGACCTCTTCCTTTGTCGTGGAGGCATTCAGCTTGAGGATGTTTTCCCGGGGAAAGGCGTACAAATAATGCTTATCGATCGATTCGACTACGATGGATTGCTTTTTCAGCAAAGGAATCAATCGGGAAACAGACAGCCTCTCGTTGAGAACGAGATGGGTGTGAATACCTGGATACTTCATTTCTTGATAGGAAAATAGGTCTGTGGCATCAGCCTGCTCCCGTTGCAGCGAGTCAGCCAGTACTCGGGATCTGCGTTCGTAGGAGCTACGGATTTTCTGTTTGTGCCGATCAAACATGCCGCTTTTTAAATAGATCTCCAGCGCTGCTTGCGACAGCATCGAGCTGTCGATATCGAGCAGCCTCTTGTATTGATTAAACGTGTCGGTCAGGGCGTCGGGAATAACCGCTGTACCCAATCGCAGTCCGGGGAAAATGATTTTCGAATAGGTCTTCAGGTAGATGACGTGCTCCGATTGATCGAAGGTAAACATGGGATCGGATTTGCTGTCCTGTTCCAGGTCGGCGAGGTGGTCGTCCTCGACAATATACACCTCGTATTTTCGAGCTAGCTCCACAATCGCTGCCTTTTCTTGCCGAGAGTAGGAGGTACCCAAAGGACTCTGGAAGCGTGGCATGGTGTAGAAGAATTTGATTCTTTCACTTCGGAAAAGTTTCTCGAGTTCTTCGAGGTCCAGCCCCTGCGCTGTGCGCTTGATTCCGATGACAGGGAGCTTGTGTGTTTCCAAATACTCAATTAACAAGTGATAGCCAGGCTGCTCAATCAGGAGCGTGTCCTTTTGATTGGGAAACGGAATCGTCGCCAACAGCGCAAGTGCTTGCTGGACACCCGACGTGACGAAAATGTTTGAAGGCTGGGTAAATACTTGCTGGTTTGCCAACTGCTTTTGCAGCACATAGATCAATGATGGCAGACCTTGGGCCGTTCCGTATAGAAAGAGATCATTCTTGTAGGTCTCGATAGCTTTGTTGATACAGTGTTGAAAGTCCACATAGGGGAATACATCTGGATCGGGGGCGGAAGTGGCAAAGTCGATGATGTCAGGTACTGCCGTGTGAGGCTTCCCTTGCTTTTTGACGACGTAATAACCGCTTTTATCGACGGAGTAGACGAGATGACGCTTTTCCAGCTCATGGAGGGTGCGGATAACGGTGCTCATGCTGCACTGGTATTGTCGTGCCAGCTCGCGGATGGAGGGGAGCTTGTCTCCTTCCCGATAGGTCTTTCCTTCGATCAAGGCCTCCAATTCGTTCTGCATATACATGTATTTACGCATAGAATTCCCTCATCCCGCCAGGCAATCTGTATCGGAACAGATTGTCTTTTTTTGCATTGTAGCACGAGAGCTGTAGCTTTACTATGAAGGAAAGACGGCCGTCTGGAAAAAGGATACATGCGTTAGAGGAGAGGAGAGTCCCGTATGTCACCAACTCATAAAGCCATCACTGCTGCGATAATCAACGCGATCATCGTCGGTCTGTCATTTATTTTTGTAAAAATGGCTCTGACTGTTGCCAACCCAATCGATACGCTGGCACACCGCTTTACCTTTGCTTTCGTGGCAGCTTCGATCCCGGTACTTTTCGGCTGGGTTCGATTGACGATAAAACCAAAGGAAATGGCATCCTTATTGCCGTTGACCTTCCTGTACCCCACGTTGTTTTTTGCGCTTCAAACGTTTGGACTCGTTTACACCACGTCGTCCGAGGCAGGGATTATTCAGGCGACAGTCCCCATCTTTACACTGCTGATGGCCACCTTCTTCTTAAGGGAAACGTCTTCCTTGCTGAAAATAGCCTCCACGTTCCTGTCGGTAGCAGGTGTGATCTATATTTTTGTCATGAAAGGTGCATCGGTTGGAGCTGGAAACGGGATCGGGACGGTTCTCATCCTGCTATCGGCACTGTCTCTAGCCGGTTATAGCGTCTTGGCGAGGAAGATGACTCGATCGTTTCATTATATAGACATTACGTATATGGTTTCGGTGATCGGATTTTTGTTCTTTAATGTCTGGGCAGTCACTCGACATGTAGCAGATGGAACCATGAACCAGTTCTTTACTCCGTTTCAAAGCCCGATATTTGTCGTCTCGGTACTCTTTCTCGGCATTTTATCATCGCTGGTCACTTCGTTTTTAAACAATTTCGCCCTATCCAAGATGGAAGCGTCCAAGCTGAGCGTATTCAACAATTTGTCTACTTTGGTCACGGTTGTAGCAGGGACGATGTTTTTACAGGAGCATCTGGCGCTGTACCATGTGATCGGCGCGGTCCTGATTGTAGCGGGCGTGATTGGGACGAATTACCTCGGTGCGAAAACACTCCGTAAGAAAATTAAACCAACCTCTGAATCGATATAAGGAAACGCGCATCATTATGCCGGGCCAATAGTCATGCTATTGCCCGGCTTCTTTGTGTGAGGACTCCAACTAAGGTACGAGGAAAAAATAAAGAAGGAGGGTTTGAAACTGTTTACAAAACGATTCATATTCGATATAGTAACTTAGATTGCTATGAGTATTATGACATATGGTGAGATGACGCAATGAAAACAATCATACATTTGGATACTATTGAAAAAAGATTTGCAGAGGCAGCTGTGGTCCCCCCACTCTCTCTTTCCATTGGAGAAGGGGAGTTTTTGACGTTGCTTGGTCCGAGTGGCTGTGGAAAGACGACTCTCTTGCGGATGATTGCAGGCTTTGAGGAGCCGACATCAGGGGAAATCTATCTGGATGGCAAACAGCTGGGCCACGTGCCTCCCTACCAGCGCGACATGAACATGGTGTTTCAGCAATATGCGTTGTTTCCACACATGAATGTGGAGCAAAACATCTTGTTTGGGCTGAAAATGAAAAAAGTGAACGCTGCCGAACAGAAGCAGCGACTAGAAGAAGTACTGCAATACGTTCAATTGACGGAGCTGCGAAAGCGTACACCGAAGCAGCTTTCTGGAGGCCAGCAACAGCGTGTCGCCATCGCTCGGGCGATTATCAACAACCCGAGAGTGTTGCTATTGGACGAGCCTTTGGGCGCACTCGACTATCAATTGAGAAAAAGCTTGCAGTTAGAATTGAAAAACTTGCAGAAAAACTTGGGCATTACGTTTATTTACGTGACGCACGATCAGGAAGAAGCTATGGCGATGTCTGACAGAATCGCCGTCATGAACAAGGGCCGGATCGAACAGATTGCCTCGCCAGCCGAGGTATACAACCATCCGCAGACGTTGTTCGTGGCGACCTTCATCGGGGAGAACAACATCTTCCGTCAGGAGGGTACGTGCACGGCTGTGCGACCGGAAAAAATCAAGCTGTACCGGACCGATGAACAACCTGACAAGCATCGTTACAAAGGGAAAATTACCGACGCGGTGTTCTTGGGTAATTTGCGGAAAGTCTTTATCCGTCTCGATGGACAAGACCTGACTGTGATGGCCCATCAATATGCGGGTGACGGTCTCGACTGGCAGGTGGATGATCACGTGGCGATTGGCTGGTCACAGGCAGACGAGGTGATTTTGCCTTGTTAAACAAAAAACCGGTAAAACTTCTCGCGCTTCCAGCACTGATGTGGTTGGGTGCGCTCTTCGTCTTGCCGATGCTCCTGATCGTCGTCTTGTCCTTTTTAAAAAGAGGAACATACGGACAAGTTGTCTACGAGTTTACCTTGAACAATTACTTTCGGATTCTCGATCCGTTGTATGGACAGATTTTTTGGGACACGTTTGTGGTCGCTATCCTTACGACCGTTTTTTCCATTTTGTTCGGGTATCCACTCGCGTACTACATTTCACGCCTAGAGCGAACGAAGCAACAAATATGGCTCTTACTGGTGATGATTCCGTTTTGGATTAACTTCCTGGTTCGTTCTTATGCATGGGTGATCATCCTGCGCTCACAGGGTGTGGTCAACACGATCTTACAATCGCTCGGGCTCATTACAGAACCACTGCCTTTATTGTATAACTCAGGTTCTGTACTCTTGGGGATGGTGTACACACTCGTTCCATTCATGGTGCTGCCGATCTACGTATCGTTGGAACAAATGGATCGCCGTAAGCTCGAGGCCGCAGCCGATCTGGGTGCGACTCCGTGGAAAGCGTTTTGGCACATCACACTGCCGATGACCAAATCGGGTGTCGTGACGGGTTCTATTCTTGTCTTTGTCTCTTCGATTGGCATGTTCATTGTTCCGGATGTGATGGGAGGAGCAAAGTCCGCACTCATCGGTAACGTGATTCAGAACCAGTTTCTCTCTGCGCGTGACTGGCCATTTGGCTCTGCCTTGTCCATCGTGCTGATGCTCTTGTCTATGCTGTTGATCCTTCTGTACTTCCGTGCGACTAAAGCCAGCGAGACGAAGGAGGGAGCAGCATGAAAACTTGGCGTCGACACACGTTATCCGGGTATTCCTGGCTGATGCTTGTCTTCCTGTATCTGCCGATAGCCATTCTGATGCTTTACTCGTTCAATGATTCGCGAATTAATGCGGTGTGGAGCGGATTTACCTGGAAGTGGTACATTTCCTTATTCGAAAATAGACAAGTGATTCAGGCGCTCACGAACAGCCTGACCATCGGGATCATCAGCAGCGTTCTGGCGACGGTCCTCGGTACGGCTGCATCACTTGCCATCAAGCAGTACTCCCTGCGCTGGCGTACGATTGTGAATGGCTTGGTCTACTTGCCGATCGTTATTCCTGAAATCATGATGGGATTGGCTATGCTCGTCCTGTTCAGCCAGATTCATATGGAGCTGGGAAAAGCTACGTTGATTATGGCTCACGTCACATTCAGCATGCCGTACGTGATGGTCATCATCTCAGCGCGCCTCGCCGAAATGGGTGGCGAGCTGGAGGAAGCGGCTCAGGACTTGGGCGCGACTCCATGGGGAACACTCCGCCATGTGACGCTTCCCTTGATCATGCCGGGTATCGTGGCAGGCTTTCTCATGTCCTTCACGTTGTCGCTGGATGATTTCATCATTTCGTTTTTTGTGGCAGGTCCCAATTCTACGACGTTGCCCTTATATATTTACGGCTTGGTCAAACGGGGTGTGTCCCCTGAGGTAAACGCCCTATCCACCCTGTTGATTGTGTGTACCGTGTTACTCGTGATTATAGCCGAGCTGTTCAGACGCAAAGATTCGAAGACTATCACATTTTGATTTGGAGGTTGAGAGGAGAAAATGAAACGTTTTAAGTCCCTCATGATCGGCGCTTTGTCCGCCGCACTCGCATTGACTGTTGTTGGTTGTTCGTCGTCTTCATCTGAGAAGCAAGAAGAGCAAGTGCTCAATATTTATAGCTGGGCCGATAACTTTGATCCTGATGTCATTAAAGATTTTGAACAGAAGTTCAACGTCAAGGTCAATTACGACGTATACGGCAGTAATGAAGAAATGCTGGCAAAGATCCAGGCAGGCGCATCTGGCTATGACTTGATTCAGCCGTCCGACTACATGGTTGCTACGATGATTCAACTGGGCCTGTTGGAAGATCTGAACAAGGAAGCCATTCCGAACATGAAAAATATCGTGTCTACCTTCCAGACACCGCCTTTTGACCCGGAAAACAAGCACTCCGTTGTCTACACGTGGGGCATCACAGGTATTGCTTATAATAAAAAGTTCGTTAAAGAAACGCCTACGAGCTGGGCTGATCTTTGGAATGAAAAATACAAGGACCGTGTAATTTTGCTGAACGACCCTCGTGAAGTCATGGGTATGTCCCTGATCAAAAACGGTTTCTCCAACAGCACCAAGAATAAAGGCGAGCTGGAAAAGGCATTTGGGGACCTCAAAACGCTCGTACCGGGTGTCGTTGCCTTTGATACGGATAACATCAAGCAAAAAATGATCGCAGAAGAAGCGTGGATCGGTACGGTTTGGTCAGGCGATGCTGCGTTCGTTCACGCACAAAACCCGGATGTGGAATACGTGATTCCAAAAGAGGGCGCGACCATTTGGGCTGATACATTGGCTATCCCGAAAGGTGCCAAGCACAAAGATTTGGCAGAGAAGTTCATCAACTACCTGATGGATCCACAAGTCAGCGTGAAGAACTACGAATCGATCGGATACAGTAATCCAAACGAGCAGGCTTACTCGCTGCACAGCGAAGAATACCGCTCCAACAAAATGATTTTCCTAGACAAAGCAGACCTCGCACGTGCCGAGTGGCTGGTTGACGTGGGAGAAACACTGCAAGACTACGATCGCTACTGGACAGAAATGAAGAGCGGAAGATAAAAAGATGCCGGGACTGGATGAAAAGCCAGTCTCGGTTTTTTTAATATTCTTTTTCCGCTTTCAGCATGTGTACAAATCTGCATTGTGCCGTTTCCAATGCAACGGCTTGTTCATAATGTATAGCAATTCACAAGAAAAGAGGGATTTCAATCGCAAAGAAAAAGTACGGCAAAAAGCAAGCTTCTCGCGTCAATCGAGTTCGGCACCGCATGGAAGGAGTAACCTCGTTGGTACGGGGTCATCGGCATTTGTTTAGTAACGTATCAGACATTGTGGTACGGGTGCCGAGTGCTCGCTCGCATTTTCATACGTTCCGCGCAATCACGACGACCTCGGATGGACATCGCCATGTGTATTTTGGAAGAACAGGCCTGTCCATCAACGGTACCGGAGCATTTGGTGGAGGACCCAACCATTTTCATCGAGTTGATGTTCTCACGCAATTTACAAACGGTCATCGTCACAGGATCAACGGAACGACTACGACGAATCGTGTTATTCGGGACAGCAGGCCGTAACCATATTTTGGGGTGCAAGACTCGTGAACAAAAGGAAGGCCCGGGACAACGAAAAGTTCTCGGGCTCTTCTTTTTGACTGGACAATAAAATCAGGAAGTTGAGATAGTAGTAGCAGGTTGGTAAAGGTCAGGTCTAGGTGTACAAGCAGTGAACAGGAATTTGACTGTCAAATCGAGGGCAGGCTAGGAAGCAGGAAAAAAGGAAGCGAGTATAAGCAGAGGGGTTGAGGTGTCGTGGAAGCGGCCAAGCAAAAAATTACGACGTTTCTTATGTTTACTGGACAAGCGGAAGAGGCGATGAATTTTTATACTTCGGTGTTTGATTCATCCGCGATACACACGATTCATCGGTTCGGCCCGGATGCAGCTACAGCGGAGGGAAGTGTCATGCATGCGACTTTTTCGCTGAAAGATCAAACATTCATGTGCATCGACAGTATCGTCTCGCACGATTTTACCTTTACGCCATCGATTTCCTTGTACGTAGAGTGTGATTCCGCAGAAGAAGTTGAGCATTTGTTTGCGAAGCTGTCTGAAGGTGGCACCGTTCTCATGCCGCTGTCACCTACGCCAGTGAGCGAAAAGTTCGGCTGGCTATCTGATCGTTTCGGGGTTTCCTGGCAGCTGAATTTGCCTAAAAAATAGCGGGATCGATATAGGGAAAGCACGCTATGGAAATGGCTTCCGCAGTGTGCTTTTTTGCGTGTCAATGAAGCTTCAACAATTCGTCACAGCAGATAGCCCGTTTGAGCCATATGGGCATTCAAATAAGTTTGATAGGATAAAACCAGTGCTAAGGCTACGGAAGTAAAGTGGATGGTGATGAGCATGAAACGATACCTGGCCTTGCTTTGGCTCGCCCTGTTCTTCGTGATGAGTACCGCTGCGACGACCGTACAGGCACACGCAGGACTGATGGGCAGCCAGCCAAAAGATGGAGAGGTTCTGCAGGCCAACCCGGGACAGATCTCCCTGCGGTTTACGGAAGCACTGGAGCCTGATCTGGTGGCTGTACACCTGTATGATTCGAAGGGTGAAGAAGTCCAGCTGAATCGCCCGACATTGCAACCAGGGGACGTTTCGCAGTTGAACGCGCAGCTACCTGAGCTTTCGGAAGGTACGTATGTGGCGATTGTATCAGTGGTGTCAGAGGACGGACATCCCGTAGAGGAGCGTGTGTCCTTTTCGATTGGACATAAAAGTGCCACGGTAATAGATCCGACCGAGAAAAAACCGGATAACAGCTATTTAATCGTATATCGTTACCTCACGCAAGGAATTATCTTGCTGGGGGGAGGATTGTACTTGCTGGCATGGAGAGGACAACGCTATGGATTACCAGCATTTTCTCAGTTGCTGGGGATTGGTAGACAGATCGGCTGGGGCCTTGCGCTGGTCGGATTGGTTTTCCTCTGGTTTCTCTATGATGAAGCACTCACTGCCGTATCGCTAACCGACTCGCTCTGGCAAGGGAACTGGTCGTTGCTGATGCAGTCTCCATTTGCGATTATGCTGCTCGTGTCCTTTGCCTTGCTGATCTTGTTGGCAATCCCGGGTATGATGACGGGCTGGTATGTAGCGTTGTGGCTGGTTTTGATTTGCGCACAGGCTTTTGGTGGCCATGCATGGGGGATATCCCCGGTGTGGTTGTCTATTACTCTCAGGCTGCTGCATGTCCTGACCGTTTCGATATGGATGGGCGCACTCATTTATTTATGGCTGACCTTCAAGCATAGTGAACGTGGGAACGAACCGTTCAAGCAGTTCTTTTTGCGGACAGTAGCCATCGCGTCCGTGCTGGCCGTGCTGACAGGGCTCGTGATGCTGGCTGTCCAGACGAACGTGGTGAGTATTTTGCAAAGCTCACTGACCTGGAGCTACCTGCTGTATGTGAAAGTGGCATCCGTATGTGTCATGCTGGCAATCGCCTACCGTCAGACGAAGCGTTGGCGCAAGACGAATGGTTTGCAGGCCAAGCTGCTGCGCTGGGAGATTCTTTTCGGGATTGTGGCGATCCTGGCAGGGCTGTGGATGAGCCAGATCAATTATCCGACGGCATCGACGGAAACGACAGCTACGACAGAAACGACAGTGACGAATCAACACAATCATTAGGAGGGTTTTCTAGATGAAAGTTACAAAATGGATGAGCAGCGTACTAATGGCAGGAGCAATTTTGACACTCGCGACAGCTGCACAAGCACACGTAAACGTCTATCCGAAAGAAACAACCACGGGTGCTTATGAGAAATATACGGTCCGTGTACCGGTAGAAAAAGATGTCAATACCACCAAGGTAAAGCTCGAATTCCCGGCAGAAGTGAAAGTAAGCACGGTTCAACCGATTCCTGGCTGGACCTACGAGTTTGAAAAAGACAAGGATGGCCGCAACACAGCACTGGTTTGGACAGCGACTGCTGGCGGAATCAAGGCGCATGAGTTCACGGAGTTCTCTTTTGTCGGAGCGAACCCGAAAGAAGCGGGTAGCCTTTCCTGGAAGGCGTATCAGACCTATGCAGACGGTGAAGTGGTAGAGTGGACGGGCGCTCCCGATTCAAAAACACCTGCATCTGTTACGACGATCAAAGAAGGTGTAGGGGAAGCGGGGCACGAGCATGGACAGCCAGCGACTGCAGCACCAGCACCAGCTCAAGAATCAGCGAATGCAGCAGGAAGCAGCAACACATTGTCCTTGGTCTTGTCCGGACTGGCACTGCTGCTCGCGATCGTGAGCATGTTCCGCAAAAAAGCATAGGAACCGAGAGTAGCCTAGCCGTGCAGAATCATTTCTGCGCGGCTTTTTTGTGCATAGGAGGGTTCAGAAAATAGGACTCCTAAACGCCTTCCATTTTTTGTATCATACAAAGGGGGAAAGTGGAAAAAAGAACGGGGTGAGTAGATGTCAATCGGAGCGCTAATCGCACAGGTTGCAGGGTTTGCTTTTGTCTATTGGTTAGGGCTGTATATGCTACGGCGGGATATCCGTAATGGGCGCATGGCATTCACAGGGACAGCTCTTTTACTGGTAGCTGTATGCATGGTCTCATCCATCCTGCTGCCATTTTCGCTCGCCGACAAGCTGAGTGAATGTATGATGGGGCTAAGAGAGGCTACATTGTTTCTTCCGTTCCTGTTCGTGCAAGGAGCTCTACTCTTGACGCGGGCGAGGGACGAGGGGCGGACAGACCATTTGTTTTCGCGGTGGAAATACGTCTTGCTTCCGCTCGGCATGCTGGGGAGCTTGATCATAGGAGTGATGGGAACGGCAGGGACGTTTCGAGTGGTGTACACGATCCTCCTGCTCGTGATCATGCTAGGACTCGTTTTTTCGATCCTCGCTTTCTTTCGTTTTTCTGCCAAAAGCGAGCAGACTGTACTGCCAAAAGCAGTTCTATCCCCTCTGATTGTCCCAGTCTTGGGCGGACTCTGGTGTGCGTTTTTACCGGAAGCAGCATCGAGTAGCTGGGTGTTGATGGGAAACGGTGTGGCGCTGTTCCTGTTTGGGGTAGGGACGACCGCTACGGAAATCAAAAGCCAGGGTGAAGCGTGGCTACCGGATTTTTTTCGATCGTTGGACTACTCCGTTTTTTACACCATACTGTTTTCAGGCTTGGTGATCTGTACGATTCTCTGGGGGACAGGCTTGCAGCTTGCCATGGTCGTTCTCTTGCTAGCGATCATGATGCTCACGATTGCACTACAGGTCTTTAATCATCCGTTGCGTACCTTGCTCGACAATATCGCTTTTGTGACGTTCCCAAAACTAAGGGAAGAAAGCTCGCAAATACGGATGGTCGATCGTCTGACTGTGCTGGTGGATGAATCTGCTCTGCAGGAGGAAATGGACGAAGAAAGTCTGTATCGCTATACGCGACGAGCGCTGAGCCATTTCGGAGATTTGGAGCGTCTCGCTACCAATCCGCTGACCAACTTGAGACTCATCGAACAACGTCTGCAAAAGCGGGGAGGGCCGATCGAGGTGATCGAGCGAGCCGTTGAGCTGAAAGCCATATTGACGGAATCAATCGAACAGATGAAGCCTCGCCAGGGCGAGAACTTCGGAACATCGGATGAGTGGCGGTACTACAATGCGCTTTATTTTCCCTACATAAACGGGATCAAACCGTATAACCGGCGGTATTCGGATGACCTTCTCGACGACACGGCACAGGAAGCCTTGGAATGGTTTCGGACCTATGTGCCCGAGCGGACGTTTTATAATTGGCAAAATGCAGGGGCGCGTCTGGTTGCCTTGCGTTTAAAAGAAAAGGAAACGGCTTGAATGTGATCCATTACGTCCAACAGTCCCAAAAACGGTTGGGCGTTTTTTCGTTTTTTCTTTCTTTTTTCAAAAAAACGAGGGGAATCAGTGAAATAGGCACTGTATGGCAGTGAAAAGGATCAAGTTGGCAGTGATTTAGGGGGTAAGATGGCGTTGCAAGTGAATCCAAACCAAACGGAGGAATGCCATCATGGCTACAACAATTTTGAATACGGGTAAAACGGTTCGCCAAATTGCGCTTCATCAAATTCAATCCATCCCTGAAGAAAAGTTCGATATCCAACCGGAGGCATTCAATCACACGATTCGTTGGAATGTAGGCCATATCGTCTTTGCCCTTGATTTCTTCTTCTCACTTGGATTTCCATTTCACTCCAATCTGCCTGAATCGTATGCAGGCTTCTTTCATACCGGGACGAAACCTTCCGATTGGACCAGTCAGCCGCCTTCTAAAGAAGAGCTGATGCATTACCTCTCCCAACAGCTCAACCGCTTGTCGGAGATTTCCCCTGCCCTTATGGATGAGATTTTGAAAGCACCGATTGAGATGGGACCCGTTCGATTTGAAACCGTAGGAGAAGTCTGCAACTTTGCCTTCTGCCATGAAGCGATGCATCTTTCCACGATTTCCAGCCTGCTAAAGGTTATTGAATGTGAAGGAAAATGATTTTTCTGGTCAAAAATTCCAAATTTATTATAATAAGACTAACAAAACTCGGAGGTGTATGAACCATGTTAGTACGTAATACAGCTGCAACTCACCCACAAAAGAAAGAAAATGATACGGTAGAGTGACACGTACGCTTTTGCAGCAGTAGGTAGGCAAGAAAACGGAACGTGTCCATCTGCCGAAAAGGGCGGATCATTGTTCCTATGAAAATGAATGCGACACAATTGTATTTGATCATGCGTTTTATCACGGCTCTGGCCAACGCGACCATGTTTACGACCTACGCTGTCTTCTACATTGCCACATTGAGGCTGTCTCCTTTGGAGCTGTTGATCGTAGGTACCGTGCTGGAGCTCACGGTGGTCCTGTTTGAAGGAGTTACGGGAGTGGTAGCAGACACCTACAGTCGACGTCTATCAATCATTGTCGGCACGTTTGTCCTCGGTAGTGGATTTGCACTACAGGGAGTGATCGGACCCTTGCAGGAATGGGTGCCTTTTCTTCCGGTATTAGGCTGGGTGCTCCTGGCACAAGTGTTTTTTGGAGTCGGCCACACCTTTATCAGTGGTGCGGATACGGCATGGATTGCAGACGAAGTAGGGGAAAAAAGCTTGGGCAGTCTGTTCATGCGAGCCAAGCGGGTATCGCTCGTGGCTACGATGGCAGGAATCGGATTGAGCGTCGGTTTGTCAACGTTGGGTACCCAACTCCCTTACTTTGTTGGCGGGTTGATGTATGTGGCCCTCGGGTTGTTCCTGATCTTCTTTATGAAAGAAAAGGGCTTCACACCTCGAAAGCGGGAGAAAGATTCGTCGCAGTGGAAAGAAATGAAGACGACGTGGCTGTCGGGCGTGAAGGTAGTGCGTTCGCAGCCGATCTTGCTCCTGATTCTGATCGTTACCCTATTTAGTGGGGCAGCTTCAGAAGGGTATGACCGATTGCGGGAAGCGCATTTGATCACGGATGTGGGCTTTCCAAAGTCCATTCCCTTTTCCATGGCTGTCTGGTTTGGGGTGATCGCGGCGCTCACTGCCTTTCTGGGCCTGTTTGCCGTAAAATTCACGGAAAAGCGGCTGGATGTCAACAACGAACGGGCTGTCATGGTAGGGATGTTCGTCTTGACGAGCTTGCGGATTGTCCTGTTATTGTCCTTTGCACTGTCCCCGAACTTCTGGTGGGCGCTCAGCTCCTTGCTGCTGATCGGAGTTATCGAGGCGATCAGCAGTCCGCTGTATGATACGTGGCTAAACTTGAACATCCCGAGCAACGTACGGGCTACCGTCCTATCCATGCTGAGTCAATCCAATGCGCTGGGGCAGACGGCTGGAGGTCCTGTAGTCGGATGGATTGGCAGTCGCGTGTCCATCCGGGCATCCCTGATCGTGGCGGCAGTATTACTGTCTCCAATCGTCTACGTGTACGGCAAGGCCATGAGAAAAAAATGAGATAAGCTAAGAAGACATGTGCTCCCTTGGGGCATGTGTCTTCTTTTGTGTGTTCGTATTTTATGCGAACAAAACTTGCGAACAAACGTTCTGGATGATAAGATGATCCTACAGATGAAATGGCGGTGAAACTTGATGATTCGTGAACTGAACAGATATTGGGAGCGACAGCAAATCATCGAAATGATCTACCTGGGTAAAAACGGGGAGACAAGTAGGCGGATCGTGCGGATCCTTGAGCTGGATTCCGCAGGTCAGCGGATCAAGGCCTACTGCTACACCCGAAAAGCGTATCGTGTTTTTGCTATCGCGAATATACTGGCGATAGCTCCGATGCATGGCAGGACAGCAGGATAATGGACGCGATTCCACCAGACTCCCCCTGAAATGACAGTCCATGCCATGAGTGGTAGGGAAACATGCTATACTGGGGTTGTACAACTGACGTTCAGGGCTGAGCGCAGAGGGGAGTGGAGCAAGTGGAAATTTTTATTGTCATTGTGTTCATGTTTATCATCTTGATGATGGTATTGACAACGAGCGCAAAGAAGGGTGGACGCGGACGTTCTCACTCGTCTTCTGACAGCGGTGCGCCGTATTACGTGGATAGCGATCCGCGCCGTGATGATTCCGATGGCTGGGGCCACGGACACAGCCATAGCGATGGTGGCTCCGACAGTGGCGGAGGTAGCGATGGCGGTGGAGGCGGGGGAGACTGACTCTGTTGCATCTACAGCATTTTGTGGTACAATAACTGGGAAATAATGATCAAACTGGATGGAACGGTTTGAAAAGGAGAGATGTTATATGACAAACGCAAAATTTGTAGAGATTGTAGCAATCGGGGTCACAGGAATCCTCCTTTCTAGCGAACACTAATACCGTTCATGATTTGAGGATTCGACTGTGACTGGTTTTGGCACATATAGCCATGAATTATAACCATTTGCAGGGGGAATCCGTTCGTGAATCAACAAGTACA
The DNA here is from genome assembly GCF_001420695.1 of Brevibacillus choshinensis. Lineage (NCBI taxonomy): Bacteria > Bacillati > Bacillota > Bacilli > Caryophanales > Paenibacillaceae > Brevibacillus > Brevibacillus choshinensis. Next base: position 304,725 of record NZ_LJJB01000010.1, on the reverse strand, counting down.
ACAAACCTTACAAACTTTGGGCTGGAATGATACGTTTGCCAATCATTTTGCCCCTTTTGCCGAACAAGGCTACAGTGTAGGACGCATCACACTGGAACATAAACGCATCTACCGCCTATTGAGCGAGCATGGTGAGCTTTTGGGTGAGGTAACAGGAAAGCTGAGATACGAAGCCACAGGTCGTGAAGATTATCCGGCCGTCGGGGACTGGGTCGTAATCAGTCCGCGTGCTGAGGAAAAGAAAGCGACGATTCATGCTCTCTTGCCACGCAAAAGCAAGTTTTCCCGCAAGGTAGCGGGTGGCACGGTGGAAGAGCAGATCGTGGCAGCCAACGTAGATACCGTCTTTTTGGTAAACGCGCTGAATAACGACTTCAATATTCGCAGAATGGAGCGCTATCTGATTCTCGCATGGGAGAGCGGCGCAGCGCCTGTCATCGTGCTGAGCAAAGCCGACTTATGCGACGATCTGGAAGCCAGGCTGCGTGAAGTGGAATCCGTAGCGATCGGAGTACCTGTTCACGTCGTCAGTTCCGAGCGCGGCGAAGGATTGGAGGAGCTGGCACCCTATCTGGGAGAAGGCAAGACGATTGCGTTGATGGGCTCCTCAGGGGTCGGCAAATCCACCTTGATCAATAAGCTGAGTGGCATGGATATGCAGCGAGTGAGCGAAGTCCGTGAAGGTGACGATCGTGGGCGACATACGACGACGCACCGGGAGTTGTTCCTCTTGCCGAGCGGAGGCTTGATGATTGACACGCCAGGAATGCGAGAGCTGCAGCTGTGGGAAGCAGACGAAGGGTTCCGCGGAGCGTTCGATGATATTGAGACAATCGCAGAGACATGCCGATTTAACGATTGTCAACATGAACAGGAGCCAGGCTGCGCAGTCCGAGAAGCCATCGCTGATGGTTCTCTGGAAAAAGCCAGATTCGACAGCTATCTCAAGCTACAAAGGGAGCTCGCCCATCTGGCACGCAAAGAAGACGCGAAACTGCAGGCTGCTGAGAAGGATAAGTGGAAAAAGATTAACGTGCAAATGCGGCAACGCAAGCCTAAGCGATAGGAAAGAGAGCCTTCGATTTTTCGGGGGCTCTTTCCGTGTTTTTCAAGGGGAAAACGGCTCTGGGGGCTTTCAAAAATTAACGCTTGCTCCTAGGCTGGGAGATATGATAGATTGGTCAATATCCAAAAAGCATAGTAAGGCTCGTATAATTTTGGGAATAAGGCCCAACAGTTTCTACCGGGTGACCGTAAATCGCCTGACTACGAGTGAGAGAGCGTCCACGATCCTTTCCTTATTTTAGTGATTTCAAAAATAGGGCTGACAGGAACGTGTGATGTTTGCGCGATTCAATAGCGTGCTGCACCTCAGGAAAAATACAAGCCTAGAGGGACAGATTTCACTTGGAGTTGGTATTTTCGATCTTACCAACCCGTGATCTGTTCTCTCTGGGCTTACTTTTGTTTCAAAGTATTGAAAACTTTTTACATCCATGGAGGGGGAAAATAGATGAAAGAACTACAAGAGCGCATCATCCGTGACGGGAAGGTATTATCTGCATCCGTATTAAAAGTGGACGCTTTCTTGAATCACCAGGTAGATCCACAGCTGACGATGAAGATCGGCGAAAGATTTGCCGAGCTGTTTCGTGATCAGAATGTGACCAAAGTCGTGACGATTGAAGCAAGCGGAATCCACTTTGCTCTGGCGGCCTCTTTTGCGCTGGGCGTTCCCTTTATTTACGCGAAAAAGAAAAAGGCGGTTACCTTGACCGAGGAAGTGTATTCGGCACCTGTGCACTCCTTTACGAGACAGGAAACGTACCAAATCAGCGTCTCCAAACAATATTTGCAAGCGGAGGATCGCGTGTTGATCGTCGACGATTTCCTGGCTACTGGCGCCGCTCTGGTAGGACTTACGCAAATCATCAAGGACGCGGGAGCACATCTCGTCGGAATTGGTGCCGTGATTGAAAAGAGCTTTCAGGAAGGTCGAGGATTGTTGGAGAAAGAGGGCATCCGCATTGAGTCCCTGGCTCGAATCCAGTCTATGTCTCCAGGTGAGATTCATTTTATTGAACCAGCTGCAACACACGCTTAAAACAAATAAATAGAGGGAGAGAGAAAAAAACGTATGTTATCCAAACAAAAAGTGGTAACACTGGGCTTGCAGCACGTTTTGGCCATGTATGCGGGAGCTGTCGTCGTGCCATTGATCATCGGGGGAGCGCTTCATCTGACCCCGGCACAAATCGCCTATCTGATTGCAGCAGACTTGTTTACTTGCGGTATCGCCACTCTATTGCAAGTTCTAGGGACTCGTTACACAGGGATTCGCCTCCCGGTCGTACTGGGCTGTACTTTTACGGCAGTGGGTCCGATCATCGCGATTGCCTCTACGAGTAACCTTGCGACGGCCTATGGCGCGATTATCATTTCCGGTATTTTCGTTGTCCTGGCGGCTCCCTTATTCGGAAAGCTGCTTCGTTTCTTCCCGACAGTCGTACAAGGCTCAGTCGTGACCATCATCGGTCTTTCCCTGATCCCTGTAGCGATGAACAATGTGGCTGGTGGTCAAGGAATGCCAGATTTCGGCGCTCCTCGCAATCTGCTTCTGGCTTTGGGAACACTCGTTATTATTCTCCTTATCAATCGTCTGTTTACTGGATTTATTCGTGCCATTTCGGTTTTGCTCGGTCTGATTGTCGGTACTGTAGTGGCTTATTTTATGGGGATGGTCAGCTTTGCCAACGTTGCAAGCGCCTCCTGGTTCAGCATTGTGGAACCTTTTTACTTTGGTACACCGCAATTTAGTATCGTTGCCATCATCACCATGATTCTCGTGAACATCATTAGCATGGCAGAGTCCACAGGCGTTTATTTCGCCCTCGGAAAAGTAACGAACAAAGACGTAAGCAAGGAAGATGTGGTAAAAGGCTTGCGAGGGGAAGGGGTCGCAATCGTGTTGGGCGGGATCTTCAATGCATTCCCGTACACGGCCTTTTCGCAAAACGTCGGACTGGTGAGTCTGACAGGGATTAAAACGCGCGACGTGATGATCGGCGCGGGTGGGATTCTGGTAGTACTGGGTCTGCTGCCAAAGCTGGCTGCGCTGACCACTATCGTACCGAATGCGGTATTGGGCGGAGCGATGATCGCGATGTTCGGTATGGTTGTCGCTTCCGGGATCAATATCCTGTCCCAGGTAGATTTGCGCCAAAACGAAAACTTGTTGATTGCCGCTTGCAGTATCGCGGTTGGACTGGGTTCCGCTGCTGTCCCAAGCATGTTTGATCAATTGCCTACTATGGCGAAAATGCTGTTGCAAAACGGAATCGTAACAGGTTCGTTGACAGCAGTCATTCTGAACATTGTACTCGTTCATACGAATAAAAATATGCAACAGTCTGTTTCGGAAACTGCTGTACAAGAAGCGTCCTAAACGGATACAGTGACATCCATAGTAAAACGAAAAACCGCTTGGCTCTTGAAAAGAGAGCTAGGCGGTTTTTTTCGTACAGAAAAGCAAAAAAGGCGGTCAAGCTTGTGTCAGGTGTCCAATAAAGTCGGCCAAGTCTTACATACGATGGCAATGTAAAACGATCGATGGAAGGAAGGGATCTGATGGCTACCTTTCGGGAAGCATTGCGAGCCAAACAACAGTTGCTGAAAAAGTGGAAGGGGATGCCGGGTGTCATCGGCATCGGAGTAGGCTATGTGAATGGAAAAGATAAAAAGGGCGGTGCCTGTATCGTGATGTATACCATCGATGCGAGTGCGACTGTGGCCAAACGCTGCCCGAGCTGTGTCTTTGTCAAAAGGCATCGAGCAAAGGGACATGTCTCGGTACCGGTGAGGACCATTGTGTCAGGTCGTTGCTGCTGCCATCCCATTGCCCGTCCGACAGTGGCGAGAGGGGCCTTTCGTCGTAGAATCCGGCCAGTCGTCGCAGGCTATAGTGTCGGCTATCCAGGCATATCAGGGACTGCTGGACTGATCGTCTCCCAAGCAGCGCGGCGTGCTCAGCGCTACTTGCTGAGCAACAACCATGTGCTGAATCGGAATAATTCCAGCGGCTATACAGAAACGATCCAACCAGGAGGGGCTGACGGAGGGCGGTCTGGCGTGAGTCGGATTGGAAGGCTCTACAGGTTTGTGCGATTGCAAAGGAATGCGATCAACTATATGGATGCCGCCCTATCCATCCCGACTTCCAATGGCCTCCTTGCGCCTCGGTACGCAACGGTAGGTTCTGTACGGGGTCACGTGCGCGGGTATGCAGTAGGTGCCAGGTTCAAGAAAGTGGGTCGTACGACTGGACGTGTGAGTGGAGTCGTCGAGTCCATTCATACGGACATCGACGTCGACTATGGCAGTCTCGGTGGATTGGGAACGATACGATTTCGCAACCAGACGGTGATCCGGGGTCAGAGGGCAGTCTCGCTTGCGGGCGACTCCGGATCGGTATGGCTGACTACTGGCAATTATGCCGCGGCCGTGAACTTTGCTGGCTCTGCGGATGGCAGACTGTCGATCGCTTTTCCTGTGCATTGGGCGATGCAAGCTTTTGGTGTTCGTGTTGCGAGAGCAAATGGGAGCCGTGGACGACTTGCACAAACGGGACAGCGCAACCATCCGAAATATACGCAGCCATTGACTGCAGCGCAGCTTAGCAGGGTTGTGACCAAAAAATCTGCAACAGGGAGACGGTCCGCAAGAAAG